>NZ_JBEZIQ010000024.1:0-142098 GCF_040651155.1 Kitasatospora sp. NPDC048545
ACGCCCGGTTACATTCCGAACCCGGAAGCTAAGCCTTACAGCGCCGATGGTACTGCAGGGGGGACCCTGTGGGAGAGTAGGACGCCGCCGAACAACCTTTGTGAAGAACCCCCATCCGGATTCCGGATGGGGGTTCTTCGCATTTCCGGGGCCGGCTATGGACGACGCCCGCCCGCCCGCTCGCCGAAGCAGCGAGCGGGCGGGGGAGCGGTGGGCTCAGACGAGGTGGTCGAACTCGCCGGCCTTGGCGCCGAGGATGAAGGCGCGGAGCTTGGCGGTCGAGGTGGTGACGATGACGGATGGGTCGTCGGATTCGCGAACGTGGCGGAGATCTCCGTCTCCTTGCGCCAGTTCGAGGCAGTTGTCGGCGCCTTCGGCGTCGCTGTACGACGACTTCTGCCAGACGAGGTGGGACATCGGACGCCTTTCAGGTTTGAAGCTCGTAGAGGAGGTGGTGGATGAGCCCCCAAGAGTCGCGAGTATCGAGCTTACGCAGGGCGTCGCTGCGGTCGACAGGTGGTAGCGCGAGTTCGCTCAGCTGCTGGAACTTCTTGATGTAGGCGTCGACCTCAGCCGGCTCACCGAGGTGTTCGGCGCGCTTGGGCCCGGACAGGACGATCGTTGAGAGCTCATGGCACCCGGGATCGCAGAGCAGGAATGACGCTGAGAGGGGCGCATGCTTCGGCGCTGTGAACGGCAGCACTTGGATGCTGACGTTGGGCATCTCCGCCATGTCGAGCAGGTGGAGGAGCTGGGCCCTCATCGTCGCGTCTCCCGCGAAACGCATGCGCAGGGCGGCTTCATGAATGACGAAGCTGAGCTGCTTGTCTTCGGTGAGGATGCGTTGCCGATCCATCCGGAAGCGGACCTGCGTCTCAAGCTCCCACGGACTTCCGAGAGCACCTTCGTAGATGGCCCTCGCGTAGTCAGGTAGTTGAAGGACACCTGGGACGTAGAGCGAGTCGTAGCTGTGGAGCTGGACGGATCGCTGTTCCACTTCAGCCAGATCGAGGGCCAGCGTGGGAACCTTCCCCTTGTACTCGGTCCACCAGCCCTTGCCATCGCTGGCTCCCAGGTCGCACAGAAGCGCGACGTAGGTAGCATCCGTGCAGTCGTAGCCTTTGAGCAAGGCCAGGAGTCGCTCTCGATCCAGGCCAGTTCGTGCGGCCTCGATGTGGCTCAACTGCGGACCGACGATACCGATGAGAGCACCGGCATCCTTGACCGCCAGGCCCGCAGCTTCGCGCAACCTCCTCAGCTCAGCGCCGAACCGCCGCTGCCGCTCGCTGATTTGGGTCCTGAGTGCCAAGGGGGATTCCTTCCGTTTCGGGCCAGTCTCCACCCACACGAGTGAGCTTGGCCAGGTTGGGCGAGGTATCTCGGAGATCTAGTTGCACGCGTAATACCTTCGGCCCTACTCTCAGTGTTGCACTGATCACATGACGAAGCGTCAGTCTCGTCGATTCCCCTCTCCTCTCTCCTGGGGGTCTCTCATGCGTGCCTGCAACCCGCCCGACTGGTCCACCGCTCGGGCTGAGCTCTCCGACCTTCTCGCCGCCGCCGGGTGGTCGCCCTCCCTCATCGGGGACGCCGAGTTGGCGCTCCACGAACTCTTCGTCAATGCCTGGCGCCATGCCGGGAGTCCGGCGCCGCTGGTGACCCTCGTGCTCTCCGCGCAGCGCCTCCGGGTCTCGGTCTGCGACGACAGTCCGGTCCTCCCCGGAGACCCCCGGCCGCCGGCCGACCCGCTGTCCTGCTCGGGCCGGGGTCTGCACCTCGTTCGCGCCCTCACCCACCGTTTCGGTGCCGACCCCCGCAAGCAGGGCAAGGCCGTCTGGTTCGAGCTGGAGGCCGCCGCGTGAACCGTCGTCGCTACCCCATGCAGCCCACCGATCCCCGGGTCCGCGCCTACACCGACGCCCACATCCGCACCCTGCTGGCCGAACTCCACGAACGCGGCAAGAAGTTCGGCCTCGTCTTCCCCTCCGCCGCCACGGACAGGACCCTCGACGGCCGCGTCCTGGTCCGCTTCAACACGGCCCCGGCGTCGACCCTCCTGAACCTCCTCACCCTCCTCCTCGACGCGGACCGTGAGTGCTCGTGCGGTTCCTGATCGCCGCTGTCTTCCTCGCCCTCCTCGCTCTGGCGTTGGCCACCGTCGCCCTGGGCGTCGTCACCGCGCTCAACGTTGCAAGGCCCGACGGAGAAGAGCCCCACGATGTCTGACCCCGCCCCGGCTGTCGCCAACGCCCTTGCGGCGACGCACTACGCGGTCGCCGCGGCCTTCAACACCCTCGCCGGCGTTCCCGTGACCCCGCCCGTCGCCGATGACTTCGACTGGCCCGACCTGGAGACCTTCATCCACCACCTGGGCTTCGCCGCCGACGACTCCGAGACCGCCCTCAACCTGTACCGCCTGCTCTTCGCCGTCCAGCGGATCGCCTACCGCGACGCCGCCGGCCGTAACTCCCCCTGGTCGGCCGCCCGTCTCAACCCCCGCTCCGGCTAGCTCCGCGGGAGGTCGAGGGCGGGGTGAAGGTGCAAGTCCTCGTACCGGGTCCAGCCCACCGCACCGGCCCCGCTCGCACCCCCGTCGTAAGCACGCCCGGGCATCGGTTCGGTGCCCGGGCGTGCTTACGACGGGCCGGGCGTAGGGACTAGCCTGACCTGCATGGACGCGTTCGAGAGCCGGCTGCACGGCGCCTGGGAGTGGTGGGACGCCGCCATCGGGGACGCCCAGGAGGGCCGCTGGGTCCGGACCCCCGTCGAGCGCCGGGTGATGGACGACATCGCCGCCGCGACCGTCGGGTTCGGGTACCCGGACCCGTCCGTCGAGCTCTCCCTGCGCGCCCGGGTCAGCCGCGTCGCCACCTGGGCGGGCGTGCTCCGGCTCGCCGCCCGGGCCGGCGACTGGGAGCTCAGCCCTGTCGCCGGAGTGCTCCCGCCCAGGCCCGCGGGCATGGCCGAACTGCTCTCCGCCGTCCATGCGGTCGGCGAGCAGGGCGAGGTCTGGCTGCGGCAGCTGCCCGTCGACGGACCGCCACCGCCGCGCGCGGTGGCCCGGGTCGAGGGCTTCCTCTTCGGGCCGGGTTCCGTCGAGGACCTCCGCCAGTACTTCTACGACTGAGATCCGCGGTACGGCCGGTCCGGGTCGAGGAGGTCCCGGGCCGCCGGAAGGGTCGCGTGTAACGCCTTGGACCGCCGGAGCCAAGTAGAGACGTAAGGAAGTGCGCGTCGTCCCAAGGAGTCATCCGTGTCAGCGGAGCACCTGATAGCACCACCCTCGCGTGACCCGGCGGCGTTCGCCGTGTTCTACCAGCAGCAGTTCGACACCGTGCTCGGCTTCGTCACGCGGCGCACGGACAGTGCCCACCTGGCGGCCGATCTGACGGCCGACATCTTCCTGACGGCGCTGGAGCAGGCCGACAGTTACGACGCCCGGCGCGGCGCGCCCGTCGCCTGGCTGTACGGCATCTCCCGCAACGTCCTGGCCTCGCACTTCCGCGGCAGTGTCCGGGAACGCGACGCGGTGGCCAGGATCGCCGGTCAGCGGTTGCTGGACGACCAGGACGTGTCCGCGATCGAGGGGCGCATCGACGCGGAGCGCGAGGCCCGTGGGCTGGCGGGCAGGCACGCCGCCCTGTCCGAGCCGCTGCGCGCGGTGCTGGACCTGGTGGCCGTCGACGGGCTGGCCGTCCGTGAGGCGGCCAGGGCGCTGGGCATCAGCGCGGCCACCGCCCGGGTGCGGCTGCACCGGGCCCGCAAGGCACTGCAGAAGGTCGTCCCGCAGACCACCACCACCAGCACGTCCCTGAACGTTCTCCTGGAGGCCGCCTCGTGACCACGCCCCTGCACTTCCAGCAGAAGCTCGGCGCCGAACTCGCCGCCCGTGCCGAAAACCTGCCCGTCGCGGGCACCACCGCCAGGGTCCGGCCGCGCTACACCCGCAGGCTGGTGGCGACCGGCCTCGGGCTGGCCGCCGCGACCACTGCGGTCGTCCTGATGCCGCACGGCGGCGCCTCCGGCGTGGCCCCCGCGCCGCAGGCCGGCTCCGTCGCCCCGCACTCGGCCGGTGGCGGCTCGACCGCGGTGCAGCTCACCACCGCCTCCTACACGGTGACCCCCCACCAGGACGGCACCGTCTCCTTCCAGCTGATCGGCGCCGAGTGGTCCGGGCTCCAGGACGCCCTGCGCTCGGTGGGCGTGCCCGCGCTGGTGATGACGCCCTCGGCCTCCTGCCACACCCCGGTGGCCACCGACAGCAGCCGACTGGAGTCGGTGATGTCGCTGGACCCCGCGAACGGCCGCATCTCGATCCTGCACCCCGCCGCCATCCCGCCGGGGGAGAGCCTGCTGCTGCTCGACACCGCTCCCAAGGACGGGCTCCACCCGAACGCCGTCGGGAGTCTGGAGATCTCGCTGACCAAGGAGACTCCCGGCTGCTTCCCGCTCTCCCAGACCAACGGGGTCGGTGTGGGCTGAACCGCCCGGTGGGGGCGGCTTAGCCTCTCGGTATGACGAATTCCTGGCCCGAGCAGGCCGCGCTGGCCCACGGCGAGCGGGTGGAACTGACCACCCCGGATCCGCCCCGTCCGGAACTCGGGCACCTGGGCCCGGAGGTCCTGGGCACCCGGGGTGTGGTGCTCGGATGCGTCATCGAGCGTGACGACCGCGACGGCGGTCGCGTCGGGCCCGTCTACCAGGTGGAGACCGAGGACGGCAGTCCTTGGCGACTTCGGCCGGAGTTCCTCGTTTCCCTGGACCGCTGATCACCCCGGAGCAGGAAATCGGCCGGGCCGACTTCCTGCTCCGCGGGCCTCACCGTTCGGGAGTGAGCGGCGTCAGCGGCAACGCGACCCGGCTCTCCCAGGCCTGCTCCAGCGCGCGGGTGAACGTTTCCGCGGGCTGGGCGCCCGAGACTCCGAGCCGCCGGTCCAGGACGAAGAACGGCACGCCCGTCGCCCCCATCGCGCTCGCCGTGGTCTCGTCCTCGCGCACCGCCTCCGCGTACGCCTCCGGATCGGCCAGCACGGCGGCTGCGGCCCCGCCGTCCAGGCCGGCCTCCACGGCCAGTTCGACCAGTCGGCCCGCGTCGAACGCGGAGCGCTCCTCGGCGAAGTTCGCCCGGTACAGGGCGTCCAGCAGCAGGTCCTGCCGGCCGTGCTCCTCGGCGAAGTGCAGCAGGCGGTGCATGTCGAAGGAGTTCGCCGCGTCGCGCCCCTCGCGCAGGTACGGCAGGCCTTCGGCGTGCGCGTTCTCGGCGATCCGCGCCTCCGCGGCCTCGGCCTGCTCCAGGCTCATCCCGTACTTGGCGGCGAGCAGCGGTACGACCGGCCGCGCCTCGTGCGGCGCGCGCGGGTCCAGCTCGAAGGAGCGGTGGACGACCTCCACCTCCTCGCGGTGCGGGAACGCCGCCAGTGCCCGCTCGAACCGGGCCTTGCCGATGTAGCACCACGGGCAGTTGATGTCGCTCCAGATCTCGACGCGCACGGCGCTGTACTCCTTCCAGCCTCGCGCGGACCTCCCGCGCCGACGTCTACCCGGAACATCCTCGTCCACCTGAATATTTCAGGGAGAGAAATATTCAGGTGGACGAGGCGCCGCCGGTCTCGCCACCGGGTCCTCGGCCCGTCGGCCGCTCCGGCGCAGGACGTCGGCCCGACCGGCCTCCTGCGCCGATCCGCCGCGCGGGCTACGGGGCCGCGACCCATCCCGGGAGGGTGGGCAGTACCGTTTCGGCGAGGCGGTTCAGGGCCGCTTCGTCGGGGGCCAGGTCGTCCTGGCGGAAGACGGCGAACTCGAAGGCCCGGCCGCCGGGGGCCTTCGGGTCCTGGGCGACGACGAGGTTGCGGGTGGCGGGGCCGGACTTCATCTCGGGGCCGAGCACCGTCGCACTGGACGAGTAGGTCACGGCGGGGTGGCCGAGGACGGTGGCCGGCTTGGCGAAGAACTGGGGCATGCCGATCATGTCCTGGACCGAGGTGTTGCTGTCCATGAGGCTCACGACGGTGTGCTTCAGCCGCACCTCCACCATGACGTCCTTGCCGAAGGCGAGGGGAGCCGGGTGCGCGGTCGTGACGCGGTCCTCGGGCGTACCCAGCAGGGCCGGGAGGTCGGGGCGGTCGAGCGCGGCGCACAGGCTCGGGTACCCCGGCTGATCCGTGGGCCCGGGGGCGGCGCACTCGACGGGCTTGTCCTCCGGCTTCGGAGGAGTGTCGAGGAACCCCAGCCCCCACAGACCGGCCAGGACACCGGCGGCCAGCGCCACCACGGCCGCCAGCTTGAGGCCCGGCCGGTCGTTGCCCGTGTCGGCGGTGTCGTTGCCCGTATCGGCGGCGTCGATGCCCTCGGTCCGGTCGGCGGTGCCGGTCGTGTCGGATTCCATCCTTGAGTCCCCCGTTCGAGCGGCTCGCCCCCGACCACCCGGGAGCGTCGTGAGCCGGGCTGATCGTAGCGTCGGCCCGGTGGCGGCGATGCGGGTGGTCGGCCCTCTGACCTGTGGAGACGTGGCACGCGCGGCAACTTCCGGAGCATGCCGGGGCGGTCGCGTCCCGGGCGAACCGCCGGACCCGGGCAGCTCGGTGCGGATCCGGGGCCACTCGGCGTCGAACGCGGCCGCCGCTACAGGCAGATCCAGCAGTACAGCCGCTCGCCCGCCGCGTGCACCCGGCGGGCGAGGCCTATCGACTCCTCGGCCAGCGGCAGGAGGTCGGACGGATCGGCGCCGTTTGAAGTTCCAGCTCAGCTGCAGCGGTCCGCGGCCGTAGTACGCGGACTGGCCGGCCGGGCAGCCGTACGGCTGTGACGCGTCGCAGTAGTGCGGGTAGTCGGCGGTGTTCTGTTCGACGACGTACTTCAGGCCACCGGTCTCGTGGCTGACGTTGGCGAGGAAGGCCGCGGCCTCGCGCTTGCGGGTGGCGTCGTCGCCGGTGGTGGTGAACTTCGGTAGGCGCTCAGGGCGTCGACCAGGCCCTTGTAGGTGTGGAAGGCGTTCCGGCTCGGGAACATCGTGTCGAACTGGGCCTCGCTGACCACGAACGAGCCGGCGGCGGAGGCCGGGGCGGTCCGGCCGGCCAGGGCGAGGGTGCTCAGGACGGCGGCCGAGGCGGCCGCCGAGAGGGTGCGCGAAAGCTTCACGGTGCCCTCGATCGGTACGGGGGAAGGGGGAGTCGGCGCAGTGCCCGGAGTGTCTCTTCGGCTGCGAAGCGCCTCGGCCATCGTGCTGGGTGGTCCCTGCGGGTTGAACCCCCTGGAGGTCCAGGCCACTCGTAAGAGGCTTATCCGATCGAGGAGTTGGACGCGCACCTCCGGCGAGCTGGTCGCGGCACCACCGCCAGCACCGGATAGCCTCCTCCGGAGCGAGACGACGCAACCCGGGGGGCAGGGCATGGGCGGTCACACCGACGACGAGGGCGACGAGCGGCTGGCGGCCGAGGGCGAGGTCGCCGTCGCCCGGCTGGCGATCGACTCGGGCGAGCTCGACCACGCCGCCGACCACCTCTCCGACGCCATCCTCGCCGACCCCCAGCTGCCCGAACTGCACGAAGCCCTGGCGGAGTTGTGCGCCGCTGCCGGCGGCGCGGCGGCCGCCCGCGAGCTGTTCCCGCTGGACGGCGAGGTGTACCTCGGCACGGTCGTCTGCCGCGCCCACGTGGAGGCCGCCGCCGGGGACTGGGACACCGCCGTCGGCCTGCTCGCCTCCGCCATCCGGCACGAGCCGGCCCGCCCCTGGGCGCACACCGCCTGGCTGGCCCGCGAGGACCTGCCGGGCCTGGTCGACCCGGACGCCGTCGCCCAGGCGGTGGCCCGCGCGGCCGCCGCGCTGCCCGACCCGCTCCCCGCAGAACTCGCCGAAGCCGTCAGGCCCTTCGACGCCTTCGTACTGGCCGTGCTGGACCGCCACGGCGACCACGCGCTGCTGCTGGCGATGGCCTCCGGGCTGACCCGTCGCCTCGGCGCCACCGCCCACGCCGTCGAACTCGCCGAGCGGGCCCACCGCGCGGCCCCCGGCTACCTGCCCGCCGTGATGCTCGGCAACGCCCTGCGCGCCGACGGCCACCCCGAGCGGGCGCTCGCCGTCTGGGAGGCCGAACTGGCCAGGGTCACGCCGGACCGGGACAACTCCAGCAGCTACCTCGCCGTCGACGTCGCCGAGCTGTACGGCGTCCTCGGCCGCCCCGCCGAGGGCCTGCCCTGGCTGGACCGGGTGCTCGCCACCGAGCCCGACCACCCCAAGGCGGCCCCGGCCCGGTACGGGCTGCGCCACGCCCTGGACGGCGACCCGGTACACCTGCTCGGCCTCGCCGACCACCACCGCGACCACCCCGACCACGAGTACGCGCCGGACCTCCTGGCGCGGCTGAGCCACCGGGAGCCCTGGCTCGGCATGGTCCCCGGCACGTCCGAGGCCACCGTCAACCTGCTGCACCAGGTCCTCGCGGCACCCGACACCGGTCCCGACACCGCGGTCGACTGCGAGGTCTCCACCCTCGAACCGCCCAGCTCGCAACTGGCCCTCCACCTGGCCCTGCCGCGCTGCACCGTCGCCTACCGGTCCGTCGACGAACCCGACCCCCGGCGGCCGCTCACCGCGACCGTCACCCGGGTCTGGACCTGGGGCGGCACCGACGGCACCGACCCCAGACCCGCCGTCGCCCCGCCCGCGCCGGAGAGCGCCGAACTCGTCCGCGCCGTCGTCGGCATCGTCTGGCCGACCGTCCCGGCCGTCTACGACGAGGCCGTCCGCCTCGCCGGACTGTCGCTCGACGACCTGCTCGGCGTCCTGGTGCACCCGCCGCTGCCGCGCGAGGACGAACTCGGCCGGGCCCTGCTCGCCCACCAGCCCGAACTGTGGGTGCGCGCCGTCCAGGCCTTCGCCTGCCTCGGCATCGCCCACCACCGCACCGACCAGCCGTGGCCGGAGTCGGACCGCCGCCGGGTGCTGCTCGACCTGCTGCTCGGACCGGAGGACTGGGTCACCGAGGCGGCCGGTTTCGCGCTGGTCGCGATCGGCTGGACGCACCCGGAGGCCCGCGCGGACATCGCCGCCCAGCTCCGGCGTCGGCTGCACTACTGCGTCGACGCCCGGCGGGTGCGGGTGGTGACGATCCTGCGCTCGGTGTGCCGACTCGTGCTCGCCGCGCCCTGGGTGTCGCCCGCCGACCGCGACCTCGCGCGGGCGGCCATCCGCGCCGAGGACGGCACCCACGCGCCGGAACCCGGGCCCGCCCCGGTGCCCGAACCCGAGCCGGAAGCCGATCCGGAGCCGGAACCGGCCCCCGAGCCGCAACGCCCGGGCTTCCTCGGCCGGTTCCTCGGCCGCGGCTGACGCCCCCGCCGCCGGGCCGGACGGTCCGCAGACCGAGGGTCCCGCGCGGTCCCGCCGACCGGAGTCGGCGGGAGTCGGAGCCGTCCCGCCGACCGAAGGCTCCGCAGTCGCAGTCGCAGTCGCAGCCGCCCCGCCGGCCGAAGCCGGCCCCGCTACCCGATGCCCGGCAGCGGGTCCTGGTCGACGTCGAACCGGGCGACCCGCTCCGCCGGGTCGCGGCACTCCGGCCCCAGCCGCAGCATCCGCGACTCCGGATCGTGCAACGGCCGGTGGCACCGTCGGCAGGTGACCCGCCGGCGGAGGGTCTGCGCGGTGTCCGTACCGGGGAGCGGCTCAGGGCTGGTCATGGGGGAGACGGTAGCGGCCCGTGCCGTGCCGGGCCCCGGTCGATGCGTGAAACGATGGCTGCCATGGCCACCGACCGCAGCAGCGCAGGAGACCCGGCGCGCACCCTCGCCCTGCTCTGGGGGCTCACCGCCGAGGAGAAGCCCGGCCGGCGCGGGCCCCGGCAGGCGCGCTCGACCGCCGAGATCGCCGCCGTCGCGGTGGCTCTCGCGGACGCCGAGGGCGTGGACGCGGTGACCATGCGCCGGGTCGCCCAGGAGCTCGGGGTGTCCCCGATGGCCCTCTACACCTATGTGCCCGGCAAGGCCGAGCTGCTCGACCTGATGCTGGACTCCGTCTACGCGACGATGCCCCGCAGCACTCCCGCCGACGACGGCTGGCGCGCCCGGGTGGCCGCCGTCGCGGACGACAACCGCGCGCTGCACCGCGCCCACCCCTGGGTCGCCGCCGTCTCCACCAGCCGCCCGCCGCTCGGCCCCGGCCTGATGGCCAAGTACGAGTACGAGCTGCGCGCCGTCGAGGGCACCGGCCTGCCCGACGTCGAGCTGGACGCCGCGCTGACCCACCTGCTCGGCTTCGTCCAGACCTGCGCCCGGATGGCCGCCGACGAGCGCGCCGCCCGGCAGGACAGCGCGATGACCGACGAGCAGTGGTGGGCGGCCAACGCCGGGCTGCTCGCCCGGGTCTTCGACCCCGAGCGCTACCCGGTGGCGGCCCGGGTCGGCGCCGCCGCGGGCGAGGCGCACGGCGGGGCGTACAGCCCGGACCACGCCTACGCCTTCGGCCTGGCCCGTGTCCTGGACGGCCTGGAAGCCCTCATCGCGCAGCGGTAGACCTCATCGCCCAAGCGGCAGCCGTCAGGCACCGGCGGCGGCCCGCCCGCCCGCTTGCCCGCCGGCCCGCTCACGCGCCGGCGGCCCGGGCGTCGTACTCGTCGCGTGCCGTGATCACGGCCGGCACCCGCCGCTCCGACCAGTGCGCCAGCGCGGCGACGAGCTCCGCGGCCTCCCGCCCGAGCGGGGTGAGGCTGTAGTCGACGCGCGGCGGGATCACCGGGTGCGCCTCGCGCAGCACGAAGCCGTCCCGCTCCAGCGTCTGGAGGGTCTGGGCGAGCATCTTCTCGCTGACGCCCGACACCTGCCGCCGCAGCTCGCTGAACCGGTAGCCGCGCTCGCGCAGCGCGCCGAGGACCAGGACCCCCCACCGGCTGGTGACGTGCTCCAGCACGCCGCGGGAGGGGCACATCCGGTCGAAGACGTTCGGTGGGGGGAGCTCCCTCAACTGCTCGCTTACCTTCATGTCAGTACCCTACTTTGAAGTGCGTACTTTCGAAAGGTTAGTGCCACCTCTAGGGTGAGTTTCGAGGCCAGAGCCCCACCGGATCCCGCCACAGCCCCACCGGATCCCGACGGAGCACCCGCAGATCCCGAAGAACCCCTGAGGAGCATCACCATGTATGTCGTCACCGGTGCCACCGGCCAGCTCGGCCGTCTCGTCGTCGAGGGCCTGCTGGCCCGGGTCCCCGCGAGCGAGGTGGTGGCCGCCGTCCGCTCCGCCGAGAAGGCCGCCGACCTGGCCGCGCGCGGTGTGGACGTCCGCGTGGTCGACTACGACAAGCCGCAGACGCTCGCCGGGGCCTTCGCCGCCGGCGACCGCGTGCTGCTGATCTCGGGCAGCGAGGTCGGCCGCCGGATCCCGCAGCACCGGGCCGTGGTCGATGCCGCCGCGGCCGCCGGGGTCGCACTGCTCGCCTACACGAGCGCACCGGGCGCGGCCACCTTCCGACTGGCCGACGAGCACCGGGCGACCGAGGAGCTGATCCTCGCCTCCGGTCTGCCGTACGCCTTCCTGCGCAACGGCTGGTACACCGAGAACTACCTGGGCGACGCGGCCGGCACGGTGGCCCGCGGCGTGGTGCTCGGCAGCGCCGGGGAGGGCCGGATCGCCACCGCCCCGCGCCGGGACTACGCCGACGCGGCGGTCGCCGTCCTGCTGGGCGAGGACGTGAACGCGGTGTACGAGCTGAGCGGTGACACCGCCTGGAGCCTGCCCGAGCTGGCCGCCGAGCTGGCGAAGGTCTCCGGCAAGCCGGTCGGGCACCGGGACGTCGCCCCGGCCGAGCACCTGTCGGTCCTGGTCGGCGCGGGCCTGCCGGAGGGCTTCGCCGCGGCCCTGGTCGACGTGGACGCGGGAATCGCCCGCGGCGAGCTGGCCGGCACCCCGGGCGACCTGGCCCGGCTGATCGGCCGCCCGACCGTTCCGCTCGCCGAGTCGGTCCGGGCCGCGCTGAACGCCTGAACCGCGGGGAACGCCTGAACCGCGGGGAACGCCTGAACCGCGGGGAACGCCTGAACCGCGGGGAACGCCTGAACCGCGGGGACGAGCCACCCGTCCGACCGGCCCGGATGCCGGGAACGTCCAGCATTCAAGCACTGTCATGACCAAAATACGGAAACGGAGATGACAGTCCGCCCTTCCGCCCGCTACCGTCGCCTCCACCACACGCGCGCGGAAGGGCACCCGGCCATGCCACAGACAGACCAGCAGGACAACGGCCGGGGCCTCTGGTACGGCTTCGCGGCCTACGGCATCTGGGGGCTCTTCCCCCTGTTCTGGCCGCTGCTGGAGCCGGGCGCCGCCGACGACATCGTGGCCAACCGCATGGTCTGGTCCCTGGTCGCGGTGGTCCTGCTGCTGGTCGCCCAGCGCCACTGGGGCTGGATACGCCCGCTGCTGCGCCAGCCCCGCCGGCTCGCCATGCTGGCCGCCGCGGCCGCCGTGATCTCCGTCAACTGGGGCGTCTACATCTGGGGCGTCAACGCCGGGCACGTCGTCGAGACCAGCCTCGGCTACTTCATCAACCCCCTGGTCACCATCGGCTTCGGCGTGCTGGTGCTCAAGGAACGGCTGCGCGTCGCGCAGTGGACGGCGGTGGGCATCGGCGCGCTCGCCGTCGCGGTGCTGACCGTCGCGTACGGGCAGCTGCCGTGGATCGCGCTGACCCTGGCGCTCTCCTTCGCGACCTACGGCCTGCTGAAGAAGAAGGTCGGGCTGAGCGGGGTGGAGAGCCTGGCGGCGGAGAGCGCCTTCATGTTCCCGTTCGCCCTCGCCTACCTGGTCTACCTGGAGGTCAGCGGCCGCGGCACCTTCGGGCACACGGTGGCCGGCTCGTACGGCTGGGGCCACTCCGGGCTGCTGATGCTGAGCGGCGTGATCACGGCGATCCCGCTGCTGTTCTTCGGCGCGGCCGCCGTCCGGGTGCCGCTGACGGTGCTCGGACTGCTGCAGTACCTGGCGCCGGTGTTCCAGTTCCTGATCGGCGTCGCCGTCTTCCACGAGTCGATGCCGCCCGCCCGCTGGGCCGGCTTCGGCCTGGTCTGGGCCGCGCTCGCGCTGCTCACCTGGGACGCGCTGCGCCAGGTGCGGGCCGACCGCGCGGCGCGGGCCGCGGCCGTGCCGCAGCCCGCACCGGTGGACATGGCGAAGGCGACCGTCACGCGCTGACGGCCGTCACCCGCCGACGGCCGTCACCCGCCGACGGCCGTCACCCGCCGACGGTCCTCACGCGCTGATGTCCCGGCTGGCGAAGCGCGACCAGGCCGCCGTGCCGAACACGGCGACGTAGGCGGCCTGCAGCCCGAGGTCCTTCAGCACGCCGTCCCAGTACATCGGCTCGCGCAGCAGGTCGGCGAAGCTGAGCCAGTAGTGGGTGAACAGGAACGGCCTGATCGCGTCCAGCTGCGGGAAGGCGTCCAGGATCTGGACGGTGATCACCAGGCCGACCGTGGCGGCCATCGCCGCGATGCCGCTGCCGGTCAGCGTGGAGACGAACAGACCGATCGCCACCAGCCCGGCCAGCGAGGCGGCGACCACGCCGGCCACCAGCACCGCGCGCAGCAGCGCGTCGGCGAAGCCGATGGTGTCCCCGGAGATCAGCGTGACCTCGCCGAGCGGGAAGAGCGCGGCGCCGGTGGCCAGGGCGGCCGCCGCGACCGCCGCCGTCGCGGCCAGGCAGAACACCAGCCCGGCGGTGAACTTGGCGGCCAGCAGCCTGGTCCGCCCGGCCGGGGCGACCAGCAGGTAGCGCAGCGTCCCGGTGGCCGCCTCGCCCGCCACCGAGTCCCCGGCGACCACGCCGACCGTCATCGGCAGGAAGACCGGCAGTGCCACCGCCAGTGCGGTGAAGACCAGGAACAGCCCGTTCTGGGTGGTCTGTGCGATGAAGCTCGGACCGCCGCCGCCGTCGTGCGGACCGTCCGTGTTGAGCTTGACGATCACCCCGATCAGGACCGGCAGCACCGCCAGGATCCCCAGCAGCACCTTGGTGCGCAGCCGGCGGAAGGTCAGGTGCAGCTCGTTGCGGAACAGCGCCAGGAACCCGGCCGCCGTCTGCGGCCGCCTGCCCGTGCGCAGCGCCGGCGCCTCAGCCCGCGACATCGAAGCCCTCCCCGGTCAGCGCCACGAAGGCGTCCTCCAACGTGCCCCGCTCCAGCCCGAAGCCCTGCACCCGCACCCCGGCCTCGACCAGCGCCGCGCACAGCTTGGGCAGCGCCTCGTCGCCGCGGTCGCCCAACTCGCCGTCCACCCGGCCCTCCCCGGGCACCAGGGCGGCGACCTGGTGGGCGGCCAGCACCTCGGCGGCCTGCGCCACGTCCGGGGTGCGGACCACCAGGCGGCCCTGCGCCCGGGCGGCCAGCTCCGCGACGGTGCCCTGCACCACGAGCCGGCCCCGCGACATCACCGCCGCGTGGGTGCAGACCTGCTCGATCTCGTCCAGCAGGTGCGAGGAGAGGAACACCGTGGTGCCCTCCGCCGCGACCTCCCGCACCAGTGCCCGGATCTCCCGCATGCCCTGCGGGTCCAGCCCGTTGGTCGGCTCGTCCAGCACCAGCAGCTCGCGCGGCTGCAGCAGCGCGGAGGCCAGGCCGAGGCGCTGCTTCATGCCGAGCGAGTACGCGCGGGCCTTCTTGCCCGCCGCCGCGGCCAGCCCGACCCGTTCCAGTGCCGCGTCGACGCGCTGCGACCGGGTGCGCGGGTCGGCGGTCGGGTCGGCGGCGTCGAAGCGGACCAGGTTGTCCCGGCCGGAGAGGAAGCCGTACAGCGCGGGGCCCTCGATCAGGGCACCCACCCGGGGCAGCACGGTGGCCACGGACTGCGGCATCGGCTCGCCGAGGACGGCGGCCACGCCCGAGGTGGGGGCGATCAGGCCCATCAGCATCCGGATGGTGGTGGTCTTGCCGGAGCCGTTGGGGCCCAGGAAGCCGAAGACGGAGCCGCGCGGCACGGCCAGGTCCAGGCCGTCCACAGCGAGCTGGCCGCCCCGGAAGCGCTTGGTCAGGCCGCGGGTGCTGATCACGTCGTCGGAGCCGGAGCCGGGAAGGGAAGCCGGGGCCGAGGGAGTGGCGGCGGCGGAGGAGGGCGGAACGGGAACGGGGGCCGGGCGCGACTCGGCGCCCGGACCCCCGGCCGACTCCGTAACGTCCCCCGTTACGGGAGTCCCGGTCATCCGTCAGTTCACCCCGGCGGCGTGCTGCAGGACCGGCAGGGTCACCGCGCCGGCGAAGACCCGGCCGTCGTCGGTGAGCAGGACGTTGAGCACCTTGGTGCTGATCAGGGTGCCGCCGTCGACCTGCTTGCCGAGCGACTTCATCAGCCCCTGCGGGTTCACCGGGGCGCGGCCGCCGTGCTTGCCGTCCCCCTTCGGCGCGGCGACCGGGGCGCCGGGCACCTGCGAGGTGAACACGGCCGTCCAGCCCTCGCCGATCACGTTCGTGCCGTCGTGGCCGCCCTTGGCGGTGTCGGCCGCGGCCCCGTGCTCCTTCGCGGCCCCGTCCGCCTTCTGCTCCGTCACCTTGGCGCCCTTGGGCAGTGCGAAGTCGAAGGTCTTGGCGGCCGGCTTGGCGAAGGAGACGTCGGTGAAGTGGACGTCCAGCACGGTGGTGCCGTCGGTGGACTTCACCGCCACCGCGAGCGGCACGCCGTTGTCGGCGGCCACCGCGATCCGGACCTCGGCGACGGTCGAGCCGCTCTGGGTCGGCTTCACGCTCAGCTGGTAGGCCTTCTGCCCGGCCACGTTGGCCGTTCCGGCCACGGTGACGGAGGTGGTGCCGGCGCTGGCGGTCAGGAACTGCCGGGCCGCCTCCTGCGGGGTGGTCGGCAGCTGGGACAGCGGGGCCGCGGGGTGCTTGTCGCCGGCCCGGCCGGTCAGGTGTACGGCGCTGTTGGTCGAGCTGTCCCAGGCCCAGGCCTGGTCGCCGTTGCGGACGACGGTGTAGCCGGCCATGTTCTCCATCATGTCGACCCGCTGGTGGTCCGGGCCGTCCACCGCGACCCGCAGCGTGCGGTCCCCGCCGAGCAGGCCGAGCAGCTTGGCCTGCGGGTCCGCCGACGCGCTCGCGCCGTCCCCGCCGTGGCCGCCCGCGGCCGCGCCGATCCCGCCGGCCGCGCCCAGCAGCTGGGTGGGCAGGCCGAGGTCGGTGCTGACCGAGACCGTCCCGGACAGGCTCTGGGCCTCGGAGCCGAGGGCCTTCGCGACCACCTGTTCGGCGGTCAGGGTCGGCAGGTCGGGCGGGGAGTCGGCGGCCAGCGCGGGCACCAGCCCGACCCCCGCGGCGATCACCGCGGCCACCGCCAGCGGCACCGCGGCGCGCACCAGCACGCGCCGCCGCGAGCGGTACGGCACGCCGCCGTCCAGCTCGTCCCCCGTCGCCGTCTCATTGGTCATGGCGTACTCAACTCCTCTGCGAACACGTGCGCTTGGCCTTGCCCTTCCATTAGAGGATGCCGCGCCGCCGCCGTCATCGCCCTGCAGGGCCACATCGGGTTGGCCTTCGTGGGTATGTCGACCCTGATACGGCCTCAGGGTTACTCATCCCGGAGTACCACCGCTGGCGTAGGGTCGCGCCATGGACGGAACCGCCACGGACGCAAGCAACCCCCCGACCGTGAACGCGATGCGCCGCGCCCTGCGCCGCGCCAGGGACGGCGTCGCCCTCGACGTGACCGAGGCCGCCGTACTGCTGCAAGCCAGGGGCGAGGACCTGCGCGGACTCTGTTCCAGCGCCGCCCGGCTGCGCGACGCCGGCCTGGAGGCGGCCGGCCGCCCCGGGGTCATCACCTACTCCAAGAGCGTGTTCATCCCGCTCACCCGGCTGTGCCGCGACAAGTGCCACTACTGCACCTTCGCCACCGTGCCCGGCAAGCTGCGCCGGGCCGGCCACGGGATGTTCATGTCCCCCGACGAGGTGCTGGAGGTCGCCCGGCGCGGGGCCGAACTCGGCTGCAAGGAAGCCCTGATCACGCTCGGCGACAAGCCGGAGGACCGCTGGCCCGAGGCCCGCGAGTGGCTGGACGCGCACGGCTACGACGACACCATCGCCTACGTGCGGGCGATGTCGATCCGCATCCTGGAGGAGACCGGTCTGCTGCCGCACCTCAACCCCGGGGTACTGAGCTGGACGGACTTCCAGCGGCTGAAGCCGGTCTCCGCCTCGATGGGCATGATGCTGGAGACCACCGCCACCCGGCTGTGGAGCGAGCCCGGCGGTCCGCACTTCGGCTCCCCGGACAAGGAACCCGCCGTCCGCCTGCGGGTGCTGGAGGACGCCGGGCGCAGCTCGGTCCCGTTCACCAGCGGCCTGCTGATCGGTATCGGCGAGACGTACCGGGAGCGCGCCGAGTCGCTGTTCGCGCTGCGCAAGGTCTCCCGCGCCTACCAGGGCGTCCAGGAGCTGATCCTGCAGAACTTCCGCGCCAAGCCGGACACGGCGATGCGCGGCATGCCGGACGCCGAACTCGACGAGCTGGTCGCCACCGTGGCGGTGGCCCGGCACCTGATGGGCCCGGCCGCCTGCCTCCAGGCCCCGCCGAACCTGGTGGACGGCGAGTTCGAGCGGCTGATCGAGGCCGGCGTCGACGACTGGGGCGGGGTCTCCCCGGTCACCCCGGACCACGTCAACCCCGAGCGCCCCTGGCCGCAGATCGAGCGCCTGGCCGAGCGGTCGGCGGCGGCCGGCTTCGAGCTGCGCGAGCGCCTCGCCGTCTACCCCGGGTACGTGCGCCGCGGTGAGCCCTGGCTGGACCCGCGGGTGCTGCCGCACGTCCGCGCCCTGGCCGACCCGGAGACCGGCCTGGCGAACCCGGACGCGGTGGTTCGCGGCCTGCCCTGGCAGGAGCCGGAGGACCTGCCGGCGTCGTACGGCCGGACCGACCTGCACGCCACCATCGACACCGAGGGCCGCACCGGCGACCGACGCGCCGACTTCGAGGACGTGTACGGCGACTGGGAGGTGCTGCGCGAGCAGGTGCTCGCGCAGGGCGCGCCCGAGCGCCTCGCCGGGGACCTGCGGGAGGCCCTGGCGGTGGCGGCCGACGACCCGGTGAAGCTGACCGACGACCACGCCCTGGCCCTCTTCCACGCGGACGGCCCGGCCCTGGACGCGCTCTGCCGGATCGCCGACGACGTGCGCCGCGACGCCGTCGGGGACGACGTCACCTACTGCGTCACCAGGAACATCAACTTCACCAACGTCTGCTACACCGGCTGCCGCTTCTGCGCCTTCGCCCAGCGCCGCACCGACGCCGACGCCTACACCCTCTCCCTGGAGCAGGTCGCCGACCGGGCCGCGCAGGCCTGGGAGGTGGGCGCCACCGAGGTCTGCATGCAGGGCGGCATCCACCCCGACCTGCCCGGCACCGCCTACTTCGACATCGCCCGCGCGGTGAAGGAGCGGGTGCCCGGCATCCACGTGCACGCCTTCTCCCCGATGGAGGTGGTCAACGGCGCGACCCGCACCGGGCTGTCGATCCGCGACTGGCTGCAGCGGGCCAAGGAGTCCGGCCTGGACACCATCCCGGGCACCGCCGCCGAGATCCTGGACGACGAGGTCCGCTGGGTGCTCACCAAGGGCAAGCTGCCGGCCGCGACCTGGGTCGAGGTGGTCACCACCGCGCACGAACTGGGCATCCGCTCCTCCTCCACGATGATGTACGGGCACGTCGACACCCCGGCGCACTGGCTCGGCCACCTGCGGCTGCTCGCGCAGATCCAGCAGCGGACCGGCGGGTTCACCGAGTTCGTGACCCTGCCGTTCATCCACACCAACGCCCCGGTCTACCTGGCCGGCGTCTCCCGGCCCGGCCCGACCGCCCGGGACAACCGCGCGGTGGTGGCGATGGCCCGCCTGTTGCTGCACCCGCACATCCCCAACATCCAGACCAGCTGGGTCAAGCTGGGTGCCGAGGGCGCGGCCGAGATGCTCCGCTCCGGCGCCAACGACCTGGGCGGCACGCTGATGGAGGAGACCATCTCGCGGATGGCCGGCTCGGCGTACGGCAGCTACAAGTCGGTGCGCGACCTGCGGGCGATCGCCGAGGCTGCGGGCCGCCCGCACCGCCAGCGCACCACCACCTACGGCGAGGTGCCGGCCGAGCGGCAGGCTGCGGCGCTGGCCTCGGACGGGCACCTGCCGGAGCTGCTGCCCGTGCTGGACTGACCCCGCGGTGCCCCGGCGGCGATCCCGTGGTGTCCCGGCCGCCGCCCGCGCGGCGGCCGGGCCCGGGGCTGCGCGGGGGCTCCGGGGAGCGGGAGCCGGAAGCGGGTACTGCAGTTCGAGGGATGCCGTCGATCCGTACGGGCCGTCGAAGTACAGTGCGAGGGCGCGCGACCGGCCGAGCGTCGTGCGCGGCCCCCGCTCCGAGGAAAGGCGCCCCGTCGTGATGCCACTGTGGTCACGCGCCCAGCAGCAGGACTACCGCAGCCGGGTGCGGGGCTGCCTGCTCGGCGGGGCCATCGGCGACGCGCTCGGCGCCGGTGTCGAGTTCGAGGCGCTGGAGAAGATCAGGGCCCAGTACGGCCCGCAGGGCGTCACCGGCTACGTCCCCGCGTACGGGCGCACCGGCGCCGTCACCGACGACACCCAGCTCAGCCTGTTCACCGTCGACGGACTCATCCGCGCCCACATCCGGCGCGACACCGGCAGCTGGCACCCGCCCACCGACCTGCACCTGGCCTACCTGCGCTGGGCCGCCACCCAGCGCGACTGGGGCCCGGACGAGCGCCGCCCCGACCTCGGCTGGCTCGGCCGCGAGGAGTGGCTGTACGCCCAGCGCGCCCCCGGCCAGGGCTGCCTGTCCGGCCTCACCGGGCCCGACGCCGAGCGGCTCGGCACCCTCGACCGGCCCAAGAACCCGCACTCCAAGGCCTGCGGCACGGTGGTGCGGGCGGCGCCGTTCGGGCTGCTCACCACCTGGGAGCCGGGCCTGGTGTTCCAGCTCGCCGTCGAGTGCTCGGTACTCACCCACGGCCACCCCACCGGCTACCTCGCGGCGGGCGCGTTCGCGGTGGTCATCCAGTCGGTGGCCCGCGGCGGCACCCTGGAGGAGGGCGTCCACCTCGCGCTCGCCCTGCTCTCCGAGCGGCAGGGGCACGAGGAGACCACCGCCGCGCTGCGGGCCGCGCTGGACGCCGTACGGGCCGGCGAGCCCTCCGCGGAGCGGGTCGAGGCGCTGGGGGAGGGCTGGGTCGCCGAGGAGGCGCTGGCGATCGCGGTCTACTGCGCGCTGGTCGCCCACGACGTCCGCTCCGGCCTGCTGCTCGCCGTCAACCACTCCGGGGACAGCGACTCCACCGGGGCGATCTGCGGCAACCTGCTCGGCGTGCTGCACGGGGACACCGCGCTGCCGCCGGGCCTGGTGGCGGGAGTCGAGGGGCGCGCCGCGATCCTCGAACTCGCCGACGACTTCGTGCTGGAACTGATGCACGGCGCCGAACTGCACGACCGGCGGACGGCGGAGGGCACCGGCTGGTGCGCCCGCTACCCGGTGACGGACTGAGGCACCGCCCAAGCCGGCCCCGACCGCTGGGCCATGTCCGGCCCAGGGGCCGCCCCCTGGAACGGAAGTTGCCCGTAGCGCCGACGGCCGCCGAGGGGCGACGGACACCGCTACGGGCAACTGGTCCGGGTACGGAACCGCTCGGGCGGGTCAGCCCGGGAGCTCGCCGAAGCCGCCTGCCGCCGCCGCCGAGGCGAAGGCGTTCCAGGCCTCGGTCGAGAAGCGGAGATGGGGTCCCCGGGGATCCTTGGAGTCCCGGACCGCCACCTCCCCCGCGCCGGGGAGGGCGATCTCCACACAGGCGCCTTGGCCGCCGCTGTGACTGCTCTTGCGCCATCGGGTTCCGTGCTCGGACGGGGTGATCATTCGTGGAATTCCTTTTCGATGTCGGCTATCAGCGACCGGCTCTCCGCGACACCGAGTGCGGCCGCCCTCAGGTAGTCGTACAGACCGGTATAGCGGCGCACATCAGCCTCCTTCTCCAGGTAGAGATCGCTCGTCACACCTTCGAAGTAGACAACCGTGGAATCGGCTGACTCCGGGAACTCCAGCAGGGAGAATGTCCCGGTCATGCCGGGATGCGCGCCGTGCGAGAACGGGATCACCTGGATGGTGATGTTCGGGCGCAGGCTGAGCTCCAGCATCTGCTGCAGCTGCCGGGCCATCACCCCCTTGCTGCCGACCTCTCGGCGCAGCACCGCCTCGTCTATGACGGTCCACAGGCTGCCCAGCTGGTTCTCGCCGTGGACGCGCTCCTGGCGCTTCATCCGGACCTGCACCCGGCGCTGCACGGCGTTCGCGTCGGTGTCCGGCTGGGTGCCCTCGACCACGGCCTGGGCGTACTGCTCGGTCTGCAGCAGGCCCGGGACGAAGGAGGACTCGTACGCGCGGATCGAGGAGGCCTCGGCTTCGAGCCCGATGTAGACGCTGTACGGGGTCGGCATGTCGTTGAAGTCGTGCCACCAGCCGCGCTGGCGCGACTCCTTGGCCATCTCCATCAGGCTGGCACGCATCTGGTCGTCGGCCACCTTGTACACGTCGCAGAGGTCGCGCACGTCGCGCTGGCTGATGCTGCGGCGGCCGTTCTCCAGGCGACTGATCTTCGACTGGGAGACCATCAGCCGGCCGGCGACCTCCTCCGCCGTCATGCCGAGGCCCTCGCGGAGTTTGCGCAGTTCGGAGCCGAGGCGTCGGCGGCGGACGGTGGGATTGACGTTGGCGGACACTTCGACCTCCGGCCGGACCTCTCGTGATCGTTGGAACGGCAGTCCTCGGAACACTTCGGACATTGGGACCAACCCCCCTGACTTGGAGCAGCATGTCACCTTGGGCCAGGTCGGCGCCGGGGAATCACAGCAGCGCGGTAGAACAGATCATCGGAAAAGTGCTTCCGCGAGACAGCGAAAGCCCCCAGGTGGTAATGCGGCTGGACGACTCGGACGGGTAGTGCGGCGGACGCCCCTCGGGGCCGCCCCCGCACATGCCCCTGGCACGGGTGGGAGCGGACCGCTGCGGGCCTCCGGGGACGGCAAGAGGGGCGGTCGCCGGGCGACTTGCGTCGCGGGGCGACCGCCCCTCGGTGCTGCCTCTGGTGGTGCTCGCGGTGCTTGTGGCGCGGGTGGTGCCGGTGGTTCGGGTCGTGCGGCGGGTCGCTCGGCGCCTCCCGGAGGCGCGGACGGGGCGACACGCGCCGTCAGGCGTGCCCGCGGATGCGTCGGACGGTGTATCGTGCGCCGGCCCGTCCACCGGGGACCGGCCGGACCGCTCCGGTCACCGGACCGTTCGGAACAGCGGACGGATCCGAACGCCGGACCGCTCCGGTCACCGGACCGCCGCGGCGTCCCCGGGTCAGCGGACGCCGACCCGGGAGGCGGGGACCCGCCCGCCCGAACCCCGGCCCGCGGTACGGGCGCCGGAGCGGCCGGTGGCAGGGGCGGACCCGGGGCCGGGGCCCTGGGAAGAACGGTTCTGCTGCGTCGGCAGGCCGTTCTGCACGTCCATCACGGCGTGCGCGACCATCCCGCCGAGCGGGTCGTACCGGATCAGGTCGCGCAGCCGCGACCGCGAGGACCGGCCCTCGTTGCCCGGGTACAGGTGCTTGCCCAGACCCACCGAGTGAGCGAGCGCGGCGAGCGCCGCGGTCCGCGGGTCCGGCGGCACGCCGGTGCGGATCGCGGTGTCCAGCCGCTGCTTGATCGCGGCGTTGGTGCAGTCGTCGGACGCCTGGTACCGGGTCGTCGGCAGCACCCCGCACACCTGGCCCGCCACGGCGGTCACCATGCCGCAGCGCTCCAGGTGCGCCAGATAGGTCTGCCGCAGCCCGAGCCGCGGTCCGCCGATCCAGTGCGCCGCGCGGACCGGACTGCCGCGTCGGCGCAGCAGTTCCAGTGCGTGGTCAAGGGTCGGGTCACCGGTCGGCCGTGCGAGCACGACAGCGATCCGGTCTCCCTCCGGTACGATCCGTCCGGCCAGGGACAGCTCGACGAGCTGGGCCCCGGCGAGTCCGAGGTCGAGGGTCTGCGGCTGCGCCGTGGTACCCGTGGTCGGGTCCAAAGCGAGCAGCAAGAGTTCCTCGGGAACAGTTCTGCGGCTCTTGCCCATCCAAGCCTCCCCGCGTGGATGAGAGACAGGGTGACGCCTCTCACACGGGCTTGTCGAGTACGCCTCCGAATCGTGACCTTGCGGTGAAGGCGCGGAACCGGGGGCCGCGGGCCCGGCGTCTGATCGGTGAACGGACCGCGGTGCGGCCGAGCGATGGCAATAAGGGCCGGTCGGGCGGGGTGTGCGCGGTGGGAACGGCCGCCGGTGGCGGAGACTGTACAGGTACACGGGGCGGGGCGTCGGCTTCCCGAAATCGGGTTCGCCGGTGCCCCGCCGGGCGTTGAGGAGGCTGGGATACGTGGGCGAGTCCCCCGACAGGGTGCTGAGGGACGGCGGGCGGGAGCAGGACCGCGAACGCGAACGGACCGGTGCGGCGGCCGATGTCGCCGGGTCCGCCGGGTCCGCCGGGTCCGCCGGGTCCGCCGGGGGCGGCTCCGGCCCGGCTGCTGCCGGGGCGTCAGCCGGGAACTTCCCGGGCGGCTCCTCGGACAGCGCTGCGGAGACCTCCGGGGAGGCGTCCCCGAAGACGCCCGCGAAGACGCCCGCGAAGGCGTCCGCGAAGCCATCCTCGGAGTCGTCCGCCGAGGGCGCCGCGAAGGCACCGGACGAGGTTCCGGAGACGGGGGCCAAGGGTGCCTCGACCGTACAGCTCCGCGTCCGGGATGTGGACAGCAAGACGACGATGCTGCGACTGCCGGTGGACAACAAGACCACCGCGCTGCGGCTGCCCGAAGAGCTGGTGAAGCCCGCGGGCAAGCCGAGTTCCGGTGGTGACGGGGAGAAGGGGAAGGCCGCTCCGGCCGCCGCCTCGGCGAAGGAGCCCGCCGAGCGCCCGCCCACCGCCGACCCGCGTCTCGCCATGCGGACCACTGCGGCGGGGGTGGAGGAGGCGGCGGACCGGGCGCCGGAGAAGGCGGACGCCAAGGCGCCGGCGAAGGCGGTCGAGCCCGCCGAAGCCGGGACCGGGCCTGCCGAGGCCGAGGCTGCCGGGACCGCGGCTGCCGGGGCAGCGACCGAAGCCGCCGAGGCCGAGGCCGCTCCCACCACCGCGAAGGGCAAGGACGAGAAGTCCGCCGGGCCCGAGAAGGCCGCGAAGCCCGAGAAGGCGGCGAAGCCCGAGAAGGCGGCGAGCGCCCAGGACACCGAGGGCACCGACGACGCCCCCGACGAGGGCACCTCCTCCGAGGACGTCTCCGCCGCCGACGCCTCCCCCGTCGCGCTGACCGAGACCGGGCAGCCCGGTCAGAAGTCGGGGCAGGCCGAGAAGCCGGAGAAGCCCGCGCCGCCGCGCACCGTCGCCGCCGCGTCGGCCGGCACCGTGCCCGAGCCGAAGCCCCGGCCCGTCCCGGAGCCCGAGCCGTCGCCCGAGCCCGAGCCGTCGCCGGAGCCGAAGCCGGCTCCCAAGCCCGTGCCCGTCCCCGTGCCGCCCCCGAAGCCGCTGCCCGATCCCGACCCGCGGCCGGTGCCGCCGGTCCCGCCGCTGCCGAAGCCCGAGCCGCTGCCCGCTCCGGTGCCGCTGCCCTCGCCCGAGACCACCGCGGAGGCGATGGAGGTCCTGGCCTCCCTCAACGCCCGCCCGGTCTCGCCGCTGCGCCGCGCCCTCAAGCGGGCGACCATCTGGACCGTCTTCCTCGCCGTGGTGCTCGGCGTGGCCGTGGTGGCCCAGCTGCTGCGTCCGCTGCCGGACGCCAAGGTGAAGATGACCGCCACGGGCAGCTACAGCTTCTCCGGTGACCAGTTGGACCTCGCCTGGCCGGCCAAGGGCCAGTCCGCAGCCGAGGTGGTCGGCGTCGGCAGCCTCGGCAGCTCGGGCCAGGAGACACCGGCCTCGATCGCCAGCGTCACCAAGGTGATGAACGCCTACCTGATCCTGCAGAAGTTCCCGCTGAAGAAGGGGGAGAGCGGCCCGAAGATCGTCGTCGACAAGCAGGCCGCGCAGGAGTCCGGCAACGTCGACGAGTCCAAGGTGACGCTCACCGAGAACCAGGTGCTCACCGAGTACCAGGCGCTGGAGCTGCTGATGCTGCCGTCGGCCAACAACGTGGCCCGGCTGCTCGCCCGCTTCCACTCCGGCTCCGAGGACGCGTTCGTCAAGCTGATGAACGACACCGCGGCCAAGTTCGGCATGACCAACACCATCTACGCGGACCCGGCGGGCTACAACGCGGACACCAAGTCCACCGCCAAGGACCAGCTGAAGCTGGCCGAGCAGGTCATGCAGGACGAGATCTTCCGCCAGATCGTCTCCACCCCGGAGACCAACTTCAACAACACGCGGATCCCCAACACCAACAACCTGATCAACCCGAAGACCGGGGTGATCGGCGTCAAGACCGGCTCCAGCACCCCGGCCGGCGGCTGCCTGATGTGGGCCGCCTACAAGGAGATCGGCGGCGTGAAGCGGCTGATCCTCGGCGTCACCCTGGGGCAGCAGGCCACCTCGCCCGCCGCGAACGACGGCATCCTGCCGACCGTGCTCAAGGTCAGCGGCAAGCAGATCCAGGCCGCGCAGAACGGCGTGACGGGCCAGACCGTGGTCAAGCAGGGCGACGTCGTCGGCTCGGTCGACGACGGGCTCGGCGGCAAGGTCCCGCTGGTCGCGACCAAGGACCTGGTGGTGGCGGGCTTCCCGGGCATCTCCGGCACGGTCACCCTGGACGCGTCGAAGATCGGCCACACCGAGAAGGCCGGCAAGGAGGTCGGCGTGCTGCGGGTGGGCGCCGGCGACAACAAGGCGGAGGTCCCGGTGGCCCTCCAGGCCGACCTCAACCCGGCGTCCATCCAGTCCCGACTGCTGCGCACGCTGTGAGCCGTCGAGGCAGCCGGGACAGCCGAATCGCTGAACTGCTGGAACCGCTGAACCGCTGGAACTGCTGAACTGCTCAACTGCTGAACGACGAAGGGGAGCCGGTCCGCACCGGCTCCCCTTCGTCGTTCGTTCCCCACCCCGGCGCCGGGCGCGCGGTCCCGCGCCGGGCCTATGTGTCGCGGTCGAGCAGCGCGAGCGTGAACCCGCCGAGCGGGGTCACCTCGTCCGGGTCCCCGTACTGGGTGCGGAGCACCTGCGCCTGGTCCGTCGGCATGGTGCCCAGCGGGTCGGAGGTGTCGCCGAGGACCAGCAGCCAGATCCGGGACACCGGGCCCAGGCACGCCTCGGGCTTCGCACAGGGCGTCGGCGACAGGTCCTCCGCGTCGTCGGCGCTCTGCGCGACGAACACCGGGTACAGGTGCACGTCCGACGGCAGGTAGTGGCTGACGCCCGGCCAGACCATCGCCCACGACTGGTTGCCCAGCGGGGCCGCCATCCCGTCCCCGGAGCGGTAACCGGCGGCGATCGTTCGGGCGGCCGCCTTGAACGGCTCCTCCGAGCCGTTGTGCGAGCCGACGTACCGCACCGCGGGCTGCTCGGGCAGCGCCGCCACGGCCGGAACGGCGAGCAGCCCCACCGCCAGCAGCCCGGCCGCCGCGACGGCCCTCCGCGGCTCCGGGACGCGGCGCGCGCGGGCCACCAGCGCGCCGTACGCCGCCCCGACCCCGCCGCCGGCCAGCACCGCCCAGGCGGGCACCGTGAACAGCAGGTACCGGTCGATGAAGTACGAGGTGCCGCCCAGGCGGGACACCAGCCAGACGCTCACCACCGGCAGCTCGGCGAGCAGCAGCACCTGCCAGGCCTGCAGCCGCCGGCCGGGCAGCGCCAGCGCCGGCACGGCCAGCAGCACGAAGAGGTAGGACACCGGTCCCGAGCCGAACAGGTGCTCGCCGAAGTGGGCCAGGCGGCTGAGGGACGGCGTGGTGATCCAGCCCAGCTGCCGGTCCGACTGGCTGCTGCCGAGCAGCACCACCGGCAGCACGGGCAGCGCGGCGACCGCGACCGCCAGCGGGTACTGCCACAGCAGCCGCCGGTCCGGGGCCTCCCGGGTGCGCCACAGGTGCAGCGCGACCAGGGCGGCCTGCCCGGCCAGCGTGCTGAAGGAGATCAGGTGGCCCGCGCCGGCCACGGCCATGGCCGCGCAGTACGGCGCCCAGCGCCGCCACGTCGGCCGCTCCAGCGCCCGCAGCAGGAAGTAGGTGGCGGCCGCGATCGCGCAGGTCACCAGCGCGTACGAGCGCGCCTCCTGGGCGTACCGGGAGACCAGGGGAGGCACCGTGAACAGCAGGCCGGCGCCGACCGCGGCGACCCGCCCGCCGAACAGCCGCCGTGCGGTCAGCGCCACGAAGGCGGCGGCGCCCGCCATGGCCAGCACCGACGGAATCCGCAGCGCCACCGTCGAGTCGCCGAAGACCGCCGTCCAGCCGTGCATCAGCAGGTAGTACGCGCCGTTGCTGGCGTCGATGTGCTGGAGCAGCCGCAGCAGGTCGCCCAGCGAGCGGGTGGCCACCGTCGAGGTCGCTATCTCGTCCCGCCACAGGTCCGGCGTCCCCAGCCGGTACCCGCCCACCGCCAGCATCACCAGCGCGGGCCACAACCACACCTGCCCCAGCAGTCGGACGACCGGGCGCACAGCAGGTCTCATCGGGTCCTTCGTCTCCTTCACGCGGCGTGCCGGGCGGACCGGGCACCTCCCGGCAGGCTACTTGACCCGCCCTGACACCCCGTCGGCACCCGTGCTCCCACCCGCACCCCGTCCACCACCCCGCTCCCCACCCCCGATCCGGTACGCTGTGAGCGGCCTCGCCACAGCCGGGCCACGCCTCAGTAGCTCAGGGGATAGAGCACGGCTCTCCTAAAGCCGGTGTCGCAGGTTCGATTCCTGTCTGGGGCACGACCAGCACGAAGGCCACAGGCCCCCGCCCACTCCGGGTCGGGGGCCTGTTCCTTTTCCCGGCGGGACCGCTGACACCGCCAGGACCGCCGGCACCGCCTGCCTCCGGCCCGTCCGCCCTCCGCCCGGCCCGTTCTGCCGCTCCCGGCCGGGCTTGCCTGCCCGTCCGCGCGCTCGCCCGCGCATGGTCAAGATCGCCCACCGGCAGATCCTCCGGCCCGTCCCAGCGGCCCCACCCCGCCCACCCGCACCGACGCCCAGGTCGGAGGTCGTTCCGTCGACGAACCCGGCCGTGACCCGATACCGGAATTGAGGATTCACATTGTGTGCGACCGGTAATTGAACCTCCGGTGATTTCGTCGTGCAATTGCCGGTTCGGCTGGACGGAGTATTCGCGAATTTCCGACCGAGAGGGCTCAGTCGTCGCGAGATTCGCGAGTGGCAGCAAATCGGGTGAATCGGCCGGGCGGCCGTTGCGATTCGGCCACCCGGGCATGCCCTGATTGCGTCGTTGGTGGGCCCTGACCTGTGGATGTGTGGGGGCGGTGAAGCTGCTCGACAGTCTCCCGTGGCCGAAACGGAGTGAAATACTGCGTTAATATTTCGATCGCCGTGGACGTCGTGCTAGAAATGCTTTCGCCCCGCCGACCCGGTGTTTTTCGCCGGGGCCGGCCGCTTGTGCGGAGGGGGCAAATGTCCGAAATCAACAGCACGGAGGAGAGATATGTCGAACAACGACTTTGACCTCGACGTCCGCGTGGCCACCGCCCCGGTCGCCGCGTCCCCCGATGGCTTCCTGAGCATGGGCAGCACTTGCTACTCCTGCCACTACTCCTGTGACTGCCAGTACACCGACACCTGCGGCAGCTGCGGCTGCGCCGGCTCCAGCGTCTGCTGAAGCCCGTAGGTCCGGTAGCCGTGGCTCCCCGGAGCGACGGCACCTGATCGGGCACGGGGCTCCCGGCACCATGGGGCCGGGAGCCCCGCGCCGTCCCTGAGACGACCCCGGCGCGAGCCGGATCCACTGCGAGATCGGGAGCCCCACTGTGGCCGAGCCCAACGATGGAACAGCGCTGACCGGGCTCACCCGGGACATCGCCGACCGCCTGGCGGACTTCGCCCTGAGGACGGCCTCCGGTGACGGTCCGGACCGGCCGCACCTGCACCACGACCGGCTGGGCCTGGCCAACGGCCACCCCGGCATGGCCCTGGCCCTGCTCTGCGCGGGCCGCGCCCTCGACGACTCCGGGCTGCTGGACGGCGCCCGCGCCGTGCTGCGCAGCGCCGCCGCGGGCACCGCGCAGCGCCCCTACTCCGGACCGGGCCTGTACACCGGCACCGCCGGATTCGCCTCCGTCCTCCTCGCGTTCGCCGAACACGACGAGCGCTACCTGCCGTCCCTGCGCCGGGTCGCCGACAGCTTCGGCGAGCAGGTCGCCGCCACCCGCCGACCCGCCCCCGGAACCGGCCTGCCGTTCACCGCCTACGACGTCGTCGAGGGCGCCTCCGGGCAACTGGCCGCGGCCGTACGGCTCGCGACGGTCGTCGGCGCGCCCGAGGGCTCCCCGCTGCGGACCGCCATCGACGAGCTGGTCGACTACCTCGACGCCGTCACCGCCGCGGACGGGCAGCAGCGCTTCGGCTGGCTGATGACGCCGGCCCACTACCCGCCCGCCTTCCCCTGGTACGCCGAGCGCGCCCCGCACGGGATGTACAACCTCGGCTTCGCGCACGGCCTGCCGGGCATCCTCGGCGCGTTCACCGCCGCCGCCGCGGCCGGCTACGGCGGCTCCCGGGTGACCGGGAAGGTCGCCGACCTGGCCGAGTGGCTGGTGCTCCACCGGACCGCCGACCCCGACCCCCGGGCGGGCTGGGCGGTCTGCCTCCAGGCGGAGGAACACACCCTGCGCCCCGTCCACGACCCGGCCGAGGAGCCCTCCCGCGCGGCCTGGTGCTACGGCGCGCCCGGCATCGGCACCGGGTTGCTGGCCGCCGCCGCCGTCCTGGACGACGCGGACCTGCGGGAGACCGCGATCGGCGCGCTGAGGCGCGTCCTCGACACCGATCCCGCGTACCGCCACGTGTTCGCCCCGACCCTGTGCCACGGGCACGCCGGGATGGCCGCCGTCTACCGCCGCGCCCACGCCGAGACCGGGGTCGAGGAGTTCCGCGACATGGCCGACCGGAGCCTGGCGGCGGTCGTCGGCCTGGCCGACCCGGACCGGCCGTTCCTGGTCGCGGACGAACCCGAGGCCGGACAGCGCGTCGACGACCCCGGCTTCCTCACCGGCGCGGCCGGCACCCTGCTGGCGCTCTCCGCCGCCGTCCGTCCGGAGGTGGCGGACTGGGACGAACTGCTCTTCCTCACCCCGGCCCGGAGCGGCGAAAGGACGGCGGCCCGATGACCGCGACGCACACCCACCGGACGGAGCCGAACGGCCGCGCCCCCCGGGCCGGCCGCCGCTCCTACACCGCGACCGACTTCTTCCTGCTCCGCGCCCCCGCCCTGCCGGCCCGCGGCCTGACCGACCTGCTCGCCGCCTGCGCCGGCGACCCGGCGACGGCCGTCCCCGCCGACTGGGAGGACGGCTACCTGCGCGGCCTGCTGGAGCTGTGGGCCGACCCCCAGGTGCGTTCCGCGATCCGGATGGCGGCCCCCGACCTCGCGCAGGCCGTCGACCGGCTCGACACCCTGGCACCCAAGGACCGCCACCGGGCGATGATGAGCCTGGGCCGTTACCTGAACCGGATGAGCGCGCGCCCCACGCCGCTCAGCACGGTCGCCGGTGTCGCCGGAGGGTTCTTCGGCGACGGACCGGCCCCCGTTCTCGGCAGCCCCGCGATCAGCTCCTCCCGGGCCCGGCTGGATTCCGGTTGGATGCTCCACCTGTTCAAGTCGGCCGCCGACTCGGCGGAACCGCGTCCGGACCTCGAACTGCGCACCAACGACCTGACCCACCTGGGCCGCGGCCGCGCCTGGCTCTCCGTCGCGGACGGCTACGGCGAAGGGACCCGCCGGACCGCCTCGGTGCGCTGGTCCCCGGCCGTGCGCCTGGTGCTGGAGGCGGCCCGCCGGCCGCGGACCCTCGCCGAACTGGCCGGCCTGCTGACGGAGCAGTACCCCTCCGTGCCGGAGGACCAGGTGCTCGGCCTGCTGCGGCAGTTGGTCCGGCTGGACTTCCTCATCACCTCGCGCCGGCCCGCCCTGCTGGGCGATCCCGGCCGAAGCGACGCCGCCGCTCAACTGGGCACCGCTCTCGCGCCGGACGCCCTGGCCGCGCTGCGCCGGGTCGAGCAGGAGGTGGCCGCGTTCAACCGGCACGGCCGCACCAGCGACCTGCCGGGCCTGTTCGGTACGGTCGAACCGCTCGGCGCCGAGGTCGACGCCGACTACCAGGGTCACTTCCTGCAGGTGGACTCGACGCTGGATCTGCCCGGACGGCCGGGCCTGCCGGCCGACGTCCAGCGGCTGGCCGAGGACGCCGCCGAACTGTTCACCACCGTCGGCACCGTCTTCAAGTACCCCCAGCGGCTGCGCGACTACGCCACCGCGCTCACCGAGCGGTACGGCTCCCAGGCCGAGGTGCCGCTGCTCGAACTGCTCTCCCCGGAGACCGGTCTCGGCGCGCCCACCGGCTACCGCAACCCGCCGCGCGGATTCGACCTGCAGCCGGTCACCCCAGACCACGGGCGCGAGGAGCGCGAGGCCGTCCTGGGCCGGATGGTGGCGACCGCACTGGCGGCCGGCTCACGCGAACTCGTCCTGGACGAGCGGACGCTGGCGGACCTGCGGGCGGCCGGCACGAGGCCGAACGACCGCAGGGAACCGACCCCCGCGCTGGACGTGCACCTCCAGGTGCTGCCGCCCTCGCCCTCGCACCCGCGCTGGCGCGGGGTCGTCACCGAGACCGGGGTGGCCTTCGGCGGCCGGACCTTCGCCCGCTTCCACGACCTGCTGACGGACGAACTCCAGGACCGCCTGCGCGGGCTGGCCGCCGCCGAGGAGGAGCGGCTGCCCGGCCTGGCCGTGGTCGAGCTGACCTACCTGCCCGCCAAGGCCCGGGCCGGCAACGTGTCGCTGCGCCCGGTGCTCCGCGAGCTGGAGCTGCCGCTCAACGTGGCCCCGGGCCTCCCGGCCGACCGGGTGCTCGCGCTGGACGACATCCTGGTCGGCGTGCGGGACGGCGAACTCTACCTGTACAGCCGGGCGTTGGAGCGCGAGCTGCACGTCACCCAGAACACCATGCTGAACCCGCTGTCCGGACCGAACGTCTGCCGCTTCCTGCTGGAGGTCTCGGCGACGCAGTTCCGCGGCGCCGCCCCCTTCGACTGGGGCGAGCTCGCGTCGAGCATGCCCTTCCTGCCCCGGCTGGTCTGGCGTGACCTGGTGGTCAAGCGGGCGCGCTGGCTGCTGACCGACCGCGACGTGCCGGCCGGGTGCACCGGTCGGCTCGCCGACTTCGCGGCGGCGGTCGCGGACTGGCGCTCGCGCTGGTCGGTGCCGCGCTTCTGCCACCTGGCCCAGAGCGACAACACCCTCCTGCTGGACCTGGAGAGCGCGCCCTCGCTGGAGGAGCTCAGGCTGGCCGCCGGCAAGCACGCCGAGGGCTTCGCGCTGCAGGTCGAGGAGGCGATGCCCGCTCCCCGGGACGGCTTCCTGCGGGACGGCCGGGGCGAGGACTTCGTCGCCGAGGTCGTCGTCCCGGTGCTGTCGGCCGCGCCGCCCGCCGCCCGCCCGCCGCTGCCCCGGGGCCCGTACCGGGTGGCGGAGGAACAGCGGCTGCGGCCCCCGGGCGGCGAGTGGGTGTACGCCAAGCTGTACGCCGAGAGCGACTCGCTGGACGGTCTGCTGACCGGGGAAGTGGCCGCGCTGGCCGCCGAGCTGGGCGACCGATTCGGCACCGGCCACCCGTTCTTCCTCCGCTACGTCGACCCGGCCCCGCACCTGCGGCTGCGCGTCCACGTCCCGGACCGGGACCGGGCCCGGGACGTGTTCGGGCACGTCGCCGCGTGGGCGCACGGCCTGATGGCGGACGGGCGGATCACCGACCTGGCCTTCCCGGTCTACCGCCGGGAGGTCGAGCGGTACGGCGGGCCGTTCCTCATCGACCGGGCCGAGGTGCTGTTCCAGCGGGACAGCGCCGCCGCCCTGGCCCTGCTGGGGCACCTGTCCGAGCCGCTGCCCGAGGGTTCGGCGCCGGCCCTCGACCGGATCGCGCTGACCGGCCTCAGCCTGGAGCGCGTCGGCCGGATCCTGCTGCCGGACTTCGCCGAGCGGCACGCGATGGCCCGTTCGATGTCCGGCCCGACGGCCGGCGGACCGGAGTACCGCGCGGCGGCCAGGGACCTCTGGCGCGGCCACACCGAGCCGGGCCGGGACGCCCGGGTGCTCGGCCTGGTGGAGTCGCTCTGGCAGGAGGACGGCGACCGGTACGTCCGGGAGCTGGCGAAGCGGGTGGAGAGCGGTGAGCTCTGGTCGGACCGGACGGGTGTGGTCCGGGCCCTGCTGCACATGCACTGCAACCGGATGGGCCTGCCCCGGGACCAGGAGGAGGCCGCCTACGGGGTGTGGCGGCGGCTGCTCGACCGGGTGGTCGGCCAGCAGCGGGGTGCGGCGGCCCGGGGGGACGGGTGAACCCCGTGCGCCGGATCCGCAGCCGGGTCGCGAGGCTGCCGGCCGACGTCGCACCCGCGCTGACCGTGCTGCGGCTTGCCTGGCAGTCGGACCGCCGGGCGACGGTCCAGGTGGTGCTGTTCGCCGTCGGCGCGGGAGCCCTCCCGGGCGTCCAGGTCAAGGTGACCGCGGCGTTCGCGACCGCGCTGGTGCACGCCGCCGGCGCCGGCGGCCAGGTGTCCGGGGCGATCGGCTTCCTGGTCCTGCTCGGGGCGCTGGGCCTGGCCGGCCAGCTGATGGCGGTGTTCCAGAACCGCGCCATGCAGCGCTGCCAGAGCCGCCTGTCAGCGGGCCTGGCGGACCGGATCATCGGGCGGGCGGCCGGCTTCTCGCTGTCGCAGGTCGAGGACCCGCGGGTGCAGGACTCGCTGCAGCGAGCCGTCCGGGAGGTCAACTTCCGGCCCGGGCTGATGCTCAACCAGGTGATCCAGGTGGCCACCCAGGTGGTGACCTTCGGCTCGGTCGGAGCGATCCTCTGGACGCTGGACGTCCGGGTGGCCGTGCTCGCCATGTTCGCGCCCTTCCCGGCGATCGTCTCCCAGATCGTCCAGGGCCGGCGCGGTCACGCCCTGGAGCACGGACGGTCCGAGGAGCGGCGGCGGCTCACCTACTGGCAGCACCTCGCCTCCCAGCCGGGTTCGATGAAGGAGGTGCTGGCCTTCCGCCTCGGCCCGGTGCTGCAGGCCAACCACGGCCGGCTGCTCGCCCGCATCGTCGGGGCGGACCTGCGGCTGGCCGACCGCAACGTGCGGCTGGCGATCCCGATGATGGTCCTCACCGCGGCCCTGACGCTCGGGGCCCAGGCCACCGCGATCCTGGCCGGCAGCGACGCCGGCCACCTGGCCCGGCTCTTCGCGGTGATCCCGGCGATCGGCATGCTGCAGAGCAGCATGCAGCAGTTCTTCGGCGGGGTGGCCGGGATGTACGTCAACCAGCTGTACCTGCGCAACGTCGTCGAGTTCCTGGCCATCGACCCGCAGCAGGCCGAGGGCGGCGACCGCTCCTTCCCCGCCCGGCTGTCGACCGGCATCGAGTTCCGCGACGTCTCGTTCCGGTACCCGGGGGCCGGCCGGGCCGCGCTGTCCGGGGTGTCGTTCACGCTGCGCCCCGGCGAGGTGACGGCGATCGTCGGGCTCAACGGCGCGGGGAAGTCGACGGTCGGCAAACTCGTGGGGCGGCTGTACGAGCCGACCGGGGGCGAGATCCTGGTGGACGGCGTGCCGCTGGGCGACTACGACCCGGACAGCCTGCGCGACGGGATCTCGTACGTGTTCCAGGACTACGTCGAGTACCAGCTGACGGTGGGGGAGAACATCTCGCTCGGCGCCGTCCACCAGCCCGACCGGGGGCCGGAACGGGTGCGCGAGGCGGCCGAGGAGGTCGGCATCCACGAGCACGTGGCGACCCTGCCCGAGGGCTACGACACCCAGGCGGGCCGGTCCTTCCAGGGCGGCGTGGAGTTCTCCGGCGGGCAGTGGCAGCGGCTCGCCATCGCCCGTGGCCTGGTCCGCCGGGCCGGGGTGCGGGTGATGGACGAGCCGACGGCCGCGCTGGACACCATCACCGAGGCGGCGCTGCTCGACACCCTGACCACCGCGGTGGACGGGCAGGTCTCGGTCCTGATCGCCCACCGGTTCTCCTCGGTGGTCCGGGCCGACCGGGTGCTGGTGTTCGACCGGGGCCGACTGGTCGAGGACGGCAGCCACCGGGAGCTGCTGGAGCTCGACGGGCTCTACGCCCGGATGTTCCACGCGCAGGCGACCGATCGCGAATCCGTGTCCCAGTCCCACTCGTGAGGCGGCGATGAAGCTCACAGCGTTCGACCAGGTGATGATCTACGACGGGAGCGGCCCGGCGGGGGCCGCCCGGGAGGCGGTCGAACTGGCCGTCGCGGCGGAGCGTCTGGGCTACCACCGGTTCTGGGTGGCGGAGCACCACGGCGTCTCGGGCGGCTGCGGCTCGCCCGAGGTGCTGGTGGCGGCCGCGGCCTCGGCGACCGGCCGGATCCGGGTCGGCACCGCCTCGGTGCTGCTGCCCTACTACGCGCCGCTGAAGGTGGCGACCACCTTCAACCTGCTGGAGCGGCTCTTCCCGGGCCGGATCGACCTCGGGGTGGGTCGCGGCCCGGGGGCGGTCCCCGCGGTGAGCCGCCGGCTGGCGTGCGAGGGCGAGGCGCCGTACGAGGAGAAGCTCGCGGAACTGCTGCGGATCCTGACCTCGGAGGGGCCGGAACATTCACTTCCGGAATCCGGGCGACCGGATTTCTGGCTGACCGGATCCGGGACGGGCGGGGCACTGGCCGCCGCCCGGCACGGACTCCCCTTCTGTTTCGCCCAGTTCGTCCACGGAGAGCTCCGCCCGGAGGTGGTCGAGCGTTATCGCGAGGAGTTCCGCCCCGGTCCGTTCGGCAGTGAACCCCGGGTCGGCGTCTGCGTCCGGACGGCCGTCGCCGAGGATCCGCGGGACGCCCGGGCGCTGCGCTCGCTGGTGGACTGGATCGCGGATCCCGGGCGGGGGTCCGCCCTGCCCGCCGGGGTCCTGCCGTCCTGGCGCGAACTCCGGGAATACCGGCCCGCGGTGGCCTCTCCGGACGGCTTCGCGGTGTTGGCGGGTGTGCCCGAGGAGGTCGGCGGGAAGGTATCGGAACTGGTCGACGCCTATCGGCCGGACGAACTGGTGGTCACCACGGCCTGTCCCGAACTCGCTCTCCGGGTTCGCGTGTTCGAGTTGGTCGGCCAGATGATGAAACGTCAGTTAGCCTCGGAGGGCGGCCTGGTGAGCCTGGACCCTGTTGGGACCGCTGGTATATAGTCGAAATGTCGTGCACATGTCGAAATTGGCCCGGGAATTGCGGTGCACGCGCAACGGGGGAAGAGCTCATGGGGTGGGCGCGCGCATGATGGTGCTTCAAGCCAAAGGCGTAGGGAAGAGCTACGGGGACACCTGGGTGCTCCGGGACTGCGAGTTCGAGTTGCCGGAGGCGTCCGTCACCGCCCTGGTCGGGCTCAACGGCGCCGGGAAGTCCACACTGCTGCGGCTGATCGCCGGACTGGACCGCAGCAGCGCCGGCGGGATCGAGATCGCCGGCAAGGACGTGGTGTTCGGCGAACCCCCGGCCGTCTCGTACCTCTCCCAGGAGCGGCCCCTGTACCGGGCGCTGCGGGTGCGCGAGATCCTCGGGTACGCGGCCGCGCTCAACGAGGGCTTCGACGTCCGGCTCGCACGGGACTGGCTGGACAACTTCGGCATCCCGCTCGCCCGGCGCTGCCAGGACCTCTCCGGCGGACAGCACACCCAGGTCGCGCTCGCGGTGGCGCTGGCCAAGCGGTCGCCGCTGGTGGTGCTCGACGAGCCGATGGCCGACCTGGACCCGCTCGCCCGCGAGGACGTCTCGACCCGGCTGCGCGAGATCGCGGCCGCCAGCGGGCGCTCCTTCCTGCTCTCCTCACACGTGATCGGCGACCTCGAACCGGTCTGCGACCGGCTGCTGGTGCTCGCCGGCGGGAGGATCGTGCTCGACGGGCCGGTCGACGGCCTGGCCGAACGGGTGCGGGCGAACGGCGGCAGTGCGCCCGACTCGGCCTCGCTCACCGAGATCGTGCTCGGCACCCTGCGCGGCGCCCAGGCCGGGACGGCCGCCCCGCGCGACGCGGACTGACCCCACGGCCGGCTGGTCCGACAGCCGATCGACCCCGAAAGGCAAGGCTCACAGATGTTTCGGCACACCCTCCGGCTCGACCGGCTGCCGCTGCTGGTCACCGGCGTCGCGCTGCTGCTCTACTTCCCCTCCAGCTACTGGGAGCTGTCGAGCAAGCCGGGCAGCGGAATGACCCAGGGCCTGGCGCCCTACCTCGCCATCCTGCTCGCCGTCGTGTGGGCCGCGCCCATGCTGGCCCGCGAGTTCGAGACCGGCACCAGCGTCTGGGCCTGGACCCAGGGCACCACCCGCTCGCGCTGGTTCTTCAGCCGGGCCGCCCTCCCGATCCTCGCCGCCGTCGTCTCCGGACTGGCACTCACCGGCGCCGTCATGGTCAGCGGGATGCACCGCCCGGTCTTCGTCGCGCACGACCACATGAGCGAGGCCTACCTCAGCACCCACGGCCCCTACCTGGTGCTGAGCTCGCTGTGCGCGATCGCCACCGGCCTGGCCGCCGCCGCCGCGACCCGCCGGGCCGTCCCGGCCATCGGGATCAGCCTCATCGCGCAGATCGCGATGACCCTGCTGATGCCGAAGCTGGCGACCTCGATCGCGCCGACCACCACCGCCACCTTCGGCCGGACCGTGTCGGACTACCAGATCGCGGTCCTGGACGGCCACCAGACCTCGGTGACCCGGCTGGCGGACGGCGGCACGGCCGTCGAGTACCAGGCGAACAGCCACTTCTGGGAGGCCCAGCTGGTGACCGGCGCCGTGTTCCTGGCACTGACCGCCCTGCTGCTCGCCTACGCCTGGCGCACCGTCCGCACGCTCCCGGGCAAGGCCTGACCGGCCCCGACCCCGCGAAGGCCCCCACCGGACCCGGTGGGGGCCTTCGGCGTTCCCCGAGACCACGCCCCGCGGGCTGCGGCGCTCCCGGACCGCCGAGGCTGACGAAACGGCCGGCCTCAGGGGCGCCCTACCTGTACTGACCACGGAGGTTGGTGACGGGGCTCACGGCGTGGTGATCTTGAAATGAGTGAGGGCCTTCTGGCTCGGTGTGGATTGCGACATCTGCACCGGCTCCCAGAAAGGCCCTCATGCCACACCGTAACGCACCGCTGACCGAGACCGGACGCCTGCGCCTGGCCCGCTGCGTCGTCGAGGACGGCTGGCCACTGCGGCGGGCGGCCGAGCGCTTCCAGGTCTCGCCGACCACCGCGAAGCGCTGGGCCGACCGCTACCGAGCGCTCGGTGAGGCCGGCATGACCGACCGCTCCAGCCGCCCGCACCGCAGCCCCCGCCGGACCCCGACCCGCACCGAACGGCGGATCGTCAAGGTCCGCGTCCTGCGCCGCTGGGGACCGGCCCGCATCGCCTACCTGCTGCGGCTCAACCCGGCCACCGTGCACCGGGTCCTGACCCGCTACCGGCTCGCCCGACTCGCGCACCTCGACCGCGCCACCGGCCGCCCGGTGCGGCGCTACGAACGCGCCGCACCGGGCGAGCTGGTCCACGTCGACATCAAGAAGCTCGGCAACATCCCCGACGGCGGCGGCCACAGGTACCTGGGCCGCCAGGCCGGCCGCAGGACCCGCTCCGGGGCCGGATACAGCTACCTGCACAACGCCGTCGACGACCACTCCCGCCTCGCCTACAGCGAGATCCTCCCCGACGAACGCAAGGAGACCGCCGCCGCATTCTGGGCCCGGGCGAACGAATTCTTCGCCCGGGCCGGGATCACCGTCCAGCGGGTGCTGACCGACAACGGCGCCTGCTACAAGTCACACGCCTGGCGTGATGCCCTCGCCGCCGAGGGCATCACGCACAAACGCACCCGGCCCTACCGGCCGCAGACCAACGGCAAGGTCGAACGCTTCAACCGCACCCGGCCCTACCGGCCGCAGACCAACGGCAAGGTCGAACGCTTCAACCGCACCCTGCTCGACGAATGGGCCTACGCCCGGCCCTACCGCACCGAACAGGAACGCCGCGACGCCTACCCCGACTGGCTCCACACCTACAATCACCACCGCGGACACACCGCACTCGCAGGCAAGCCACCCGCCAGCCGCATCCCCAACCTCACGGGACAGAACACCTACCTCTCGGGGAGGAGCCTGCGGGCCCGTTGATCCGTCCACGGACTGATCGCCCTCGCCGACCACCCCCAGGTGATCGTCACCGACACCGCCGCGCAGGCGGACACCCTGCGGGCCCTGCTGGACCGGATGACGGCCGTCAGCATGGCCCCTGCTGTCCTTCTCCGCCGCCATCGCCGGCCTCGGCATGGCGGCCACCCTGATGCTCGGCATCAGTGAGCGCTCCCGCGAGATCGGCATGCTGCGCGCCATCGGCATGTCCCGCCGTCAACTGCGCCGGATGCTCACCCTGGAAGCCGTCCTGCTCTCCCTGGCCGGCGCCCTCGTCGGCACCACGCTCGGCATCGCCTTCGGCTGGGCGGCCGCCCGCTCCGTCACCTCGACCGTCGGCACCGTGGCCGGCCCGCCGGTGCTGCTGGTCCTGGCGGCCCTGGCCCTGACCGTGCTGACCGGCCTCGCCGCGGCCGTCCTCCCCGTGCGCCGCGTCGGCCGGATGGCGGCCGTGGCCGCCATGAGCGCGTCCTGACCGGAGCCCGGTTCCACCGGGCTCCGACCCGGCCGGTTACCGGTCCCACCGGGCGCCGACTCCCGCCCCGACCGGCGGAGGCGGCCGGCACCGGGGCGGGCCGCCCGTCCGGGTCAGGCCAGGCGGAACCGGGTGCGTTCCGCGGCGGGGCGTCCGGTGGCGAGGGCGAGGTCGGCGAGCAGGGTCTCCGACTCCCGGGTGGTGCGCAGGACGGTGGGGTCGAGGTCGACGACGACGACCTCGCGGCGGTCCTCGCTCGCCTCGGCGATCAGGCGGCCGTCCGGCCCCCAGACCGCGCTGGCGCCGCAGGTCTGCCAGGGGCCGGTGCGGCCGATGTGGTTGGCGAGCACCGTGTAGAGGGTGTTGTCGAGCGCCCTGGCGGGGAACCAGACCCGGGACTCGTGGTAGCCGTGGCCCGTGCTGAACAGCGCGCCGACCAGGTAGGCGTGGCAGCCGTCGAGCGCGGCGGCGCGGGCGTGCTCGGGGAAGCCGGAGTCGTAGCAGACGCCGAGACCGAGCCGCCAGCCGTCCAGCTCCAGGGTGCAGCCGGCCGTCCCGGGGCGGTAGAGGTCGCGTTCGGACTTGAAGAGGTGCTGCTTGTCGTAGCGGGTGACGACGTTGCCGTCCGCGCCGATGACGAGGGCGGAGATCAGCAGGTCGGCACCGTCCTGCACGGCGGCGCCGACGACGGCGACGGTCCCCGTCCCGCGGCACGCGTCGGCGATCGGCGCGAGGCGCGGGTCGTCGGGCTGGACGGCGTACTTGAGCGGGTCGGTGCGGATCAGGTCGGGCTCGTACCCGGAGAGGAACTTCTCTGTGAACAGCACCAGGCGGGCACCGGCCCCGGCGGCCTCGCGGATCAACTCGGCGGCCTGGGCGGCGTTGGCGGATATGTCGCCGGCCACGGCCTGGGCCTGGACGGTGGCGATCCGCAGCGGCCGCCCGGGGAGTCCGGGGAGTCCGGTGGTGGTGGCGGGAACGGGGGTGGTGGACATGACGGTCACGCTATCGGACGGCCCCGCCCAGGTGGCGGTGACTCAGTCGGCGCTTCCGCTCCGTCGATCGGCGGTCCTGCTCAGCGCACCGTCGCCCGGAACCCCGCCGTCCTGGGCGCCGCCGTCCTGAGCGTGAGAGTCCTGGGCGCCACTGCCCTGGGCGCCGCCGTCGGCGGGACCCGGATCGGTCGGAACGCGGTCGTCCAGCGGGGCGTCGGCCAGCGGATCGGGGGTGCGGGGCGGCCGGACGGAGGGCACGATGACCCGCTGGACCCTGGGCCTGGTGCGCCAGTTGACCCGCCGGACGTCGCGGGCCAGGGCGCCGGGCCGCCAGAGCTCGATCGCGGTGGTCACGGCGCCGAACACGATTCCGGCGGCCAGCCAGCCGCCCAGCACGTCGCTGGGCCAGTGCACGCCGAGCGCGACCCGGGTCCAGCCGATCGTCAGCACCGTCGCCACCGCGACCGCGCAGGCGGCGGTCCGGCCCCGGCGCTGGACCCGGTACCAGAGCAGCCCGACCAGGACGGCGCAGGTGATCGTCGAGGCCATGGCGTGACCGGAGGGGAAGGCCGGGCCGCCGGCGTGCGAGACCGGGTCGGAGAAGGAGGGCCGTCCACGGTCGAAGGCCGCCTTCAGCGCCCACTGGGCGCCCCAGCCGACGAGGGTCTGGGCGGCGACCCAGCCGGCCAGCACCCGTGCGCCGATCAACCAGAGCCAGGCGGCGGCGATCCCGAGGAGTGTACGCATCGTGACGGTGCCACCGATGTCGGAGAGCGTCTGCACCGAGGCGGTCCAGATCCGGTGTTCCCGGGCGTACATGTGCAGTTCGCTGATCCACTCCTGGTCGAAGCGGATCAGCGGGCGCCAGTGGCCCGTCACCAGAGTCGCCAGGAGGCCGAACAGCGCGGCACAGCCCAGCGCGACCGCGGCATCCCGAAAGAGGCTTCGGCTACGCGCAGTGACGGACGTCGTGCTGTTGGTCAGGTGCATGGCTGACACCTTCCCAGTGTCCTGTGCCGATCAGGAGCTGCAGCGATAGCGATTCGGCATCGTTTGTGCGGAGGTCCTGCGTGCGCCGGGGCGCGGGCGCGGGCGGAAACGAGCGGCGTGCGGGAACGCGCACGGCTGTTCGCGGGTTCAACGGGTAGGCGACGGGGGCGTGAGGGTCGGGTGAAGAAACCGCTCCGGGAGTGGTCGCGCGTGGACACGGGAGGTGCCCGGGTGGTCACCGAGCGTCCAAAGTCGGAGTGAAAACCAGCAGGATACTGCATCACGCGGAAGAATCGGAGTGACTTGGGAATGTTGTCCGGAATCTGTTCGTTGGATCGTTACGTGTGAGCCCCGTGGGGCCCGCACTTCTTGCCCTCCGGGCAGGCAGGCAGACCTCGGCAACACCAGCAAAGGGAGCAAGCATGGCCACCCGTGCCGTCGTTCGCGACAGGGCCGACCGGACTCGCGCGGCCCGCCCGACCAACCTTGAGGCCGACCGCGACCTGGTCGGCATGTACCTCGACGAGATCGCCAGGACGCCCCTGCTCGATGCCGCCGAGGAGGTCGAGCTCTCGCTGCGGATCGAGGCCGGGGTGTACGCCCAGCACCTGCTGGACGAGGACGGACTCCCCGACGGCGCCACGCGCGAGGAGTTGGAGGCGATAGCCGCCGACGCCGAGCGCGCCAAGGACGTCTTCATCCGCTCCAACCTCCGCCTCGTGGTGGCGGTCGCCCGTCGGTACCCGCGCAGCGGCCTCCCGCTGCTGGACCTCATCCAGGAGGGCAACGCGGGCCTGGTGCGCGCCGTCGAGAAGTTCGACTACGCCAAGGGCTTCAAGTTCTCCACGTACGCGACGTGGTGGATCCGGCAGGCGATCACCCGGTCCATCGCCGACCAGTCCCGCACCATCCGGCTGCCCGTGCACCTGGTGGAGGAGCTGGGACGGATCCGGCGGGTGCAGCGCGAGAAGTCCAAGGAACTGGGCCGGGAGGCCGAGCCGGCCGAGATCGCGGCCGAGTTGGACACCACCGAGGCCCGCATCAAGGACGTGCTGGACTGGGCGCGCGACCCGGTCAGCCTCAACATGTCGGTGGACGACGAGGGCGAGACCCAGTTCGGGGACCTGGTCGAGGACACCGGGGCGACGTCTCCCGAGGACGCCGTGATGGTCATGCTCCGGCGTGAGGAACTGGACGACCTGATCGGGCGGTTGGACGACCGCACGGCCTCGATCATCCGCTCCCGCTACGGCATGGAGGACGGCCGTGAGCGCACCCTCACCGAGGTGGGCAAGCAGCACGGCCTCACCCGCGAGCGGATCCGCCAGATCGAGAAGCACGCGCTGGCCGAGCTGAAGAAGATCGCCGACCACGCGGGCTTCGAAGCCGCCTGACCGCGCCGCCGGACAGGCCTGCCGAGCCCCATCCGGGCCCCGGCGCGGATCGATCCGCGCCGGGGCCCGGGGCGTGCCGCGGGCTCTTAGGCTGGAGGGGCAGGACGAGGCGGACAGGACGAGGCGAACGACGGAGTGGACAGGGTGAACGAGCAGGGACGGGAAGGGTCGACGGAGCGCGGCCAGAACCAGGACCAGGACCAGAACCAGGACCAGGACCGGGGTGGGAACCACGACCAGGGTGGGAACTGCGGCCAGGACCAGGACCGGAAGCAGGACCGGGAGCCGCAGGCGAAGCCCGCGGCCAAGACCGGGCTGGTCTTCCGGGACCCACTGGACCAGCAGTCCCGGGACGACACCGACGCCGGCTGGGGCGAGCGTTCCGGGGCCGGTGGGAGCGGTGGGCGGGGGCTGGACTGGTACCTGAGTCAGCGCCCGCCGCACCACGGGTAGGGGAACGGGAAGGGGCGGTCAGCGCAGCGGCGCGACCAGCGCGTCGCGGATCTCGGTCAGCAGTTGGACCTCCTTGGCCTCGGCTTCCGCAGCCGCCTCGGTGGGGGACTTGCGGCGGGCCGCCATCCTGATCATGGGCACGATCAGAACGAAGTAGACGACGGCTGCGGTGATCAGGAACTGCAGGGCGGCGCTGAGCACCGATCCCCACAGGATCAGGACTCCGGACGTGACCTCACCGGCCGGGCCCACCTCGCAGGGCCCCTTGAGGCAGGAACTGTAGGCACCCAGGTCCTTCGTTCCGAATACCCCGATGATCGGATTGATCACGCCCTTGACGAAGGCGTTGATGATGTTGGTGAATGCCGCACCGATGACCACGGCGACGGCGAGTTCGACGACGTTTCCACGCAGCAGGAATTCCTTGAAGCCCTTCATGCCGCCTCGAACGACGGAGTCGTTCCGGGGTTACGGGTGATCTTCGGCGGCTCCGGATTGACAACCCGTCCGGCCCAGAGCGCCCCCGCCGGGCGGCGGCAGCCCGGCCCGCGCGGGCCCGAGCGCGAGCGCGGCCGCCACCGCGAGCAGTACCAGCGCCGGCACCCCGGCCCGTCGGCGGACCGCCCGGCGCCAGCGGTGCCACCCACCGCAGCCGCGCCGGATCGGGGGGAAGCTCGGCACCTCCTGCCGGGGCGGCACGGTGGGGGCGGGCAGGGGGACTGAGAAGCTCGCGGTCGTCATCGACGCACCTCCGGAGGGTCCGGCGGTCGGCCCGGGGCGGGCCGGCCGACGAACCACACGATGCGCGCTCCGGGCGGCATCGGAAAGCCGTTTCCCCAGCCTGTGGAAAACCCGCCCCTGTGGACGAATTCGTACGCCCACACGAGTCAATCCGACCCGTTGAAGGTGACGAGAGCGGGCCGTGAGCGGAGGCCCGGACGCGCAGGCCCGGACGCGTAGGCCGGAAACCCAGGCAGGGCGCACAGCCGGAAGAAGCGAAGCCGGAAGCGAAAGCCGGAAAACGAAAGCCGTAAAACGAAAGCCGGAAACGCAGGCCGGAAGCGAAAGCCGGGGCCGAGACGCGGCAAGGCCCGCCGCCCCCGCGTGGTCGCGGGGCCGACGGGCCTTGCCGAGGACTGCTGGGCGTCCGGAGCGGTCCCGGCGCCGGGGTCAGCTCGCGGCCGGAGCCGGGCTGGCCGGGGCCGAAGAGCCCGTGCCCGACGCGGGGGCCGGCGTCGACGTGGTCGACGACGACCCGGAGCTGACGGTGCTGCTGGAGGAGGAGCGGCTGTCGGTCCGGTAGAAGCCGGATCCCTTGAACACGACACCCACGGCCGAGAAGACCTTGCGAAGCCGTCCCTGGCAGTCGGGGCACGTGGTCAGTGCCTCGTCGGTGAACTTCTGCACCGCCTCCAGGCCGTTGCCGCACTCGGTGCACTGGTACTGGTACGTGGGCACTTGTCTTCCTCCTGGCACTCTCGCCTGATGAGTGCTAACGATGGTCAATGATGCGGCATTCCGCGGGATCAGTCCAGCGACTCCGGTGTGAGATCGGCCCCGCCGTCGGCCCGGGATCGGCCGCGAACCACCGCCCGCTCAGCCCTTGGCCGCGCCCACCAGCTGCGCAGCACCCCCGCGCTCGGCGGAGCCGGCGACCGAATCCGCGACCGGGCCGGCGACCGAATCCGCGACCGGACCGGCGGCGGAACCCGGCGCCACCAGCAGGTGTCGCAGCGAGAACAGCGCGACCAGCCCCAGCCCGGCGCCGATCAGCGGCACCAGGAACCCGGTGGACGGCCCGTGCCCGTCGATCAGCTTGCCCGCCACCATCGAGCCGACCGCCAGGCCCAGCCCGATGGCGCCGGTCAGCCAGGTGAAGGCCTCCGTCTTGGCGCCGTCCGCGACCAGCGTCTCGACCAGGGTGTAGCCGCTGATCAGGGTCGGCGCGATGGCCAGGCCGCAGACCAGTCCGGCGACGGTGAGCGCGACCAGGTTCGGCATCGCCCACAGCGTCGAGCAGCCCAGCACCAGCAGTGCGTAGCTGAACAGCATCCGCTGCTGGACCGGCCGCCGCCAGGCGATCACGCCGTACAGCACGCCGGCCAGCATCGAGCCGCCCGCGAAGATCCCGTACACGGTGCCGCCCGCGTCGTGCTGCCCGACGGAGTCGGCGAAGGCGTTCACGGAGACCTGCATGCCGCCGAAGACCGCGCCGACCCCGAGGATCGAGCCGGCGAGCAGCCGGACGCCGGGCGAGGCGAGCGCCGAGACGCGCTTGGTGCCGGGCTGCGGCACGATCCGGGCGGGGGCGGTTCGCCGCTGGGCGGCGAAGGCCAGGCCGCCGACGACGGTCAGTGCGGCCTCGGCGACCAGGGCGGTCGCCGGGCTGGCCATCGCGGCGATGCCGGAGGCCAGGATCGGGCCGATCACGAAGGTGAACTCGTCCGTCACGGACTCGAAGGCGAAGGCGGTGCTCACCCGGGCCGCGGAGGCCTCGGACGGGCCGTCCGCGGTGAACCGGGCCACCCAGCGGGCCCGGACCATCGCGCCGATCTGCGGCACGCTCGCACCGGCCGGGACGGCGGCCAGGAAGAGGCTCCAGGCGGGGGCGTGCCCCAGTGCCAGCGCGATCAGCGCGCCGACCGAGGCCCCGTGCACCAGGACGGTCGGGACCAGCACCGAGGCCTGTCCGTACCGGTCGGCCAGTCGCCCGGTCTGCGGCCCGATCAGGGCCTGGGCGACGGCGGCGACGGCGGTGACGGTACCGGCGGTGCCGTACGAGCCGTGGGTCCGGGTGACGAGCAGCAGGATGCCCATGCTGAGCATCGCGTAGGGCAGTCGCGCGACGAGGGCCGGGGCCAGGAAGGTCCAGGCCCCGGGGGTGCGCAGCAGTTCGCCGTACCCGACGCGGGCGGGGGCCTGGGCTGCGGTGGTGTCCGCGGTGCTGTCCGCGGAGGTGTCGACCGTTCGGCGGGCCGTCACGGTCGGTCCTTCCTGCTGCCTGGTAGCGCGGCAGGGCATGGGGTGGCCCCGACGGCGCCGAGAGTCGTCCTCTCGCGCGTCGACCGGGGTAGATACCGGGTCGGCCCGGTGTGGTTACCGGGGTCGGACCGCGGCCGCCGAGCGGTCGCGCCAACTCTGCGTCAGGCAGATGCTGGGGGTGGTCTAGCGGTGGTTATACGGCGTGGTCGAACCAGCATACAGTTACGCGCGTAGATCCCGCTAGCCGCCCCTTCCCCGAGCGCCCCGGAAGCCCTGGAGGCCCCGGGAACCCCAGGCGCCTCACACGCACGGGGAGCCCAGGAGTCCCGGAGCCCCGGAGCCCCGGGACCTCCGGAGACCCAGGCCCCCCGCGGACCCCCTCCGGCTCCCGCGCGCGCCCCGGGCTACCGCCCGTTGAGCCACCCGGCGAGCTTGCCGCCCTTGTCGACGGCCCGCAGCCGCCGCTCCGCGACCTCGCCGACCTCGTCCGTGGTGACCACCAGCAGTTCGTCCCCGCCGCGCAGCACCGTAGCCTTGTCCGGCACGAAGGAGTTGCCCTCGCGCACGACCAGGGTGACCGCCGCGCCCTTGGGCAGCCGCAGTTCGCTGACCTCCACGCCGGACATCCGGGAGGCGGGGGAGAGGGCGACCGACAGCAGGTGCCCGTGCAGCTTCTCCAGCGGGGCGGACTCGATGTCGATGTCCTGGCCCATCGCGCCCTCGCCGATCTTCAGCTGCTTGGCCACCCACGGCAGGGTCGGCCCCTGGAGCAGGGTGAAGACGACGACCAGGATGAAGACGATGTTGAACACGTCCTCGGCCCTGTGCGCGCCCGACACCACCGGGATGGTGGCCAGCACGATGGGCACCGCCCCGCGCAGCCCGGCCCAGCTCAGCAGCGCCTGCTCGCGGGCCGGCACCTTGAAGGGGGTCAGCGAGACCACCACGGACAGCGGCCGGGCCAGGAAGACCAGTACGCCGCCGATGACGAGCGCGGGCACCACCGCGGAGCCCATGGTCGCGGGCGTGCAGAGCAGGCCGAGCAGCACGAACATGCCGATCTGCCCGATCCACGCCAGTCCGTCGGCGAAGCCGCGGACGGCCGGCCCGTGCGGGAGCTTGGAGTTCCCGAGGATCACCGCGCAGATGTAGACCGCGAGGAAGCCGGAGCCGTGCAGCAGTGCGCCGCCCGCGTAGGCGAGCACGGTGAGCGCCATCACGGCGATCGGGTAGAGGCCCGAGGAGGGCAGCGCGACGCGCTTGACCCCGTACGCGCCGATCTTGCCGACGGCGAAGCCGATCGCCGCGCCGATCGCGAGTTCGGCGACGATCGTGCCGATCATGACGTACCAGGGGTCCAGTTCCCCGGTGGTGGCGAAGGCGACGACCAGGATGACGACGGGCGCGTCGTTGAAGCCGGACTCGGCCTCCAGCAGGCCGGTGAGCCGGTGCGGCAGCGGGACCATCCGCAGCACCGAGAAGACGGCCGCGGCGTCGGTCGAGGAGACGATGGCGCCGAGCAGCAGCGAGGTCCGCCAGTCCAGGCCGACCAGCCAGTGCGCGCCGGCCGCGGTGGCGAAGACGCTGACGCCGACGCCGACGGTGGCGAGCACGGTGGCCGCCGGCATCACCGGCTTGATCTCGCGCCAGCTGGTCTTGAGGCCGCCCTCGGCCAGGATCACCACGAGCGCCGCGTAGCCGATCACCTGGGTGAGTTCGGCGTTGTTGAAGGTGAAGCCGATCCCGTTCTGGCCCAGTGCCACGCCGATCCCCAGATAGATCAGCAGGCTGGGCAGCCCTGATCGGGTGGAGATCCGGACGGCGACCACCGCGAAGAGCAGGATCACGGAGGCTTCGAGAAGCAGCTGGTTCAGATGGGAGACGTTCACGCAGGGGCACCTCGGGCAGGCATGGGCGGGCGGGGTGTCTGGCAGTGCGGTGAGGTCGACCCGTCAAGAAGGCGTCAATGCTCCCCTTGCGGATCGTTACTCAGTCTAACATTTTGCCATACCTTTAGCTTGGTCCCCCGTTCACAGTGCCCGGCCGACTCGGCCTAATGTGGTGCCCTGTCACGGCCGCTGGCCCTGGACACGCCCGCCCGCCCCGAAGTCAGGACCGCAAGGACCCAGATGCCCCGCTCGAAGAAGTTCCGGCGCGCCCGTCTGTTCGTGATCGTGCTGGTCGTGCTGCTGGTGGCCGGCGTCGGCTACGGCGGCTACCGCGGGGTCACCGCGGTCCGCGCCTCCTTCCCGGAGGTGGACGGCAGCGTCAAGGTGGCGGGCCTGACCGCGCCGGTCGACGTCAAGCGGGACGCCAACGGCATCCCGCAGCTGTACGCCGACACGTCCGAGGACCTGTTCCGTGCCCAGGGCTACGTCCAGGCGCAGGACCGCTTCTGGGAGATGGACGTCCGGCGGCACATCACCGCCGGCCGGCTCTCCGAGATGTTCGGCGACGGCCAGGTCGACACCGACACCTTCATCCGCACCATGGGCTGGCGCCAGGTGGCGCAGAAGGAGTTCGACACCAAGCTGTCGCCGGAGACCAAGAAGTACCTGCAGGCCTACTCGGACGGCGTGAACGCCTGGCTCGCCGAGCACCCCGGCGGCGAGAAGGCCTCGCTGGAGTACGCGCTGCTCGGCGCCGTCAACAGCGGCTACACGCCCGAGCAGTGGTCCCCGGTCGACTCGGTGGCCTGGCTCAAGGCGATGGCCTGGAACCTCTCCGGGAACCTCCAGGAGGAGGTCGACCGCTCGCTGCTGGCGCAGGACTTCGGCCCGGACAAGATCGCCGAGCTGTACCCGGACTACCCGTACACCCGCAACGGCACCATCGTGAAGACCGGCACCGTGTCCGGCGACGCCTACCGCCCCGCGGACGGCGCCGCGCAGCCGGGCGCCGGCAACGGCACCGCCACCGCGCAGGGCGCGGCCACCACCAAGGCGCTGCTGCAGGGCCTCACCGACCGGATCGACGGGATGCCGCAGCTGCTCGGCCGCCCCGGCCAGGGCATCGGTTCCAACTCCTGGGTGGTCGCCGGTTCGCACACCACGACCGGCAAGCCGCTGCTGGCCAACGACCCGCACCTCGGCCCCGGCCTGCCCTCGGTCTGGTACCAGATGGGCCTGCACTGCCGGACCGCCTCCCCGGCCTGCCAGTTCGACGTCTCCGGCTTCACCTTCGCGGGCATGCCCGGCGTGGTGATCGGCCACAACAAGGACATCGCCTGGGGCTTCACCAACCTCGGCGCCGACGTCACCGACCTCTTCCTGGAGAAGGTCACCGGCCCGGACACCTACCAGGTCGACGGCAAGGACGTGAAGTTCGACCTCCGCAAGGAGACCATCAAGGTCGCCGGCGGGGAGGACCGCACCATCACCGTCCGCACCACCCAGACCGGCGCCCCGCTCATCTCCGACCAGAGCAACGAGCAGCAGAACGTCGGCAAGTACGCCCCCAACGGCACCTCCGCCCCCGACCGCGGCACCAGCGGCTACGGCGTGGCCCTGCAGTGGACGGCGCTCAGCCCCGGCAAGACCATGGACGCCGTCTTCGGGCTGGACAAGGCGAAGAACTGGGACGAGTTCCGCGCCGCCGCCAAGGACTTCTCCGTCCCCGCACAGAACCTGATCTACGCCGACGCCAAGCACATCGGCTACCAGGCGCCGGGCACCATCCCGGTCCGCGGCAAGGGCGACGGCACCTACCCCGCGCTGGGCTGGGACTCCGCGTACCAGTGGAAGGACCCGATCCCCTTCAACGCGCTGCCGTGGAGCCTCGACCCCGCGGCCGGCTACATCGTCACCGCCAACCAGGCCGTGGTGGACCCGAGCTACAAGTACAGCCTGACCAAGGACTGGGAGTACGGCACCCGCGCCAAGGAGATCACCGACCAGATCGAGGGCCTGCTCAAGAACAACGGCAAGATCTCGCCGGACGACATGCAGACCCTCCAGCTGGACAACACCAACGTGATGGCCAAGACGCTGGTCCCGCTGCTGCTCAAGCAGCAGATCGACGACCCGTACGTGCGCGAGGCCCAGGACCTGCTCAAGGACTGGAACTACCACCAGGACGCCGACTCGGCCGCCGCCGCCTACTACAACGGCGTCTGGCGCCAGCTGCTCACCCTCGCCTTCGGCCAGAAGTTCCCGGCCGACCTGCGGGCCAAGGACAACTGCCTGCTGGTCCGCCAGCAGGACGACCCCACCAAGCCGGACAGTGCCACCAAGATCGTCACCGAGTGCGGCACCCGCGACCCGGGCAAGGCCCAGCCGGACGGCGGTGACCGCTGGACCGAGGTGGTGCGCCAGCAGCTGGAGAAGCCCGACAGCTCGTGGTGGACGTACATCGACTCCCAGCACAACGTCCAGAAGGGCCTGGACAACCTGCTCAAGGAAGCGATGAAGAACGCCCGCCAGGAGCTGACCTCGCTGCTCAGCAAGGACGTCTCCACCTGGAGCTGGGGCCGCCTGCACAAGCTGGAGCTGCGGGAGCAGACCCTCGGCAGCGACAACTCCTCGATCGCCTCCGGCGTGCTCCACAAGCTGCTCAACCGCGGCCCGTACCGGCTCTCCGGCGGCTCCGCGGCGGTCGACGCGGCCGGGTGGAACGCGGCGGCCGGCTACCAGGTGGACTGGATCCCGTCGATGCGCATGGTGGTCGACCTGAACGACCTCGACTCCTCGCGCTGGGTCAACGTCGGCGGCGCCTCCGGCCACGCCTTCCACGACAACTACAACGACCAGACCGACCTCTGGCTCAAGGGCAAACTGCTCACCTGGGCCTACACCCCGGACGCGGTCGAGAAGGCCACCAAGCACAAGCTGGTGCTCACCACCGGCTGACGCCCGGAAAGCCCCCGGGGGCCTGAAGGCCCGGAACGGCGAAGCAGGCGGCCCCGCTCCCACCAGGGAGCGGGGCCGCCGCCGTTCGCCCGGGGTCATCCCAGCCGCCGCACCCCCGAGGGCGTGACCGCCAGGTCCACCGGCCGGTCGTGCGGCTCGGCGGGCACCCGCTCCAACACCTCGTGCTCGTACAGCAGCACCGCCAGCACCGGCCGGACGTCCGCCCGCCCCAGCCGGTCCAGCACCCGGTCGTAACTGCCGCCGCCCCGGCCCAGCCGCAGCCCGGTGCCGTCCACCGCCAGCCCCGGCAGCAGCACCACCGAGGCCTCCGTCACCGCCTCCGGCCCGAGCCGCGGACCGACCGGCTCCAGCAGCCCGCGCCCCGCCGGGGCCAGCGCCTGCGGCCCCGCGTACTCGGCCCAGTCCAGGTCGTTGTCCGCGAGCAGCACCGGCAGCAGCACCCGCACCCCGCGCGCCAGCAGCGCGTCCAGCAGCGGCCCGGTCCCGGGCTCCGCCCCCACGGAGACGTACGCGGCCACCGTGGCGCCCCGGCCGGCCAGTTCCCCGGCGTGCCCGGCCAGGGCGAGCCCCGCCGTCGCGCGCTGCTCGGCGGAGAGCGCGCGCCGCCGGGTCAGCAGCCGTGTCCTCAGGTCGCTCTTCTCGTTGTGCACCGGATCCTCCACGTCACCAGACCGTCGACGCGCAGAGCCTGCCACGCGAAAGGGCGCCCCGATTGTCCACCCCGCTGCTGGTCCAGGCCCTGGCCGCGCTGAGCGCCCCCGCGCTGGCCGGCGCCACCGCCCTCGGGCTGAGGGCCCGGCGGGACCGCGCGGGCGCCGCGGCCGGGGCACAGCGGCTGCGCGAGCGGATCGCCGAACTGGAGTACCGCTGCGCCGAGTTGGAGCGCACCGCCTCCTGTGACCCGCTCACCGGCGTGTGGAACTACCGCCACCTGCAGCTCACCCTGGACCGGGAGATCGAACGGGCCCGCCGCGCCGAGCACGCCGACCAGGCCGACGGCCCCCGCCCGCTGGCCGTGCTGATGCTGGAGATCAGCGGCTTCGACGCGGTCATCGCCGAGCACGGCCGCGGCCGGGCCAACGCGATACTGCGCGACCTCGCCCAGCGCCTCGCGATGGAGATCCGCCGGGCCGACACCCTGGGCCGCTACAGCGGCGAGGAGTTCCTGGTGGTGCTGCCCGACACCGGCGCCGAGGGCGCCGCGCAGGTCGCCGCCCGGCTGGTCTGGTCGGTCCGCCGCCACCTGCTGCTCGACTGGTCCTCCGGGACGCGCGAGTCCCGCCCGGCGCACGGCAACGGCCTCACCGCCGCCGCCGGGGTCGCCGTCCTGCCCGAGGACGGCGCGCACGCCGCCGTCCTGCTGCGCGCGGCCGACGCGGCCCTCGCCGAAGCCCGGGCGGCGGGCGGCGACTGCTGGCGGATCTCGTCACGCCGTGGCGACCGGACGTCCACCGGGGTTCGCGAAACGGTCACTTCCGGTACGGAGTACGGTCCGACAGCCGAACGTGACCGTTCGGAAAAGCCGGGTAGTCTGTCGGCCTGTGCCGGAGGGGACCCCCTCGCCCAGCCGGTCCCTTCCCATACACCAGCCACTGTGGCCGTGCCCCGTGACGTGCTGTCCTAGCCGTCCGACCGCGCTCGGCCGGGCGAAAATGTGCCTGAGTAAGGTAAACGCATGACGACGACCAACTCCCGAGTTCCGGTAACCAAGGCCGTGGTACCCGCGGCCGGACTGGGCACCCGCTTCCTTCCGGCGACCAAGGCCACCCCGAAGGAGATGCTGCCCGTCGTCGACAAGCCGGCCATCCAGTACGTCGTCGAGGAGGCCTCCAGCGCGGGCCTGTCCGACATACTGATGGTCACCGGCCGGAACAAGCGCGCCCTTGAGGACCACTTCGACCGCGCCTACGAGCTGGAGGAGCTCCTCGCGCGCAAGGGCGACCAGCAGCGCCTCGCCCGGGTCCGGGAGTCCGTCGAGCTGGCCAACATGCACTACGTCCGCCAGGGCGACCCCAAGGGCCTCGGCCACGCCGTCTCGGTCGCCGAGCAGCACGTCGCCGGCCAGCCCTTCGCCGTCCTGCTGGGCGACGACCTGATCGACCCGCGCGACCCGCTGCTCTCCCGGATGATCGAGGTCCAGCAGGAGCTCGGCGGCTCGGTCGTCGCCCTCATGGAGGTCGACCCCTCGCAGATCCACCTCTACGGTTGCGCCGCCGTGAAGGCCAACGGCTTCGGCGAGGACGTCTTCCAGGTGACCGACCTGGTCGAGAAGCCCGAGCCCGGCGAGGCCCCCTCGAACTACGCCGTCATCGGCCGCTACGTCCTCGACCCGCTGGTCTTCGACGTGCTGCGCGAGACCCCGCCCGGCCGCGGCGGCGAGATCCAGCTCACCGACGCCCTGCGCGAGCTCACCACCCGTGATCCGGCCGACGGCGGCCAGGTGCACGGCGTGCTGTTCAAGGGCCGCCGCTACGACACCGGCGACCGCGCCGACTACCTGCGCGCTATCGTCCGTCTGGCCGCCGAGCGCGATGACCTGGGCCCGGAGTTCCGCTCCTGGCTGCGGGAGTTCGTCGGCTCCGAGATGCAGGACTGACACGACAGAGAGCGAGTCGCCGATGACCGGGTCCACCGAGCACAGCACCACGTCCGCAGCCTGCTGCGACGCCGGAACGGACCCGGCACCGGCGGCCCCCCGCCTCTGGACGGTGGACGAGCACCTCGCCGACGTGCTCGCCGCCGTCGGCCCGCTGCCCGCGATCGAGCTCCGACTGCTCGACGCCCGGGGCTGCCGGCTGGAGGAGGACGTGGTCGCCGACGGCGACCTGCCGCCCTTCGACAACAGCTCGATGGACGGCTACGCCGTCCGCACCGCCGACACCGAGGGCGCCACCGACGCCTACCCGTCGGTGCTCTCGGTGGTCGGCGACATCGCGGCCGGCGCGGGCGAGCTGCCGAAGGTCGGCCCCGGCCAGGCCGCCAGGATCATGACCGGCGCCCCGCTCCCGCCCGGCGCCCGGGCGGTCGCCCCGGTCGAGTGGACCGACGGCGGCACCGGCACCGGAGTGGCCGCCGCCGCGATGACCGCGCCGGTCCCGGACGAGGAGGTCCGCGTCCTGCGCCCGGTCGCCGAGGGCGCGCACATCCGCCGCCGCGGCAGCGACGTCGCGGCCGGCTCGAAGGTCCTGGAAGCCGGCACCAGGCTCGGCCCTACCCAGCTCGGCCTGCTCGCCGCGATCGGCCGGGCCGCCGTGAAGGTCCGCCCGCGCCCCCGGGTCGTGGTGCTGTCCACCGGCAGCGAGCTGGTCCAGCCCGGCGAGCCGGTCGGGCCCGGGCAGATCGCCGACTCCAACAGCTTCACCCTCACCGCCGCCGCCCAGGAGGCCGGCGCCATCGCCTTCCGGGTCGGCGCCGTCCCGGACGACGCCGACCGGCTGCGCGCCGTCCTGGAGGAGCAGCTCGGCCGGGCCGACCTGATCGTCACCAGCGGCGGGGTCAGCGTCGGTGCGTACGACGTGGTCAAGGAGGTCCTGGAGGCCCACGGCGGAGTCGACTTCCGCAAGCTGCGGATGCAGCCCGGCAAGCCGCAGGGCTTCGGCCGGATCGGGGGCGCCGACGGGGTCCCGCTGCTCGCCCTGCCCGGCAACCCGGTGAGCGCCTACATCTCCTTCGAACTCTTCGTCCGCCCGGTCATCCGCACCATGCTCGGCGCCCCCGACGTGCACCGCCCGGTCGTCCGCGCGCTCTGCCCGGTGGCGCTGCGCTCCCCGGCCGGCCGCCGGCAGTTCCTGCGCGGCCGCTACTCGGCGGCGGACGGCACCGTCGAGCCGGTCGGCGGTGCCGGGTCGCACCTGGTCGGCGCGCTGGCCCGGGCCGACTGCCTGATCACCGTCCCCGAGGACGCCACCGAGCTGCCCGCCGGCAGCGCGGTGGACGTGGTGCTGCTGGACTCCTGAGCGGCCCGGCGCGGCCCGCCCGCGCCGACCGCCGACACCGGGTCCTGAGCGCCCGGCGCGCCGGGGGAGTTGTACGGTAGCGCGGTACTTCGACCTGCGCGCCCCTGGAGCCACCCGTGACGACACCTCCCCCCGGCGACCGCCTCACCCACGTCGACGACCAGGGCGCGGCCCGCATGGTCGACGTCTCCGAGAAGGCCACCACCGCGCGCACCGCCGTCGCGGCCGGGCGGGTGAGGGTCTCCCCGAAGGTGGTCGAGCTGCTGCGCGGCGAGGGCGTGCCCAAGGGCGACGCCCTCGCGGTGGCCCGGATCGCCGGGATCATGGGCGCCAAGAGGACCCCGGACCTGGTCCCGCTCTGCCACCCGATCGCCGTCTCCGGCGTCAAGGTCGACCTGGCCGTCGTGGACGACGCGGTGGAGATCACCGCCACCGTGCGGACCGCCGACCGCACCGGCGTCGAGATGGAGGCGCTGACCGCCGTCGCGGTGGCCGGGCTGACCGTCATCGACATGGTCAAGGCCGTGGACAAGGGCGCCGCCATCGAGTCCGTCCGGGTCCTCAGCAAGACCGGCGGCAAGAGCGGCGACTGGTTCGCGCCGGAGGTCGACGCGTGAGGGCGCTCGCCGTCACGGTCTCCAACCGCGCCTCGGCCGGGGTCTACGCGGACAAGGGCGGCCCGCTGCTGGTGGCCGGCCTGACCGCGATGGGCTTCACCGTCGACGGCCCCCGGGTCGTCCCGGACGGCGAGCCGGTGGAGGCCGCGCTGCGCGAGGCCGTCGCGGCCGGCTACGACGTCGTGCTGACCACCGGCGGCACCGGGATCTCACCGATGGACCTCACCCCCGAGATGACCGCCCGGGTGATCGACCGCCAGGTCCCCGGCATCGCCGAGGCCATCCGTGCGTACGGGCGGGAGAAGGTGCCGACCTCGGCGCTCTCCCGCGGGCTCGCCGGGCTCGCCGGACGTACCCTGATCGTCAACCTGCCGGGCTCGACCGGCGGCGTCAAGGACGGCCTGGCCGTGCTGGAGCCGCTGCTCGCCCACGCCGTCGACCAGCTCGGCGGCGGGGACCACCCCCGGCCCGACGCCCCGGCACCCGGGGCTCCAGCATCCAGGAGAGGGCACTGAACGCCGGCTGGCCGGTAGAACTCCACGAGGGGGACGTCGCGCTGCGCCCGATCCGGGCCCGCGACCAGCGGGACTGGCAGGAGGTGAGCCGCCGCAACCGGGACTGGCTGCGGCGGTGGGAGGCCACCGTGCCGCCCGGCCCGGCGGGCCGGGTCGCCGGGCCCCGCCCGACGTACCGGCAGATGGTCCGCTTCCTGCGCGGCGAGGCCTCGGCCGGCCGGATGCTGCCCTTCGTGGTGCTCCACGAGGGCCGACTGGTGGGCCAGTTGACCGTCGGCGGGATCACCTGGGGCTCGATGTGCTCGGCGAACATCGGGTACTGGGTCGACGAGGCGGTGGCCGGCCAGGGCATCATCCCGACCGCCGTGGCGCTCTCGGTGAACCACTGCTTCCGCACGCTCGGACTGCACCGGATCGAGGTCTGCATCCGGCCGGAGAACGGCCCGAGCCGCCGCGTGGTGGAAAAGCTGGGCTTCCGCTCGGAGGGAATCCGCCCGCGCTATCTCCACATCGACGGCGACTGGCGCGACCACCTGGTCTACGCGCTGACCGACGAGGAGGTCCCCGAGGGGATGCTGGAACGCTGGCGGGCGCTCAGCTCCGGTCGCGGAGCAAGTAATTGAATATATGTTCGAACGAAATATCGATATGGCATCGACCCGGTAGCGGACCGTCACAAATGCCGGCAAAATAGTCGGAGAATCAGCTTGATCACACGACACGCCGCGTCAAATTGCTGCCAGGCCTTCCCCGCCGCCCGTACGGTGTGAATCGTGAGCAGTAGCGGCCTTATCTACGCCGTCATCGTAGGGGCCTGGGCCGCCTATCTGGTGCCGATGTGGCTCCGCAGGCAGGACGAACTCAACGAGGCGCGCCCGACGGAACGCTTCAGCACCGCCATCCGCCTGCTGGCCGGGCGTTCGGCGCTGGAGCGGCGGGCAGCCCGGGCCCTGGGCGACGAACCGCGTGACGACGAGCACAGCAACGACGGCCCTCCCGAGCGGGACGGGGCCGCCCCCGGCGACCCCGCGGCGCGGGAGCCCGAACCCCCGGCGGAGCGCCCGGCCGAACGGCCCGCCCCCGCCCCGGCGCCCGCCCCGGCGCCGAGGGGCGGGGTCGAGCGCCGGGCACGGCTGCTCGCCCGCCGGCGCCGGATGGTCACCGCCCTCTTCCTCTCCTTCGCGCTCGGCGCGGTGGTCGCGGCGGTGGCCGGACTGGCCTTCCTCTGGGTGCCGGCCGTCCCGGCGGCCCTCCTGACCCTCTACATCGGCCACCTGCGCCGGCTGGAGCGCCAGCGGTACGAGGTGAAGCTCGACCGGGTCCGGGCCGCGCAGGCGGCCGAGCGGCTGCGCAAGCGCGAGCAACAGCGCGCCCAGGCCCCGGCGGCCGACGCCGTCGCGGTCGAGGCGCCCGCGGCGGAGTCGGCCCCGGCCGGGCCCGCCGAGGTGCGCGCCGCGCGCCGCCCGCACCTGCGGCTGGCCGCCGACCCCGAGGAGGCGACCGTCTCGGTGCCCTCCGCCTCCGCGGTGGCCGAGGCGACCGAGCACGAGGAGTGGGTCGACGGCATGCGCGAGCGCGGTGCGGCCGGCCCGGACTCCTGGGAGCCGGTGCCCGTCCCGCTGCCGACCTACGTCACCGCGCCGGTCGCGCCCCGGGTCTCCCGCGGCCTCGACCTGTCGGCCCCCGGCACCTGGACCGCGGGCCGCCCGGCCGAGTCCCGCACCACCCCGCTGTTCGACCAGTACGCCGAGCCGCAGGCCCCCGAGGCCCGCCCCCGCGCGGCCAACGAATGACCCGGGCCGCCCCCCGGCCCGCACCGCGGCCGGGGGGTGGTCACGGACCCCCTCCGAAAGGTGCTAGAGTTTCTTCTCGTTGGGGCTGTGGCGCAGTCCGGTAGCGCACCTCGTTCGCATCGAGGGGGTCAGGGGTTCGAATCCCCTCAGCTCCACCCAACGGACCGGCTCCGGCCGGTCCACCGAAATCCCGCCGGGAGGCAACTCCCGGCGGGATTTCGCGTTTTCTGACGCCGACTCGGTTCCGTCGGCCCCGGAGGTGTTCCGCGGGCTCGCCGTGGCCGGGATCACAACACCTTCCGGGCACGGTTTCTGACGCGGTTCGGGCCTCAGGGGGGTCGGTTATGGTGGGTGGGCCCAGACGCTGACGACGGAACGATCTGGTCTATCTCAACGGGGTGCCATCGCGGTGCGCGAGTTCGGTCTGACACGGCGGGTGCGGCAGTCCGGCCCGGACGAGCCCGGCGGCACCCCGGCGACCGGAAGATCGAATTCCCGGATCCTCGCGGCCTCCTGCGTGGCGGCGGTGTCACTGGCGGTGTTCGCCCTCTTCCGGCACACCCACGGCGCCACCATGGTCGACATGCTGGTCTACCGGGCAGAGGGCCAGGCCGTCGTCCGGGGCGAGGACCTGTACGCGATGCGGCTGCCCGGCTGGGACCTGCCGGCCACCTACCCGCCGTTCGCCGCGATGCTCTTCGTGCCGAGCACCTGGTTCGACGTGAGCATCCTGCGCGTCCTGGTGATGCTCCTCAACTACGCGTTGCTCGCCCTGGCCGTGCACCTGTCGCTGAAGCTGGCCGGGTGGGCGAAGCAGCACCGCACCGCCGTGGTGATCCTGGCGACCGGCCTGGGCATCTGGCTGGAGCCGGTCTTCACCACCTTCCAGTACGGCCAGGTCAACCTCGGCATCCTCTGCCTGGTCCTGTGGGACCTGACCCGCTCGGACCGGAACCGGTTCAAGGGCGTGGGCATCGGCCTGGCCACCGCCATCAAGATCACCCCCGGCCTGTTCGCCGTCTACCTCTTCCTGACCGGCCGGGTCCGGGCCGCGCTGGTCTCGGCCGGCACGTTCCTGGCGGCCGGCCTGATCGGCTGGGCCCTGCTGCCCGACGCCTCGTACGGGTTCTGGACCACGTACCTCTGGGACCCGAGCCGGGTCGGCGTGACCGTCCTCGTGGACAACCAGTCGCTGCGCGGCGCCGTCTGCCGGCTGCTCGACGTCAACGACCCCGGCCTGGTCGGGCTGATCGCCTCCGCGCTGGTCGGCGCCCTCGGGCTCGCCGTGGCGGTGCTCGCCGGGCGCTCCGCGCGGGTGCTGCGCCGGGCCGACGCCTGGGGCGCGGTCTGCGCCGCGTTCACCGCGCTGCTGGTCTCCCCGATCAGCTGGACCCACCACTGGGTCTGGTGCATCCCGCTCATCGCCCTGCTGGTGGTCGAGGCTCGGACCAGGGCGCGGCAGGTCCTGCTCGGCGTGACCCTGCTCGTGTTCCTCTCCCACATCATGTGGACGGTGCCGCACCGCTGGGGCCGCGGGGTCGACTGGTACTGGCAGCTGCCCGGCGCGATCTACCCGCCGATGGGGATCGCCGTCCTGGCCGTCGTCGGGGTCCGGGTGTACCGCGCCCGGAAGCAGGCCGCGGACGCCACCGGCGGCGGTTCCCGGGCGCTCCCGGCCACCGAGCCGGACCGCGATCCCGCGCTGACGAACCGGACCTGACGGACCGGACCGACGGACCCAGACCGGACGGATCAGACCTGACGTGACCACCCAGACCAGCCGGACCGCTCCCGCTCCCGCCCCGCCCGCCGCCGCTCCCGCCGTCCGCGGCGCCGCCACGGCCCTCCTGCGCGGCCCGGCCCGGCGCACCGCGCTGCTCACCGCGCTCTGCTTCGCGGTGATGTGCGCCATCGGCCTGCAGGGCTGGACGTCCGTCTCGCTCGGCGGCTTCGACCTCGGCATCTTCGACCAGGGCGTGCGCGGCTACGCCCACTTCGGGCTGCCCGTCTCGTCGCTGAAGAGCTACCACCACGAGTTCCCGCCAGGCTTCTCGCTGCTCGGCGACCACTTCTCGCCGGTCCTGGCCCTGCTCGCGCCGCTGTACTGGATCTGGGACGACCCGCGCTCGCTGATCATCGGGCAGTCGCTGCTCCTCGCGGCCGGGGTGCCGCTGATCCGGCGGATCGCCGCGCACGCCTTCGCCGCCGCCCCGCCGCGCACCGCCCGGCGGGCCGCCGACCTGGCGGGCCTGGTCCACGCGCTCGGCTGGCCGCTGCTGGTCGCCGCCCGGGTCGGCTTCCACGAGGTCGCCTTCGCGGTGCCGCTGACCCTGCTGATGCTGGAACGCGGCCTGGCGCGCCGGTACGGCACGGTGGTGCTCGCCGCCGCCCTGCTGTGCTGCACCAAGGAGGACCTCGGCCTGATGGTCGGGGCGTACGGGCTGGTGCTGCTGCTGCGCACCCGCCGCACCGAGGACCGGGCGGGCCGTTTCACCGGCCTCGGGCTGCTGCTGGGCGGGCCGGTCGCCTCGGCCGTCGCCATCACCTGGCTGATACCGGCGATGGGCGGGGAACCGGGCTACTACTGGAACTACGGCTCGCTCGGCACGGACGGCGGCGACGCGCTGCGCAACCTGCTGCACGACCCGTTCCTGCTGGTGCAGGCGGCCTTCGACCAGCCGCTCAAGCCGTTGCTGCTGCTTTGGCTGTTCGGCACCACGCTGCTGCTGCCGCTGCGCTCGGCGACCGTGCTGTGCGCGCTGCCGCTCCTGGCCGAGCGGATCCTCTCCAGCAACCCCAACCACTGGTCGATCGCCCGGCACTACGACTCGATGCTCTGGCCGGTCCTGCTCACCGCCGGGATCGAGGTGCTGGGCCGGCTGAGCGCGGCCGGGCGGCCCGCGCGGACCGTCCGGCGGGCGCGGCTGCTGGGACTCGGAGCGGCCGGGATCGCGCTGGTGGCCGCCGTCCCGATCGGGCTGGTGCAGCTGGCGGTGCCGTCCTCCTGGTCGGCCAAGCCGAGCGAGGCCGCGCTGGTGCGGGCGGCCGCCCTGATCCCGGACGGGGCGTCGGTCGAGGCGGACAACCAGATCGCGCCGCGGCTCACCGCCCGGACGGACGTGGTGCTGGTGGACGGCACACCGCGCGGGCGCGAGTACGTGCTCACCCGGTCGAACAAGCGCTCCTTCCCGTTCGCCACGGACACCGAGCAGGCCCAGCGGATCCGGCTGCTGCTGGACCACGGCTACCGGCAGCTCTGGGCCGAGGACGGGGTGGTCCTGCTGCACCGCGAGAGCGGCGAGCCGGTGCCCGGCGAGCACGTGCCGGGGCCGGGCAGCAAGCCGGTCCAGGACGTGGTCCCGTCCGACGTGGGGCACGACCTCTTCCGGGGCTGACACCGGACCCCGGAGAAACGGCCGAGGGCCGGCCGGAGCATCGCTCCGGCCGGCCCTCGCGCCGTGCGGGGACCCGTCAGGGGCGGTCGGCGTACGAGCCGCTGTGGTGCGAGCCCTGGGGCGGGACGGCGCCGTGGTGGCCGGGCCGCCGCCCGTGCGGGTGACGGGTCAGGTGGTAGCCGAGGACGCCCGCCAGCGCGGCCAGGAAGCCGCCGCCGATCGTCCAGTACCAGCGGCTGTTCCAGCCGGAGAACCAGCCGGTGTACCAGTGCTCCTCCTCCGCGACCGGGGCGGCCGCCTTGGCGGTGCTCGCGCCGCCGCCGGCCGGCGGGACCAGCGGGGCCTTCAGCTCCCCGCCCTCCGGCTGGGCGTTGTCCGAGTCGCCCTTGGCGGCGACGTGCAGCCGGACGGAGGAGGCCAGGCCGAGGTCCGGCTGCGGGACGTCGGTGACCGACAGCCGCACGTAGTAGGTGCCGGGCAGCGGGTCTCCGGACCACGGCTCGGCCCAGGTGCGGACCTCGCGCAGGGTGCAGTCGAGCGCCAGCATGGCGGTGCCCTGGTCGGCGGTGGCGTTCTGGGTGCCCGCGGTGCAGGCCTGGCGGCGGCGCAGCCCGTCGAAGACCTCGACGGACCAGGTCTGCGGGCCGTGCCGGTCGTTCGCGGGAGCCAGGTTGACGCTCAGGCTGACCGTCGGGGTCTGCCCCTCGGAGGCGCCGAACGCCCAGTACAGGTAGTCACCGGTGGAGACGGCGACGTTGGCGTCCTGGTTGGGGGAGAGGTTGACCGCGGTCAGGAACGAGGTGCCGGCCTTGGTGGCCGGGGCCGGGGTGCCGCTCGCGCTGGCCGAGGGGGACGGCGCGGCCGAGGCGGCCGGCGCGCCCAGGGCGAGGGCGGGCAGCAGGGCGAGGGCGGCGAAGGCGCCGCGGATCATCGTACGCATGGTCAGTTCTCCCGCCAGATGGCGATCCGCCACCGTGCGATCCAGCCGAACAGCAGACCGCAGACCAGGCCCGCGAGGGTGAGGGTGAGCAGCAGGATCCAGCCGCGGCCGAGGCCCATCGCGGCGCCCTCGGGGGCGGGCGAGGAGGAGGCCAGGTCCACGGTCAGCTCCAGCGGCAGGCCGGGGTCGGCCTGCACGCCGGCCTGCGGGGCCAGCGAGTTGCTGACGACCAGGCAGACGGCGGTCTCCGGCTTCTCCTTCGGGTCCTTCGAGGCGGAACCCGGGCTCGCGGTGACGTAGCCCTTGGAGTCGGCGGTGGACCAGCGCAGGCCGGTGGAGATCACGTCGGTGCGGCTGCTGCCGGCGTCGGTGCCGCGGACCAGCTCCTGGCCGGCGGCGCTGGTGGCCTGCAGCAGGACGCCGTAGTCCCGGGCCACCGGGCGGTCCAGCGCGACGCTGACCGAGGCGCGCAGCTCCTGGCCGGCCTTGACCGGGACCTTGTAGACGCGGTGCTCGGAGAACTTCTCGCGGTCGGTGTAGACGCCCGGGGCGAGCACCGGGGCGCTCTCGCACTTGTCGGTGCCGGAGGTCTTGACCGGCGTCACCGTGTAGGTGTCGTTGGAGCGGTCGACCAGCTGCTTCACCTTGTCGGTGAGCTGCTCCTGGGTGCGCACGTCGGTGTAGGTGCCGCCGGTCGCGTTGGCGATGCAGAGCAGCTGCTGGCGGGTCTTGTCGTCGTGGGCCAGGCCGAGGGTGTCGACCACCAGGTGGATGCCCTGGGAGGCGAGTTCGCGGGCGACGTCACAGGGGTCGGGCGGGGTGCAGGTGTCCTCGCCGTCGGTGATCAGCACCACCCGGCGGGTGGTCTCGCCCTTGCCGAGGTCCTGGGCGGCGCCGCGCAGGGCCAGGCCGATCGGGGTCCAGCCGGTGGGCCGCAGGGTGGCGACGGCGGTCTTCGCCTCGACCTTGTTGGTCTTGCCGACCGGGAACAGCTGCTTGGTGTCCTGGCAGCCCTGGACCTTGTCGTTGCCGGGGTAGGTCGCGCCCAGGGTGCGGATGCCGAACTCGGTCTCCGCGGGCAGCGCGTCGATCACCTCGTTCAGCGACTGCTGGGCCACCGAGATGCGGCTCTTGCCCTGGATGTCGGTGGCGGTCATGGAGCCGCTGACGTCCAGGATCAGGTCGACCCGGGGGGCCTCCTTGGGGGCGGGGGCGCCGGCTGATGGTTCGTCGGCGTGGGCGGGCAGGCCGAGGAGCAGCGAGGCGCCCGTTATCGCCAGGGCGCCCAGCAGGCTGCCGAGCCTGGTCTGTGGTCGTCGTCCGGTAGTCACCCGGCCGATCCTAGGGATCATCAGTTCGCCATGGCGAAACGGGACCGGATCGTACACCCACCGACTCCGGTACGACCTCCGGCGTGACCTCGGGCGTGAACTCCGGCGCGCGGCAGCGCAGTCCGGGCTCACGGCGGCCTTACGCGTCGTGGATAGCCTTCTGGGTCGGTGGACGGATCGGGGGGTCGCATGGAGCTGACGGCGGTCGGGAAGCGGTACGGGCGCGGCGGGCGGTGGATCCTGCGCGGGGTCGATCTGTCCGCCGGCCCCGGGGAGTTGGTGCGGATCGCGGGTGCGAACGGGAGCGGCAAGTCGACGCTGCTGCGGCTGGCCGCCGGGATCGAACGGCCGAGCGCGGGCCGGGTGGCACGGCCCGGCACGACGGCGTACGTACCCGAACGCTTCCCGCCGGCGTTGCCGTTCGACGTCGTCTCGTACCTGGTGCGGGTCGGCCGGGTGCACGGCCTGTCGGCGGATCGGGCACGGCGGCGGGCGGGGGAGTGGCTGGACCGGTTCGGCATCGCGGACCGGGCGGGCACCCCGCTGAGCCGGCTGTCCAAGGGCACCTGCCAGAAGGTCGCGGTCGCCCAGGCGCTGCTGGCCGAGGCCCGGGTGCTGCTGCTGGACGAGGCCTGGACCGGCCTGGACCCGCAGGCCCGGGCGGTGCTGGACGAAGCGGCCGCCGAACGGGCGGCGGCGGGCGGCACGGTGCTGTTCGTCGACCACGACCCGGCCCGGCTGGAGGGACTCACCAGCGCGGCGTACCTGGTCGGCGCGGACGGCGCGCTGCGGCCCGTCGACGACGCGACGGCGGTGCCGGCGCGGGGCGGTCCGGTGATGGAGATCGAGGTGGACGTCCCGGACGGCGCCCCGCTGCCGGACCGGCTGCCGGGAGCACCGGAGCGCACCGCGCTGGCCGGGACGGCGGTGCGGCTGGCGGTGCCGGCCGCGCACTCGGACGCGCTGCTGCGCCGGCTGCTGCTGGGCCGCCCGGCGGTCCGGGTGCTGGCGGTGCGGCCGTGCGGGGAGACGGGGCCGGGGACGAGCGAGGGGGAACGGTGACGGGGCAGGTCGGCCCGCTGGCGCGGTACCACCTGGAGCTGCTGCTGCGTTCGCACGCGTGGCTGCCGCCCTTCCTGACGTACGTGCTGCTGCTGGTGATCGGGGTGGAGGCGGGGGACCCGCTGCTGGGCAGCCTCGGACTCGGCGCGGGGCTGCTGCTGCCGGTGAGCGCCTGGTGCGTCCGTGGCGCACTGGCCGCGGAGCCGCCGTCCTCGCGGGCCTGCCTGGTCGCGGCGGCGGGGCCGGCCCGGGTGCACCTCGGCGCGTTGCTGGCGGCGCTGACGGTCTCGCTGGTGCTGGCGGCCGGGCAGGTACTGGCGGTGTGGTGGACCGCCGGGCAGGTGGCGAACCGGGGCGCGACGGCGCAGCCGGAGGTCGGCTCGGCACTGCTGGCCGGGCTGCTGGCCTCGGTGGTCTGCGCGCTGCTCGGGGTGTCGGCCGGGGCGCTGGCCGACCGGCCGGTGCTGATCCGCGGGCCGTACGGCATCCCGGTGGCGCTGACGCTGGCCACGCTGCTGCTGGTGGTGCCGGTCTCGCCGGCCAACGCGGCGGTGCGCGGCCTGGTGGAGGCGGCCCGGACCGGCCGGGTCGCGGTGCCGTGGGTGCAGCTGCTGCTCGCCGTCGCGCTGCTGGCCGCCTGTTGCGCGGGCGTCGCGGCGCTGGCGGGGCGGCGGCCGGAGTGAGCGGACCGGAGCGGGCGGGCGGGGCCGGCGCCGGCGGCGGCGGTGGTGGCGGACGTGGTGGCGGGCGTGGTGGTGGCGGACGGTGACGCCTCGGACGGCCCGGGTGGCGGCCCGGCTGCGCCGCTCGCCCGCTCGGTGGTGCGGGCGGCGCTCGGCCGATGACCCCCGTGACCGCTCTGAGCTGCTGCTTTATCGGCTCAACGGTCGATGCGCCGTTTGCGAAGTGTCCGGTTTGTACATCAATATATGCCGATTTGGACAATGCGCGTACCCGGACTGTTCGTTTGCGACACTGGTGCTTTCGCCGGGTACTGTCCCATCTTTGTTCGGTTGGTCCACAATGACACCCCCTCGGGGGGATCGGGCGACCAGCCGTCAGGACACCCTCCCCCGCCCAGAAGGACCGCCGTTTTGGCCAGCAACACCCTCGGTGCGCGTCTGCTGCGACGCAAGCCCGTCTCGACCCTGATCGCGGAGAGCGAGGGGCGTGACGCCCTTCCGGCCGGCGCGCCCGAGGAGGGCGGCCGCTCCGGCATCCACCTGCGCCGCTCGATCGGCCTCTGGCAGCTGTCCTCGATCGGCATCGGCGCCACCATCGGCACCGGCATCTTCTTCGTGCTGAACACCGCGGTGCCCTCGGCCGGCCCGGCCGTCATCCTGTCCTTCGTGATCGCCGCGATCACCGCCGGACTCACCGCGCTCTGCTACGCCGAGATGGCGTCCGCGATCCCGGTCTCCGGCTCCTCGTACTCCTACGCCTACGCCACCCTCGGCGAGGGCGTGGCCTTCGGCGTCGGCATCTGCCTGCTGATGGAGTACGGCGTCTCCGCCTCCGCGATCGCGGTCAGCTGGGCGGAGTACCTGAACAAGTTCCTCGACCTGGCCTTCGGGGTCAAGATCCCCGAGGCACTGTCCGGCGCGCCCGACGGCACCCACTGGTTCAACCTGCCGGCGCTGCTGCTGGTCGCCATGGTCTGCGTCCTGCTGATCCGCGGCGTGAGCGAGTCGGTCAAGGTCAACGCGGTGATGGTCGGAATCAAGATCCTCATCCTGATCCTCTTCGTCGGCGTCGCGCTGACCGGCTTCCACTCCGGCAACCTGACCCCGTTCATGCCGCTCGGCATCGGCGGCGTGCAGGTCGCCGCCTCCAGCATCTTCTTCTCCTTCATCGGCCTGGACGCCGTGTCCACCGCCGGTGAGGAGGTCAAGAACCCGCGCCGCACCCTGCCGATGGCGATCATCATCTCGCTGGTCGTCGTCACCCTGCTCTACATCCTGGTCGCGCTCGCCGGCATCGGCGCCCAGCCCTGGAACAAGTTCGACGGCCAGGAGGCCGGCCTCGCCCAGATCCTGCAGGACATCACCGGCCAGACCTGGCCTGCGATGGTCTTCGCGATCGGCGCGATCATCTCGATCTTCAGCATCACCCTCGTGGTGATCTATGGCCAGACCCGCATCCTGTACTCGATGGGCCGCGACGGCATGCTGCCCAAGCGCTTCGCCGAACTCTCCCCGCGCACCGGCACCCCGATCTGGAACACCATCGTGGTCGGCGTCGGCGTGGGCGCGCTGGCCGCGTTCGTCCCGCTGAACGTCCTGGCCGACATCACCAGCCTCGGCACCCTCATCGCCTTCTCGGTGGTCTCGATCGGCGTGATCGTGCTGCGCCGCACCCAGCCCGACCTGCCGCGCGGCTTCCGGGTGCCCGGCTACCCGGTCGTCCCGCTGCTCAGCGTGGCCTTCTGCATCTACCTGATCACCGGCCTGCACGCCGACACCTTCCGGGCCGGCGGGATCGCCCTCGCCGTCGCCGTGGTCGTCTACTTCGGCTACAGCGTCAAGCACTCGCGGCTGGAGCAGGCCGAGCAGCCGGAGGCCGTTCCGGCCGACCGCACCGCCGACTGACCCCCAGGCGAATCCGACGTGAAGGGCCGCCGACCGACCGGACACCCGGCGGCCCTTTTCGTGCCGTCACCCGCCCAGTGCCCGACGCCATGGCGACAGGGCCGGGCCCGCACCCATAACCTTCCACCATGGTGAGCACCCGCACGCCCGGCTTCTCCCGCCCGCGCGGCCGCTTCACCGGCCGCCGCAGAACGCCGGCCCAGACCTTCGCGACCGAGACGTCGTCCGGATCAGGACGACCCCCGAGAGGCTTCTCGACCCGGCCGTTCCCCCGCCAGCGTGGCGAGAGCACGTTTCCGCCCACGCCCGATCGGCTGAATCCCGCCAAGCTCGCCGGTCTCGCCTCGATGCGGACCGTCCAACTGCTCGGCTGCCTGATCGCGGCCGGCTGGGCCGCCGCCTTCCCGCTCGTCTCCGACCTGGCCAACCAGCGGCAGTGGGGCCTGATCGCGGCCCCCGCCTACGCCCTGGCCGGACTGCTCTGCCTGACCCTGCCGCGCCGCTTCGCGGCCCGTGCCGCCGCCGCGGTGGCCCTCGTCGGCGCCGTGCTCCTGCCGCTCGGACTGCTCGCCCTGCACGGCCGCCACCAGTCCGAGGTCATGGTGGTCGAACGCTCGGCCCACCTGCTGCTCACCACCGGTGACGTCTACCTGCCGCACCCGGTGGTGGTCACCGACTACAACCCGTACCTGCCGGCGATGGCCCTGTTCGGGCTGCCGCGCCAGCTGCTCGGCGACTCCACCGCCTTCGCCCGGGTCGCCGGGGACGCCCGGATCTGGTTCGCCCTGACCTTCTTCGTCTGCCTGCTGGCCGCCTGGCGGCTGCTGCGCCCCTCCCGCCCCGGTGGCGACCCGCGCGCGCCGCTGCTTCCGCTGGCCGTCCTCACCGCCTCGCCGCTGATAGCGCTCGCCCTGGTGGTCGGCGGGGTGGACCTGCCGCTGATCGGCGTCTGCTGCCTCGCCATGGCGCTCGCCGAGCGGGACCGCACCGTCGGCGCCGGATTGGTGCTCGCCCTCGCCTGCACCCTGAAGTGGACGGCCTGGCCCGCGCTGCCCGTCGCCGTCCTGCTGCTCTGGCGGCTCTACGGCCGCCGGCCCGCTGCCCGCACCGCGCTGATCGGGACCGCGGTGAGCGTGGCGGTGACCCTGCCCTCAGTCCTGACGCAGGCGGACGCGCTGCGCGAGCAGGTGGTGCGCTTCCCGCTCGGGATGACCGCGATCCGCACCCCGGCGGGCAGCCCGCTGCCCGGCAAGGTACTGGCCGGGTTCGGGCCGACCGGGCACACCATCTCGCTCGCCCTGATGACCGTGGCCCTGGTCGGAGTGGCGATCTGGCTGCTGGCCCGGCCGCCGGTCTCCGCGATCGCCGCCGCCGACCTGCTGGCTGCCGGGCTCGCGATCGCCTTCATGCTCGCCCCGGCCGGGCGCTTCGGGTACCTGGCGCTGCCCGTGGTCCTGGTGATCTGGCCCCGGCTGGCGGCCCGGCGCTGGAGCAGCCGGCGCCCGGCCCCGCCCGGCCTGGTGCCGGACGTGCCGGAGCCCGCCCTGCCGCGAGGCTGAGCGGGCTCCGTGAGCGGGCGGGGCCGGTGCCGGGGAGGCGTCCGGGGACGGCCTCAGCGGCCGGCGGCGGCCTTCAGGATGCCGGCCACCGCCGGGCCGGCCGCGTCGACGCCGTGGCCGCCGCCCTGGACCTCGGCGGCCACCGCGATGTTGCCGCGGAACGCGGTGAACCAGCTGTTGGTGGTGGACGCGCCCTGGACCTCGGCGGAGCCGGTCTTGGCGCCCGCGTTGTCGGTGATCCCGGCCATCACCTGGCTGGCCGTGCCGCCGACGGCGGTGGCGTTCATCATCGCGCGCAGCTTGCCGGCGACGTCCGGCGAGATCTGGCGGGCCGCGGCCTGCTGCGGCAGCCCGGCGACCAGGATCGGCTGCTTGAACGCCCCGCTCTGGACGGTGGCGGTGATCGAGGCGATGGCCAGCGGGTTCATCTGGACCTTGCCCTGGCCGATGTAGTTCATGGCCTGCTCGTCCTTGCTGCCCGGCGTCGCCGGGATCTTGCCGTCGGCGTTCGGCAGGCCGGTCTTCCACTCCAGGCCGATGCCGAACACGTCCTTGGCCGTGCCGGACAGCGTCTCCGGCTTGAGGCTGGTCAGGCCCTGGTTGATGAAGGCCGTGTTGCAGGACACCATGAAGTCCTGCTGGAGCGTGTTGTTCGGGAAGGCGCCCGGGAAGTCGTTCGGGATCGCGACCGCGTTGCTGCTCTTCTCCGGGCAGGCCACCACGGTGTCCGGGTTGATCCCGGCCTCCAGCAGCGCCGCCGAGGTGACGATCTTCATCGTCGAGCCCGGCGCGAGCAGCCCGGTGAAGGCCCGGTTCTGACCGATGGAGGGCGAGTTGGCGAAGGCCAGCACCTGGCCGGTGCTCGGCTCGATCGCCACGACCGAGCCGGGCTTGCCGCCCAGGTCGGTCATCGCCTTCTCGGCGGCGGCCTGGACGGTGTTGTCGATGGTCACCTTGAACGGCTTGCCGGGCTTCGGCTCGACGATGGTGAACAGCTTGTCCGAGGGGCCCTTGCCGGCCGGGTCGTTGATCACCACGGCCTTGCCCGCGTCCTGGTCCCTGGTCGGGTCCGGCGGGAGCAGCTTCTGGGAGTTCTCCTGGACGCTGTTCATCAGCGCCGCGGTGAGCGAGGCGGCCTGCAGCTGCTTGCCGTTGCGGTCGACCACGGTGGACGGCGGGGCGAAGACCGGCTGGGTGGCGATGGTCTCGTTGCCGGACAGGTGCGGGTGGATCACCGACGGCGCCCAGTGCACGGCCGGGGTGTTGTCGCTCATCTTCACGACGCCGAGGAAGCCCTGGTAGTCCCAGGCGCGGCTGGTGCCCTCGAACTCGGCACGGGCCTTGAAGCTCATCAGCGTGCCGGTGGGCCCGGGCGCGGCGGTGGCGGACGGCGAGTCGGTGGCGCCCGGGGCGCCGGCCGACGGCGTCGCGGAGGCGCCGGCGGTGGGCTTGGCCGGGGCCGGGGTGCCGGTGGCGGCGGAGAAGACCTGCTGGGTGGTCGGACCGGTCGGGGTGAGGGTCAGCGCGCTCGGCTTCACCTGGTCCTTGAACGCGGTCAGCGCGGTGGTGGCGGCGGCCGGGTCGTCGGTCAGCGAGGCCGCCTTGGCGATGTCGCCGGCCGCCCATGCCGCCAGGAAGTCCTTCGCGCCGGCCGCCGCCTGGTCGGCCGAGGGCGGCTCGGCGACCACCGTGCGGGCCTTCGCGCCCCCGGACCCGGAGTCCGAGCCGCCCATCAGGCTGTACGCGGCGTAGCCGCCGCCCGCGAGGACGACGATGGACACGCCGGTGATGATGCCGATCTTCGCGCCACTGCGCATGGTGCAGTTCCCCCAGGGGTCTCGCGGCCGGGCGCAACCGGCCGGGGCCGGAAACGCGGTACGCCCCCCACCCTAGGCAGCCGGAATCGGTGCGCCGACGAAACGCCCGGGACTTGTGACGGATCTGGTACGTGTCGTGCACCGCATACGGACGAAACGGGGGGAGGCGGTGTGCGCCGGAGCGCGGGCGGGGCGCCCGGCGGCGGACCCGGCCGTCAGATCCAGGTGTTGAACCACATCCGGCGGCGCCAGTCGTCCAGCGGGATGGTCTGGCCGGTGAAGAGCGGGAAGAAGAACAGGAAGTTCCAGACGATCAGCAGCACCAGCAGGCCGGCCGCCGCGGAGCCGATGATCCGGCGGTCCCGGGAGGCGTCGGCGGGGCCGATCAGGGCGCCGATCAGCATCGTCACCGCGAGCACCAGGAACGGGACGAAGACCACCGCGTAGAACAGGAAGATCGTCCGCTGCTGGTAGGCGAACCAGGGCAGGTAGCCGGCGGCCAGGCCGCACAGCAGCGCGCCCGCCCGCCAGTCCCGCCGGAACGCCCAGCGCCACAGGCAGTAGACCAGCGCCACCACGGCCGTCCACCACAGCAGCGGGGTGCCGATGCCCAGCACCTCGCGGGCGCAGTCGGCGACGGTGCAGCCGGCCTGGCCCTGCTTGGGGGACTCGTAGTAGAAGGACACCGGCCGGCCCAGCACCAGCCAGGACCACGGGTTGGACTGGTAGGTGTGCGGGTCGCTCAGGTGGGTGTGGAACTCGTAGACCGTCGTGTGGTAGTGCCACAGGGCGCGCAGGCCCTCGGGTATCCACGGGAAGTCGGTGGAGCGGCCGACCGCCCAGTCCCGGCCCCAGCCGCCCTTCCCCGGGGCGATGCTGCTGGCGAACCAGCCCCACCAGGACGCGACGTAGACCGCGATCGGGACCACGACGACGGAGACGAAGGCCGGCGCCACGTCCCGGGTGAGCACCGCGCGGAACGGCTGCGGGGCACCGGCCAGGCGGCGGGCGCCGACGTCCCAGAGCGCCGTCATCAGGCCGAAGGCGGCCATCACGTACAGGCCGCTCCACTTGGTGGCGCAGGTCAGGCCGATGCACACGCCGGCCGCGATCCGGTACGGGCGCCAGCCCAGGCCCAGCCGCTGGGCGAGCTCCGGGTCCGCCACCCCGCCCAGCCGTTCGGCGAGCAGCCCCCGGGTGCGGTCGCGGTCCAGCAGCAGGAAGCCGAAGGCGGCGACGATCCAGAACATCACCACCAGGTCCAGCAGCGCGGCCCGGCTGAGCACCAGGTGCAGGCCGTCCACCGAGAGCAGCAGGCCGGCCACGCAGCCCAGCAGGGTCGAGCGGAACATCCGGCGGGCGATCCGGGCCAGCATCAGCACCGACAGGGTGCCGAGCAGGGCCACCGCGAAGCGCCAGCCGAAGGGGTTCATGCCGAACAGCTGCTCACCCGCGCCGATGATCCACTTGCCCACCGGCGGATGGACCACGTACGAGGGCGCCGCCCGGTACGGGACGGCCGCGCCGGGCGTCATGATCGTCGTGTTGGCGTCCTCCGGCCAGCTGATCTCGTAGCCGCCGTGCCAGAGCGCGTAGGCGTCCTTCGCGTAGTACGTCTCGTCGAAGATGATCGCGTGCGGCTGGCCGAGGTTCGTGAAGCGCAGGATCCCGGCGAACACCGCCACCGCGACCGGGCCCAGCCAGCCCGACCAGCGGCACAGGAAGGCCCACAGGCCCTGCGGCAGGGCGAAGCCCAGGCGCAGCAGCAGCGGCGACTGCGGCACGTCGCGCGGCGTCACCCGGGGGCCGTCCGGCATCGGCGGCACCAGGCGCTCGGCCAGCGGCACCGTCGGGCGGGCGCGGTAGCCGTGGCCGGCCAGGCGCTCGCGCCACGTGGGGGCCGCGGGGACGGCGGGGGCGGCGGATCCCGCCGGGCGGGGTGACGGCACGCCGACGCCGCCCCGCGCGGAGTGGTCCGTACCCGTGGGCGTCTGCGCCGCCGTGTCGCCGTTCATCCGCCACATCGTAGGGGCGCTCTTCGTACGCGTGTCCGCTCCCTCGGAAGCTGCCCGAATCGTCACCAAAAGCCCCGCGCGGCGGCAGCTGGAAGGATGGGGCCCGTGACAGGAGTACTCGTTCTCGCAGGCACCCCCATCGGCGACGTCTCGGACGCCCCGCCCCGACTGGTCAACGAACTGGCCACGGCGGACGTCATCGCGGCGGAGGACACCCGGCGGCTGCGCCGGCTCACCCAGGCACTCGGGGTGACCCCGGCCGGCCGGGTCGTCTCGTACTTCGAGGGAAACGAAGTCGGCCGCACCCCCGAACTGGTCGACGCGCTGCTCGGCGGCGCCCGGGTGCTGCTGGTCACCGACGCCGGCATGCCCTCGGTCTCCGACCCCGGCTACCGGCTGGTCGCCGCGGCCGTCGAGGCCGGCGTCAAGGTCACCGCGGTGCCCGGGCCGTCCGCGGTGCTCACCGCGCTCGCACTGTCCGGCCTGCCCGTCGACCGCTTCACCTTCGAGGGCTTCCTGCCGCGCAAGACCGGCGACCGGGCCCGGCAGCTCGCCTCGATCGCCGCCGAACCGCGCACCATGGTCTTCTTCGAGGCGCCGCACCGCATCGCCGAGGCGCTGGCCGCGATGGCCGAGGCGTTCGGACCGGAACGTCCCGCCGCCGTCTGCCGCGAGCTCACCAAGACCTACGAGGAGGTCAAGCGCGGTCCGATCGGTGAACTGGCGGCCTGGGCCGCCGACGGCGTCAGGGGCGAGATCACCGTCGTCGTCGCCGGAGCCCCGCCGGCCGCGCCGCAGGAGCTGACCCCGGCCGAGCTGGCCCGGCTCGTGGCCGTGCGCGAGGAGGCGGGGGAGCGACGCAAGGAGGCCATCGCGGCCGTCGCGACCGAGCTCTCGCTGCCCAAGCGGGAGGTCTTCGACGCCGTCGTGGCGGCCAAGAAGGAAGGCCTGGACGCGGCTCCGAAAAAGGGGTGAATTCCGGGGGTTGCGTTGCGCACGGGTAGTCGTACCTTGGAGGGAAGGCCCCGGTAAACACCCGCTGAGCTGAAGTTTCGGTCGCGGTTTTCGGTCCCTGGGAGGCCCTTCGTATAGGGCTTCCCAACCCGCATCCAATTCTTCACAAGCGGGGCATCGGCCGAGGCGGTCCGGGCATTTCCTGAAAGGGAAAGACCCAGCCGGGCGAGCGCCCGGCGGGCGCTGGGAGACGGCTATGAGCGAGATCGTCGGTAGCCCCCGCAGTGGCAACGCACTGAGCACCGCAGGCCTGGCCGGCCGCGGGCACACTCCCGTCGAGACCGTACGGGAGGCCTACTCCTTCGCGTGCCTGCGCTGCGGGTACGGCTGGGAGCAGGCGTACGACATCGAGCACCACGTGGCCAAGGACGGGCACGTCGTGTTCGAGTACCACGCCAACGGCGTCCGGGTGCCGTCCCCGCTGCTCAAGCCGACCTGCCCCGGATGCGGTGGCCACACCGTCCGGATCATGCGCGAGGGCCGGGTGTCCTCCGCCGAACAGCTCTGGCACCACGCCCCCGGCTTCTCGGCGCACGCCGAGCCGGCCGGGCCGCTCCCGGAGTCCGTGCCCGACAAGCCGCGCGGACGCTGGGCCCGGTTCTGGTCGCGGCTGCTGGGCTGACACCGAGGACGCGGGAAGGACCGCCCCCGGCCGGGAACAACTCGGTCGAGGGCGGTGCGCGTGCCCGACTAAGCTTTCCGACCATGGCGGCCACTGCAGACCACAGCACCACCGGGGCGAGCGCCCCGGCGTACTACGTTTCCACCCCGATCTACTACGTCAACGATCGCCCCCACCTGGGCCACGCGTACACCACCGTGGCGGGCGACGTCCTCACCCGCTGGCACCGCCAGCGCGGCGAGAAGGTGTGGTACCTGACCGGCACCGACGAGCACGGTCAGAAGATCATGCGGACCGCCGAGGCGAACGGCGTCAGCCCGCAGGAGTGGTGCGACAAGCTGGTCGAGGAAGCCTGGAAGCCGCTCTGGGAGCACCTGGAGATCGCCAACGACGACTTCATCCGCACCACCCAGCAGCGCCACACCGACCGCGTGCAGGAGTTCGTCCAGGACCTGTACGACAAGGGCGAGATCTACAAGGGCGGCTACTCCGGCCCCTACTGCGTCGGCTGCGAGGAGTACAAGCTCCCCAACGAGCTGCTCGACGGCGCGGCCGAGGACGAGAAGCTCTGCCCGATCCACAAGAAGCCGGTGGAGTGGCTGGAGGAGGAGAACTACTTCTTCCGCCTGTCGGCCTACGGCGAGAAGCTGCTGGAGTTCTACGCCGAGAACCCCGGCTTCATCGCCCCGGAGTCCGCCCGCAACGAGGTGCTGCGCTTCGTCGAGCAGGGCCTGCAGGACCTCTCGATCTCCCGCTCCACCTTCAACTGGGGCGTACCGCTGCCCTGGGACGAGAAGCACGTCCTCTACGTGTGGGTCGACGCGCTGCAGAACTACATCACCGCGGCCGGCTACGGCAGCGACCCGGAGCGCTTCGCCGAACTGTGGCCCGCCTCCGTCCACCTGGTCGGCAAGGACATCCTCCGCTTCCACGCCGTCATCTGGCCCGCCATGCTGATGGCCGCCGGGCTGCCGCTGCCCAAGCGCGTCGTGGCCAACGGCTGGCTGATGGTCGGCGGCGAGAAGATGTCCAAGTCCAACCTGACCGGCATCGCGCCCACCGACCTGACCTCGCACTTCGGCGTGGACGCCTACCGCTACTACTTCCTGCGGGCGATCCCGTTCGGCACGGACGGCTCGTTCTCCTGGGAGGACTTCACCGCCCGCTACACCTCCGAACTCGCCAACGACTTCGGCAACCTGGCCTCCCGGGTCGCCGCGATGGTCGGCAAGTACTTCGACGGGGTGCTGCCGGCCTCCGCCGCCCCCGGCGACGCCGAACAGGCCGTCGCCGACGGGCTGACCAAGGCCGTCGCGACCGCCGACCGGAAGATCGGCGAGGAGCTGGACTTCGCCGGCGGCCTCGCGGCGATCTTCGAGTTCGTCAAGCAGGTCAACGGCTACATCACCGAGCAGGAGCCCTGGAAGGTCGCCAAGGACGACTCGGAGGAGGGCCGGGCGCGTCTCGCGACCATCCTCTACACCGCCGCCGAGTCGCTGCGCGCCACCGCCGTCCTGCTCAACCCGGTGATGCCGTCCACCGCCGAGAAGCTGTGGGACTCGCTGGGCGCCGACGCCGCCGGACTGGGCGCGCTCTCCACGCAGACCGTCGCCACCGCCGCCGACTGGGGCCGGCTCCCCGCCGGCGCCACCGTCACCAAGGGCGAGATCCTCTTCCCGCGCCTCGAAGAGAAGCCGGCCGCCTGACGTGGCCGCCAAGGACGACGACCGGTCGACCCCGCCGCCGCTGCCGGAACCCCTGGCCGTGGCGGTGGCCGACTCGCACACCCACCTCGACATGCAGTCCGGCACCCCGGCCGAAGGCCTGGCCCGCGCCGCCTCGGTCGGGGTCACCACGGTGGTCCAGGTGGGCTGCGACGTGCCCGGCTCGCGCTGGGCCGCCGAACTGGCGGCCCAGTACGAACAGGTGCACGCGGCCGTCGCCCTGCACCCCAACGAGGCGCCGCGGATCTTCCTCGGCGACGCGGACGGCTGGTCCGGGCAGCAGCGCACCGCCGGCGGCGCCGCCGCCCTCGACGAGGCGCTCGCCGAGATCGACCGGCTCGCCGCCCTGCCCCAGGTCCGGGCGGTCGGCGAGACCGGCCTCGACTACTTCCGTACCGGGCCCGAGGGCGTGGAGATCCAGAAGGAGTCGTTCCGCCGCCACATCGACATGGCCAAGCGGCACGGCAAGGCCCTCGTCATCCACGACCGGGACGCCCACCAGGACGTCATCGACGTCCTGCTCGCGGAAGGCGCCCCGGAACGGACCGTCTTCCACTGCTACTCCGGCGACGCCGAGATGGCCAAGACCTGCGCCGAGCACGGCTGGTACCTCTCCTTCGCCGGCCCGGTCACCTTCAAGGCCAACCAGCCGCTGCGGGACGCGTTGCTCGCCACCCCGCTCGACCGGATCCTGGTCGAGACCGACGCCCCCTTCCTCACCCCGCACCCCTACCGCGGCCGGCCCAACGCCCCGTACCTGATCCCGGTCACGGTGCGCTCGATGGCCGCCACACTGGGGCTGCACGAGGACGAGCTGTCGGCGGCCGTCGCGGAGAACACGGCGCGGGCCTTCGGGTACTGACCGGGGTCGATCGGGTCCGGTCGGGTCGGGTCCGATCGGGTCGGGTCGGGTCGGGTCCGGTCGGGTCGGGTTCGGTCGGGGAGCGAGGGGCGGCCGGTGCGTCGTCCGGGGCGGTGCCCGGTGCGTCGGGGGGCGGTGCCCGGTGATGGCGTCCGAGGCGGTGCCGGGAGCCGCCGTCCGGGTCGACGCGTCCGGACGGCGGCCCCCGCGCCCGTATCCTTGGCGCGTGAGCACCACCGACCCCACCCCTGACAGCCACCTGCTGGGCGCCGCCGACATCCGGGAACTGGCGGCCGCGTTCGGCGTGAAGCCGACCAAGCAGCGCGGGCAGAACTTCGTCATCGACGGCAACACCGTGCGGCGGATCGTCCGGGCCGCCGACGTGACGGAGCAGGACGCGGTGGTGGAGGTCGGGCCGGGGCTCGGCTCGCTCACCCTCGCGCTGCTGGAGGTGGCGCGGCACGTCACGGCGGTCGAGATCGACCCGGTGCTGGCACAGCACCTGCCGGACACCGTCGCGGGCCGGATGCCGGCCAAGGCGGACGCCTTCGACCTGGTGTTCAGCGACGCCATGGAGGTCACCGAGCTGCCCGGGCCCGCCCCCACCGCGCTCGTCGCCAACCTCCCGTACAACGTGGCCGTGCCCGTCCTGCTGCACATGCTGGCGACCTTCCCCACCATCGAGCGGACCCTCGTCATGGTGCAGAGCGAGGTCGCCGACCGGCTCGCCGCCAAGCCGGGCAACAAGGTCTACGGCGTCCCCTCGGTCAAGGCCAACTGGTACGCCGACGTGAAGCGGGCCGGCGCCATCGGCCGGAACGTGTTCTGGCCCGCCCCCAACGTCGACTCCGGGCTGGTCTCGCTGATCCGCCGCGAGCCGCCGAAGACCAGCGCCAGCCGCGAGGAGGTGTTCGCGGTGGTCGACGCCGCGTTCGCCCAGCGGCGCAAGACCCTGCGCGCCGCACTGGCCGGCTGGGCCGGCTCCCCCGCCGCGGCCGAGCAGGCGCTCGCCGCCGCCGGGATCGACCACAAGCTGCGCGGCGAGATGCTGACGGTCGAGCAGTTCGCGGCGATCGCCGAGCACAAGCCGGCGAAGGACGGGGCCGCGAAGGACGGGGCGGCGAAGGAGCAGTCGGCGAGGGACCGGGCGGCGAAGGACGGGACCGCGAAGGACGGGTCGGCGGAGGACGAGACCGCGAAGGACAGCGAGTGATCACCGTACGGGTGCCCGCGAAGGTCAACGTCCAGCTGGGGGTCGGCGGACTGCGCGCCGACGGCTTCCACGACCTGGCCAACGTGTTCTTCGCCGTCGCCCTCGGGGACGAGGTCACCGCCACCCCCGCGGAAGGCGTCACCCTGACCTGCTCCGGACCGGACGCCGCCGCCGTCCCGCTGGACGACAGCAACCTCGCCGCCCGCGCCGCCCGGCTCCTCGCCGCCCACCACGGCATCGCCGCCCCCGGCGTGCACCTGCACATCGCCAAGGCCATTCCGGTGGCCGGCGGCATGGCCGGCGGCAGCGCCGACGGTGCGGCCGCCCTCGTCGCCTGCGACGCGCTGTGGCAGCTGGACACCCCGCTCGACACCTTGCTGGAACTCGCCGCGGAACTGGGCTCGGACGTGCCGTTCGCCCTCCTCGGCGGAGTCGCGCTCGGCCGCGGCCGGGGCGAGATCCTGGAACCGCTGGCCGTCGAGGGCACCTTCCACTGGGTCTTCGCCGTCGCCGACGGCGGCCTGTCCACCCCTGCCGTCTTCCGCGAGTGCGACAGGCTGCGCGAGCAGGCCGGCACCGGCTCCGGCGATACCGACGTCCCCACCCCCGACGCCGACCAGGCGCTGCTCGCCGCCCTCGCCGAAGGCGACGCCGTCGCCCTCGCCGACGCGCTCGCCAACGACCTCCAGCCCGCCGCGCTCTCGCTGCGCCCCTCGCTCGCGGACACCCTGCGGGCCGGCACCGAAGCGGGCGCGCTCGGGGCACTCGTCTCCGGCTCCGGACCCACCTGCGCCTTCCTCGCCAAGGACGCCGACGCGGCCGCCGCCGTCGCCGAAGCCCTGCGCGCCTCCGGCACCTGCCGGACGGCCCACGCGACGTACGGGCCGGTGCCGGGGGCAGCCCTGCTGCCGCAGTAGCAGGACGCGCCACGCGCGGCGCGTCGCCGGGACGGCAGTGCGGCGGGGGCGCCGCTGCGGTAGCAGTGCGGCGAGGGCGTTGCTGCGGGCCCATTAGGCTGGGGAGATCGGGGTCACCCGAGCCAGGGGCGGTGGTCCGCCCCGCGACCGCCGAACCCAGGAGCGCAGCACACGTGGCCGTCAACCTCGCCACCATCGAGTCCGTCACGAAGGTCTACGGCACCCGCGCCCTGCTGGACGCGGTCAGCCTCGGCGTCAGCGAGGGCGACCGGATCGGCGTCGTCGGCCGCAACGGGGACGGCAAGACCACCCTGATCCGGATGCTCGCCAAACTGGAGGAACCCGACAGCGGGCGGATCACCCACTCCGGCGGCCTCCAGCTGGCAGTCCTCACCCAGCACGACTCGCTCGACCCCGAAGCCACCATCCGGCACGAAGTGATCGCCGACCGGGCCGACCACGAATGGCTCGGCGACGCCCGGATCCGCGACATCATCGAAGGCCTCTTCGGCGGCCTCGACCTGCCCGGCTTCGCCGACGGCCTCGACACCGTCATCGGCCCGCTCTCCGGCGGCGAGCGCCGCCGCATCGCCCTCGCCAAGCTGCTGCTCGGCTCGCCCGACCTGATCGTCCTCGACGAGCCCACCAACCACCTCGACGTCGAGGGCATCAACTGGCTCGCCGAACACCTGCAGAAGCGCCGCTCCGCCCTGGTCTGCGTCACCCACGACCGCTGGTTCCTCGACCAGGTCTGCACCCGGATGTGGGACGTCCAGCACGGCGAGGTGCACGAGTACGAGGGCGGCTACTCCGACTACGTCTTCGCCCGCGCCGAACGCTCCCGGATCGAAGCCGTCGAGGAGCAGAAGCGCCAGAACCTCGCCCGCAAGGAACTCGCCTGGCTGCGCCGCGGCGCCCCCGCCCGCACCTCCAAGCCGCGCTACCGCATCGAGGCGGCCAACGCCCTGATCGCCGACGTGCCCGACCCGCGCGACAAGTCCGAGCTGATGAAGTTCGCCAACGCGCGGCTCGGCAAGACCGTCTTCGAGCTGGAAGGCGTGACCGTCAAGGCCGGCCCGAAGCTGCTGCTGGAGAACCTCACCTGGCAGCTCGGCCCCGGCGACCGGATCGGCCTGCTCGGCGTCAACGGCGCCGGCAAGACCTCGCTGCTGCGCGCCCTGCGCGACGCCTACGCGAGCGAGGGCGACGTGCAGCCCGCGTCGGGCGTCATCAAGGTCGGCAAGACCGTCCGGCTCGCCTACCTGTCGCAGGAGGTCGTCGAGCTCGAACCGACCACCCGGGTGCTGCAGGCCGTCGAGCAGGTCCGCTCCCGCGTCGACCTCGGCAAGGGCCGGGAGATGAGCGCCGGCCAGCTGTGCGAGCAGTTCGGCTTCGGCAAGGACAAGCAGTGGACGCCGGTCGGCGACCTCTCCGGCGGCGAACGCCGCCGCCTCCAGCTGCTGCGGCTGCTGATGGACGAGCCCAACGTGCTGTTCCTCGACGAGCCGACCAACGACCTGGACATCGAGACGCTCAACCAGCTGGAGGACCTCCTCGACGGCTGGCCCGGCTCGATGGTCGTCATCAGCCACGACCGCTTCTTCATCGAGCGGACGACCGACGTCGTCCACGCCCTGCTCGGCGACAAGAAGATGCGGATGCTGCCGAACGGCATCGACGAGTACCTGGAGCGGCGCGCACGGATGGCCGCCGCGGCCGCCCAGGCTGCCCAGACCGCCACCGCCTCGGCGGCTCCCGCGGCAGCCGCGGACACCGCCGCCCCCGGCCTCTCCGGCGGGGACCTGCGGGCCGCCAAGAAGGAGATGCAGAAGCTGGAGCGGCAGATCGCCAAGCTGGACCAGAAGGAGTCCAAGCTGCACGCCCAACTCGCCGAGCACGCCGCCGACTTCTCCAAGGTCGCGGAGCTGGACGGGCAGCTGCGCGCGGTCCGGGACGAGAAGGAGGAGCTGGAGATGAGCTGGCTGGAGCTGGCCGAGCAGGTCTGATCCTGCGGACCGGTGGACCGGCATCCCGGTTCTCCGGAGTCCCGGCTCCTGACTAACCGCCAGCCAGGAGCGTTTCGAGTTCGTCCGCCGCACGGCCCAACGCACTGCGCGTCGGGTCGTGCGGCGCGGTCGGACGGTCCGCCGCAGTCGTCGGCGGGCGGTGCGCACGGGCGGCCGCGGTCAGCTCGTCCAGCGACCGGCGGACCCGGTCCACCTCGGCCGGGTCCGGCACCCGGCCGCCGTACCGGATCTGCGCCGCGAACGCCGCCACCGCGCCGCCCAGCCGCTCCAGCGCCGCCGTCGCCGGCAGCCAGCTCTCGGCCAGCCGCCCGGTGGGCGGCGGCTCGGACAGCCCCTGCCGTACCTCCTGGCGGGCAGCCGCCAACGACCGGTACGCAGAACGGCGCAACCACACCTCGGCCCGGTCGGCCCGTCCCGCGGTCACCGCGTCGAGATAGGCCCGCAGCGCCGTCGCCGCGTCGACCAGCCGGGGCTCGATCCGGTGGCGCGGACGCTCCGGCCACAACAGGTAACCGAACAGCAGGACCACCGAACTGGCCAGGACGGTGTCCAGCACCCGCGGCCAGAACTCCGCCGCACTGCTCTGGCCGCCGAGTTGGAGCAGGACCAGCGCCATCGGCGTCATCACGACGGTGTTCAACCCGTAGTGCGCCGCCGAGGCGTACGGCAACAGCGCCACGCAGAGCGCCGCCGTCGCCGTCAGCGCCCACTCCTCGGTGGTCAGCATCACCAGCGCCGCCGTCACCGCCACCCCGAGCACCGTGCCCACCGAACGGCTCACCGCGCGCAGGAACACCGAGCCGAGATCCGGCTTCAGCACGAACGCGATCGTCATCGGCACCCAATAGCCCTTGCTGAGCGGAAAGCCGGCCGTCACCGCCGAACCGACCGCCACACACAGCGCCACCCGCAACCCGTACCGCACCGACGGCCGGGACAGCAGCCGCACCCGCAGCCGCCACGGATCGGGCGGCGGCGCCGCAGCGGTGCCGAGCCGCGCCTCACGACCGGCCACCGTCTCGGCGGCGGCACGCAGGGCCACGTCCAAGGCCCGCCGGGACGGTGTGTCCGGCCGCCACCCCGGCACGGCGACCTCACCACCACCCCGCCGCACCGCATCCGCCAGCCGGTGCGGCACTTCGGCGACCTCCGGCGGCACCGGCCGCCGGGCCCACAACAGACCGGTCGCCGCCTCGGTCGCGGCGAGCGCGGCCTCGTACACACGACTCGCGGGCCCGCCCCCGGGCAGGACGTCCTGGACCAGGTTCAGACGGGCCGTCAGCACCTGGCGCGAAGCGGCCGCCCGCACCGTACCCAGATCGGCCAGCGTCCGGCCGAGCGCGTCGAAGGCGGCCGCCAACGCCCGGTACCGCGGATCCGCCGCAGGACGATCCGGCACCCCCGCCGGCAGCCCCAACAGCACCACGAACCCGGCACCGGCCACCATCATCGGCGCCCCCGCCCACCAGGGCCCCGGCAACGGCATCCCGCTCCCCAGCGCCGCCGACACCAGCAACAGCATCCCGGCCGCCGAACCACGCGGACCCGTCGCACTCAACGCACCCGAAACGAAAGCCGTCACCGTCAACGCGGCGCCCAGGACGACACCGCCGACACCGGCGAACTGCAGCACGGCGCCCACCAGCATGCCGACCGCCGAAGCCGACACCGCGCTCCCGATCCGGACCACCCGCAACCGCGCCGGCTCGACCCGGTCGTTCATCGTCGCGTGCATCGCCCCCAGCCCGGCGAACACCCCCAGGTCCAACCGGCCCGCCCACAGACCCGCCGCCAACGGCACCGCCATGCCCACCGCCGCCCGAACCATCAACGCCCACGGCACCGGCGGCCGCTCGGGCCGCACGGCACGGGCCCACCAAGGAGTGGCCTTCGGGAAACTCATGCGGACACGTCCGTTCTGCGGCCTGGGGTCGCTGCTGTGCGACATTGCGCGGCAGATGGGGCGTACCGGGTCAGTCTACCCAGCGGCCCGCACGGCCGGCCGTACGTGTCAAGTTCGTACCGATCGCGTACGGGCGGGCCAAGGGCCCTGCCCGCCCGACGGAGGCGGTGGCTACGATGACGGAGGCGAAAACCGCCCACAGGCCGGACGGTTCGCCGACCAGGGCGGTACGGCCGAGAAGTTGACGGTGTGTTGCGGCACGGAACCACCCGGGGGACCCGGGGTGGCAACCTGCCGTACGGGGGAGAGGTGAACTGCTGTGTCCGACAAGGATGTACCGGGCTCGGGGACGAACCCCGGAGGGACGAGCCCCGCTGGAGCCAGCCCACCGGCTGCCGGCGAGACGTACACATTGCCCTCCAACCCGAAGATGTACGGCCCCACGATCAGTGAGTCGCAGACGTACGGCGACGCCAACTCCCTGGTCGCCGCCTTCGGCAACCAGAACGTCCAGGTCGAGATCGACACGCTCACCGTCTTCGCGAAGAAGGTCGAGGCGCTGCTCCTGGCGATGGACGGATCGGCGGCTGCGCCGTACAACCTGCAGGAGCAGAAGCTCAAGGGCAAGGACTTCGCGAGCGCGACGTTCGTCGAGGCCACGGATCTCACGACCGCCTACGACAAGGTGCACAGCCAGCTCGTCCAGCTCCACAAGGATTTCCTGGCCCAGATCACGGCGATGAAGGACGCGGTCTCGAAGACGGCGGGCAACTACCAGACCAACGAGGACAACACGACGGCCGCGCAGAAGGCGGTCGCCAAGAACGCCGGCGTCACCACGCCGGCGGGGGTGGCGCCCGGCCCGAACCGAGGCGGCACCGACCTCTGATGGTGGCACGGGGGAAAGACGTACGGGGAAACGGGGAGTAGGCAATGTCAGGCGAAACGAAGTTCGACAGTTTGCAGCATGAACAGCTCATTGCCATGGTCAAGGACACCAACCCCACGGTGGTGCTGAGCCGTGGTACGCAACTCGGGTCGGCAGGGAGGGTTCTGAGCGAGCTGAGTGGGGCACTCAAGTCGCACGTCAGCAACCTTGCCTGGGAAGGCCCGGCCGCCGAGAACTTCAAGACGTGGGCCGGAAACCTCCAGAAGTCGGCCGAGATGCTGGGCAAGTACTCCACCGGCGCTGGTGACGCCATGCACGTGGCTGGTGAGGCACTCAGCGCCGCCAAGTCGGGCATGCCGCCCGTGCCGCCGGACGCCCTCAAGTGGGTCAACGGTCGCAAGACCCAACAGCCCGACCCCCAGGTGGTCCAGCGGTTGCAGTTGGTATCCATCAAGCCGGACGGCAGTGGGCCCACCAGCGCTGAAATCGACACAGCCATGAAGCGCGCTCAGCCCGACACGTGGGTCTCCGAAACGCAGGCGATGGCCGGCACGCGTGAGCTCTACATGGCCCACCAGGAAGCCATCCACCAGATGGAGAAGCTGGGGCAGGCGTACACCGCGGCGACGACGACGTTGAACGGGCTCGGCGACAACGTCGTGCTGCCGGGAACGCCCGATCCAACGAATCAGTACAGCTCCACGGCGATTTCCCGAGACGGGGGTAGCGGTAGCTACGGTGGCTCCGTGCGCGCTCCTCATGCAGGTGGGGACAGCGTCGGGGGCAGCAACAGCCCGTCCGCAGGTCACTACGGCGGCGGTTCGGTGGCGCCCAGCGCCCCGGCGAGCAACTGGCAGGAGCCGCCCAGCTCCGGCCGACCCGGCCCGACGCCTCCGCACGGCGGTGGCCAGCTGCCACCCGTGCCGCAGGAGCCCGGTTCCGTGACCACGCCGACCGCTCCGCCCAGCCGTCCCGGCACCGATCTCAACAGTTTGCCGACCCTACCAACCTTGCCGGGGCAGACCGGCCCGGTCGGTCCAGGGGGTGGCCTGCCGGTCAACGGGCAGGGCGGTAACCCGGTCGTTCATGGGCTGCCCGGTGGCCCGGGCGGGACTCCGGGCATTCCGGGCTTCCCCGGCGGTGGTCCCATCGGCTTCCCGGTCGTGGGCGGCGGCTCGAGCCCTGCCAAGGGCGGTGGCGGCTACCTGCCAGGCAGGAGCGGCGGCTCGGTTCCGGCCCGTGCGGTCCCGTTCGGTGGTGGCACGGTGCCGGGCAAGTCCGGTTCCCCTGGCCTGCCCACGGGAACGGTCTTCGGCTCTCGTGAAGCCCAGGCCGGTCGCGCCGGAACGCCTGGCGGGGTAGGCGGCATGCATCCTGGAATGGGCGGCCACGGAGTCGGTGGCTCGGGAGGCGGCGGCGCGCGAGGAGGCCGGGGCCTGACCTCGACTCCCGGTGGCACGGTCGGTGGTCGCAAGGGACCGGCCGCCAGCGGCGAGTTCACTCCGGGGGGCACGGGCCTGCGCAACCGGGCTGGTGCGGCAAGTGCGGCCGAGGGCGGAGCCCGGTCCGGCCAGAACGGCATGATGGCACCTGCTACGGCGGGCCACGGCGGTCGGAACGAGCGTGACAAGCGCAAGCGGGCCGACTACCTCCATGAGGACGAGGACACCTGGACCGACGGTATGCCGTACAGCAACCCGGACGTGGTTGAGTAGGACGGCGACGACTGCCCGGCCACTGGCCCTTTTCAGTGGCCGGGCAGACCTGTTCGGGCAGCGTCTTCCCGGCCGGTGAAGAGATCGACGAGGAGTGGTGAATGGGGCGGGCGAAGGTGCGAGGGCGTTGGCGGGCTGCTGCCGGGGCGCTCCTGGCGGCTGGACTCGTGGTCGGCCCAATTGCAGCGCCAGCGGCAGCAGAAGGTTCTATTCGTGACAGGCAGTGGCACTTGGATGCCATGCATGCGCCGGAGATGTGGAAGATCTCCAAGGGCCAGGGGATCACGGTGGCGATCGTCGACGGCGGATTCAAGCTGGACCACCCCGATCTGGTAGGGCAGTTCCTGCCGGGGAAGGACTTCAGCGGTGCCCCCGGAGGCGTAGGGGCCTACGCAGACGGACACGGGACCGGAATTGCGAGCCTGATCGCCGGAACCGGCAAGAGCGGCGGAGGGACCGGTGCTTACGGCTTGGCTCCTGGCGTCAAGGTTCTACCACTCAAGATCAATAATGGTGCGGTCTCGGCAGCTCTTCCGTCCGACTTCTTTGACCAGATCGGCCAGGCGGTTAATTTCGCGGTTGACCAGGGTGCGAAGGTCATCAACATTTCGCAGGGCATGGACGCAGCCAGGTTCTCCGCGGAGGACGTAGGGAAGCTGAACGGGATCCTCGCGCAAGCGAGGGCCAGGGGAGCCCTGGTCGTGGCGAGTGTTGGAAACCAGGCGCAGACTGGAAATCCTGTCTCTTATCCCGGCGGGTTGCCCAACGTGGTTGGTGTCGGGGCCGTCAACCGCGATGCGGTGGCGACAGATGAATCCGAGCAGGGTCCGCAGGTGATTCTCGCAGCACCTGGTATGGATATCGTTGCCGCCTGTGTGGCTGATACCGGTTACTGCCAGAGTCATGGAACATCCGACGCTGCAGCTCTGGTCTCCGCGTCGGCGGCGCTAGTTTGGGCCGTTCACAAGGACTGGACTGCAAATCAGATCTTGCGGGTTCTCATCAATACGTCGGGGAAGCCGAATGACGGATCCGTGCGAAACAATGACGTTGGCTACGGTGGAGTGCGGCCCCGGATCGCTCTGACTGATCCGGGGGACCCTGGCCCGGCGGACGTGTCTCCGGTTCCGGTGACGGAGCCGTCCCCGTCGTCGACCCCGTCCAGGTCTGCGAGTTCGCCCACGCCCACATCGTCGGTGCCGAGTCCGACTGAGAGTCCGGTCGGCGGAGCGGCCGGAGCGCCGACGGCGCAGCCGAAGGCTGGTGCGTCGTCCGGCTCGAGCAGTGCGCTACCGATCGTGGGTGGCGTGGTGGCCGGGTTGGTGCTGCTGGCGGGGGTGGTGTTCGTGGTGGTGCGGCGGCGGAGGTCCGCGGTCGTGCCGCCGTCGGCTCAGGTGCCGCCGGTGCCGTCCCAGCAGGCGGGGGTGGTGCTCCCGCCTCCGCCGTCGTACGAGCCGCCGGTGGCTCCGGGGGAGAATCCGTACGCCAAGTAGTTGAAGGTGTCCGGTGTGGTGGGGGAGTCGGATGGGCAGCCGTTGGTCGTGGGCTCGGCGACTCGTGGTCGTGGGGCTCGCGAGTGCGTGCGTGATGGGGGCGGTTTCGCCTGCGCTTGGGGCCGGGTCGATCCGGGCTGATCAGTGGCATCTGGATGCCATGCACGCTCCGGAGATGTGGAAGACCTCCACCGGGGAGGGGATCACCGTTGCGGTGATCGACGGGGGCTTCAAGCTCGATCATCCGGATCTGGTCGGGCAGTTCCTTCCGGGGAGGGACTTCAGTGGCAGCCCCGGTGGTGTGGGGTCCTTCGTTAACGGCCACGGCACGGAGATGGCCAGTCTGATCGCGGGGACCGGCAGGAGCAGTGGTGGGACGGGCGCCTATGGACTGGCGCCGGGGGCCAAGATTCTTCCGCTGAAGATGAACGACGGATCGGACCGGTCCCTCGGGGCTTCCATCTCGTCCGACTTCCTCGATGAGGTCGGGCAGGCCGTGAACTACGCGGTCGAGCAGGGTGCGAAGGTCATCAACGTTTCGGAGGAGAGCACGGCGGTCACGGCCACGCCGGAGAACGTCGCCAAGTTGAACCGCATTCTCGCGGCGGCCAGGGCGAAGGGGGTGCTCGTGGTCGCGAGCGTCGGGGACTCCGCGAAGGACGGCAATCTCGTCATGTATCCGGCCGCGCTGCCCAACGTCGTCGGCGTCGGAGCCCTTGACCGAAACGGCACGGTGACGGATGAGTCCCAGACGGGGCCGCACGTCACGCTCACGGCCCCCGGCACGGAGGTGATCGACGCCTGCACCAGCTCGACCGGCTACTGCAAGCGTCATGGAACGTCCGCTGCTGCCGCTCTGGTGTCGGCCTCGGCAGCGCTCGTCTGGGCGGTGCACAAGGACTGGACGGCGAATCAGGTCCTGCGGGTGCTGATCGATACGGTCGGAAAGCCGAACGACGGATCCAACCGCAGGGATGACATCGGATACGGTGCGGTCCGGCCGCGGATCGCTTTGACGTCTCCTGGCGACCCGGGTCCGGCGGACCGGTCGCCGCTCGCGTCCGACGTGGTCCTGCCGTCTTCGGTGCTGTCCCCCGCCGCGAGCCTGCCGTCGCCCGCGTCGTCGGCGTCGGGTCCCGCTGCGAGCCCGACCGCCGGTGCCGTCGGTGCACCGACGGCGCAGCCGAAGGCCGGCGCGTCGTCGGGGTCGGTCGGCGTGTTGCCGGTCGTCGGTGGTGTGGTGGCGGGGTTGGTGCTGGTGGCCGGGGTGGTGTTCGCCGTGCTGAGGCGGCGGCGGCCGGCGGTCGTTCAGCCGCCGGTCCACGTGCCGATGCTGCCGCTCCCGCCCTGGACGACGCCCGAGTCCTCGCAGGTGTACCGGCCTCCGGCGCGGCTGGAGGAGTAGCCGTTCGGGTAGGAGCCGGTGGGCCGTGACGGCGGCGGCGTCCGGGCGGCACTGCCGGAGCCCGGAGCCCGGAGCCCGGAGCCCGGCGCCGCGGTCGGCGGGGCGGCGCGCGGTGTGTCCCGGGCCCGGGGCTCGCACGGGGTGCGGCCCGGGCGTGGGGGTGTGGCTGCGCGCCGGGGTCACTCGGGTGGCGGCTGGTGGGGGTGGGGGCGTGGTGGTGAGGGTGGTGGTATGGATGCGGAGGGTGCTTGGCGGGCAGGGCAGTTGCGGCGGGCGGCGGCTGCGGCGCTGATCGGTACGGCGATCGAGTTCTACGACTTCTTCATTTACGGGACGGCGGCCGCGTTGGTGTTCGGGCCGGTGTTCTTTCCCGGGCTGGGTTCGGTGGGGGCGTTGTTGGCGGCGTTCTCGGTGTACGCGGTGGCGTTCCTGGCCCGGCCGTTGGGGGCGGTGGTGTTCGGGCACTTCGGGGACCGGGTGGGGCGGAAGGCGACGTTGGTGGTGTCGCTGTTGCTGATGGGGTCGGCGACGACGGCGGTGGGGCTGCTGCCGGGGTTCGGGGCCTGGGGGTGGTGGGCGCCGGTGGTGCTGGTGGCGTTGCGGGTGTGCCAGGGCGTCGGGTTGGGCGGGGAGTGGGGCGGGGCGGCGTTGTTGATCGCGGAGAACGCGCCGGCCGGGCGGCGGGGGCGGTACGGCGGGTTTCTGCAGTTGGGGCCGACGAGCGGTTTCGTGCTGGCGAACGGGGTGTTCCTGGCGCTCCAACTCGGTTTGGACGAGCGGGCGTTCCGCGAGTGGGGTTGGCGGGTGCCGTTCCTGGCCTCGTTCGTGCTGGTCGCGGTGGGGTTGTTCGTGCGGCTGGGGATCGAGGAGTCGCCGCTGTTCCGGTCGGCCGGTCGCGGGGAGCGGGCCCCGGTGCTGGAGGTGTTGCGGGAGCACTGGCGTCCGGTGCTGGCGGGCGGCGGGGCGATCACGGTGGGGTACGCGTTGTTCTACCTGACGACGACGTACGTGCTGGCGTACGCGACCTCGGGGCTGGGGGTGGCGAGCACGCTGGTGCTGACGATGCTGCTGGTCGGCGCGGTGGGCATGGCGGTGATGGTGTGGCTGAGCGCGTCGCACAGCGACCGGTGGGGGCGGCTGCGGACGCTGCGGTGGGCGACGGGTTTCGCCGCGGGCTGGTCGCTGGTGCTGTTCCCGCTGGTGGAAACGGTGAGCCGGCCGCTGATGTTCGTGGCGCTGGCAGGCGCGATGGTGGGGTTGGGCTGCATGTTCGGGCCGGTGGCGGCGTTCCTGCCGGAGTTGTTCCCGACCCGGGTGCGCTACACGGGTGCCGCGTTGACGTACAACCTGGGCGGTGTGATCGGTGGTGCGACGACGCCGCTGGTGGCGACGCGGTTGACCGAGGCGTACGGGACGGCGCAGCCGGCGGGTTGGTACCTGGCGGGGCTGGGCGTGCTGGCCCTGGGGTGTCTGCGGCTGCTGCCGGAGACGGTGGGTGCCGAGCTCGGGTCGGTGGATGGGCCGGTGGACGGCGGACGCCGCCGGGCGCCCCTGCTGGGGACGGATCCGGCGGCGTAGGTGCGCGAACGGCGGGGCGGGTGTCCGGGGTCCCGGGGCCGCCCGGGGCCGCCCGGGGCGGGCCGGTTCAGCCGGCCAGGGCGGCGCGGCCGGCCAGTACCACGGCGGTGTGCCGGGCGACGCGCTCGCCGAGGTGCTCGGCGGTCGCGATGTCGGCCTTGTGGACGGCTTCCGGGCCGGCGTCGGACGGGGAGGAGGCGGCGGCGCCGCCGAAGAAGCCGAGGCGGTTGAGGTCGTTCTCGGAGGCGGTGGTGGCGTTCCAGCCGGGCTTGAGGCCGAGGTTGACCCAGTTCATGCCGTGCTGGGCGGCGAGGGTCTGGAAGTAGCCGAGGGTGCTGCCCTTGTCGCCGCTCTTGGAGGCGGAGTTGGTGAAGCCGGCGGCGACCTTGTCCTTCCACGCGTCGGTGAACCAGCGCTTGCTGGTGGCCTCGGCGAAGACGTGGAAGGCGCCGGAGGCGGTGCCCATGTAGGTGGGGGAGCCGAAGACGATGGCGTCGGCGGCGTCCAGCTGGGCCCACTGCTCGTCGGTGATGGTGTCGACGGCGATGGTGACGACCTCGGCGCCCGCTGCGGCGGCGCCGCGGGCGACGGCTTCGGCGATCACGGCGGTGTGGCCGTAGCCGGAGTGGTAGGCGAGGGCGACGATCGGTCGGGTGGCGCTCATGCGGGCTCTCCTGGGAGGGGACGGGCGCGGGCCGGCGGGGCCGGACCGGTGGCGTGGGGGACGGGCCGGGGGCAGGACGCGGTGAGGCGGCCCCGATCCGTCTAGGTCTCCAATATAGACCAGGTCTCTATTGGTTACCAGGGGTGGATCGGAGACCGCGGGGCTACCCTGGAGGGCATGACGACGGACGAAGCGACCCGGGCCCGGGCGGGGCAGCACGAGGAGCCGCAGGCGTGCGAGGGGCCGGCGGGGGAGTCGGGGGAGGGGGCGGCGGAGCAGGGCTACGACGTCTTCGCCCAGCTCTGCCCCAGTCGTGAGGTGTTCGCCGAGCTGGCCGACAAGTGGTCGTTGCTGATCCTGATGAGCCTCGCCCTCTGCGGGCCGCAGCGCTTCTCCGAACTCCAGCGCGGGGTCGGCGGGGTCAGCCGCAAGATGCTCACCCAGTCGCTGCGCAACCTGGAGCGCAGCGGCCTGGTGCTCCGCACGGTCTTCCCGGAGACGCCGCCGCGCGTGGTCTACGACCTGCTGCCGCTCGGCCGCGAGCTGGCCGAGCTGGTCGCCCCGCTCGGCCGGTGGACGGAGCACCGCGCCGGCCGGATGATGGCGGCCCGCGAGGAGTTCGACGCGACGCACGCCCGGGGTTGAGGTCTCCCGGGCGGGCGTGCGGCCGCCCGGGCGGGACCGATTTCCCTTCCGGGCGCACGGCCGTGTAATGTCTTCCTTGTTCGACCGGCCCGGTGAAAACCCGGCAAGCCCCTATAGCTCAGTCGGTAGAGCGTCTCCATGGTAAGGAGAAGGTCTGCGGTTCGATTCCGCATGGGGGCTCAACTGAAGGACCCCTGCCTCACGGCGGGGGTCCTTCGCGTTTCCGCTGACGGCCTGCCGCGATGGCCTGCCGCGACGGGCTGGCGGGTCGGGTACGGAATGCGCTGTGATGGTGCGTCATCGGCCGTCCGCCCGAGGGGTGCGGACGCGAGCCGGACCCCGACCGGGAGGGTGTCATGGGCGTTCGACTCGTGGTGGTCGACGACCACCGGCTGTTGGCCGAGGCGCTGGCCACCGCACTCCAACTCCGTGGCCACCGGGTGCTCGCGGTCGGTTCCCCGGCCGGTGTCGCCGCCGACCTGGTGACCGGGCGGCGGCCCGAGGTGTGCCTGCTGGGAGTGGCCGCGCCGGGGGAGCCGGGCGCCTTCGAGGGGCTGCGCCGGATCCGCCGGGACCGGCCCGAGGTGGCCGTGATCGTGCTCGGACCGGTGGGTGAACTGCGCGGTGTGGCCGCGGCGTTCGCGGCCGGCGCGGCGGGGTACGTGCCCAGCGACGAGCGGATCGAAGTGGTCGAGCGGGCCATCGGGCGGGCCCGGGCGGGCGAGGCCGCGGTCGCGGTGGACATCCTGCGCGGAGCCTTCGACCAACTGCTGCGCCCGGCCGCCGAACCGGACGACGAGGCCGTCCGGCTGCTGCGGCTGCTGACCCGGCGTGAGGTGCAGGTGCTGGCCCGGATCGCGGACGGCGAGGACACCGCGGCGATCGCCGCCGGGATGCGGATCGCCGCCAGTACCGCCCGGACGCACGTCCAGCGGGTGCTGATGAAGCTCGGCGCGCGGACCCGCCTGGAGGCGGCCGCGGTGGCGGCGCGCACCGGCCTGCTGGAGCGGATGTCCGGAGGCTGAGGGCGTCGGGGAGGACGGCCGCGAAGGGGCCGGCGAGCCCGCCGCGGAAGCCCGTCGCACAGGGCGCCGGGGCGGCGGCCGGACGCGGGCGGGATGACCGGCGGCTGAGGACTTGGTGAAGAGCGTGCGAGCGGCCACCCGCGTGGTCCTGAGCACTCCGGCGGGTTGGGAGAATGGCGGCAGTCGTACGCATTCCGTCGATGGCCCCCGGATCGGGCGGACCATCGCCCGCTGGAGGTCTCAACATGAGTAAGTACCTGGTCACGGGTGGCGCCGGCTACGTCGGCAGCGTGGTGGCCGCCCACCTGCTGGAGGCGGGGCACCAGGTGACCGTCCTGGACGACCTCTCGACCGGCTTCCGCGAGGGCGTCCCGGCCGGTGCCGAGTTCGTCGAGGGCCGGATCCAGGAGGCCGGCGAGGTGCTCGACGGCTCCTTCGACGGCGTGCTGCACTTCGCCGCCTCCTCGCAGGTCGGCGAGTCGGTCGTGGACCCGGAGAAGTACTGGCGCAACAACGTGGCCGGTTCGCTGGAGCTGATCAGCGCGATGCGCGCGGCCGGCGTGCGCAAGCTGGTGTTCTCCTCCACCGCCGCCACCTACGGCGAGCCGGAGGCCGTGCCGATCGCGGAGACCGCCCGTACCGCGCCGACCAACACCTACGGCGCCACCAAGCTCGCCGTGGACCACCTGATCACCAGCGAGGCCGTCGCGCACGGCCTGGCCGCCGTCTCGCTGCGCTACTTCAACGTGGCCGGCGCGTACGGCGTGTACGGCGAGCGGCACGACCCCGAGTCGCACCTGATCCCGCTGGTCTTCCAGGCCGCGCTCGGGCAGCGCCCGCACATCGCGGTGTACGGCGACGACTACCCGACCCCGGACGGCACCTGCATCCGCGACTACATCCACGTCGCGGACCTGGCCGACGCCCACCTGCTGGCGCTGGGCGCCGCCAAGCCGGGCGAGCACCTGATCTGCAACCTGGGCAACGGCAGCGGCTTCTCGGTGCGCGAGGTGATCGAGTCGGTCAAGCGCGTCACCGGCCGGGAGATCCCGGTGCAGGTCGCGGGGCGTCGCGCCGGTGACCCGGCGGTGCTGGTGGCCTCGGCCGCCCGCGCCCACGAGGCGCTGGGCTGGACCCCGCGCCGCCCGAACCTGGACGACATCGTCGCCGACGCCTGGAAGTTCACCCTGGAGAAGAACGGCCGGTAGTCCGGCCCGGCGCACCGGCCGCCCAGCGCGGCCCGGCGGCTGCCCGACGGCCGGCCGCCGTCGGGCAACCGCTCCCGGACCTGCGGGAGCGCCGCCCGCGGCGGCCGGGCACCGGTCGGGCGTACAAGTCCCTCCTCTCACGCACCTTCTGACGAAACTTCACCAAATCGCCACGAGGGCGATTCCCGACCCCGTACGCTGAGTTCGGTACCGGTGGGGGCCGGCGCCCTTTCCACCGGCCACCGGTGGGCGGGCGGAGCGGCGGGTCCGGAACGCGGACGCCGGGCCGTTCCCCGCTCCCGGGCTCGGGCGGTCTGAGCAGGGGGAGGGACGATGGGGCGGATTCGCGTCCTGGTGGTCGACGACCACCGGATCTTCGCCGAAGCACTCGCCGCGGCGCTCGCCGCCGAGCCCGACGTGGAGGTGGGCGCGGCCGGCAGCGCGGCCGCCGCAGAGCGGGCGCTGGAACGCGCCGCCGCCGAGGGCCGGCCCTACGACGTGGCGTTGATCGACGCCGACCTCGGGGCGGGCGGGGCGGGAGCGGTCGGACCGCCGGGGGCGGCTCCGCCGACGGCCCGCAGACGGCCCGGACCGGAGCCCGCCGAGGACACCAGGCGCCGGGCGTCCCCGCCCGTACCGCCGCCGCGACGGCCGGCCGGACCGCCCGGGGCGCCCTCCCCGCTGTCGGCCGCGGTGCCGGGTGCACCGCCCGGCGGCAACCGCCCGGGGGCGGATCCGCTCCGGCCCGACCACCTCAGACCTGCCGCCCCGCCGCCCGACGGCATCACCCTGCTGGCCCGCCTCCGCCGCGCCCACCCCGGGCTGCGCGCCGTCGTGCTGGCCACCGCCGACGACCCGCACCGCGCCGCCCGCGCCCTGCACGCCGGTGCCACCGGCTGGGTGGCCAAGGAGAGTTCACTGGCCCGGCTGCTCGCCGTGGTCCGGGGCGTACTGCGGGACGAGACACACCTGCCGCCCGCACTGCTCACCGGGGTGATCCGCGAGCTCACCACCGCCCGGCGGGACCGCACCGAGAGCGAGCGGCTGGTGGACACCCTGACCCCGCGGGAGAAGCAGATCCTGCGCTGCATGGTCGCGGGTCTGGGCCGGCAGGCCGTCGCGGAGCGGCTCTACCTGTCACCGCACACCGTCCGGACGCACATGCAGAACGTGCTCGGCAAGCTCGGGGTCCACTCCACGCTGGCCGCCGTCGCGGTCGCCCGCCGGGCCGGGGTCAGCCCCGCCGATCATCAGGCCGTGCCGCCGCCGTCGGTGGCGGCCACCGTCGAGCGTTCGTGACGCCGGGCCGAGGGTGGCGTCGGGTCGAAGGTGACGTCGGGTCGGCCGCGGGTCAGCCCGGGATGTTGTCGAACGGGGCGATCAGCAGTCGCAGCAGTGTGGCGAGTTCGGTCTGCTGGCCGGAGGTGAGCTGGGCGAGCAGTTCGCGTTCGTGCGCGAGGAGTCCGGCGAGTGCCTGGTCGGCGCGGTCGCGGCCGTCGTCGGTGAGCCGGACCAGCACGCCGCGCCGGTCGTCCGGGTCGGGCAGCCGCTTGACCAGGCCCTTGCCGGTGAGCCGGTCGATCCGGTTGGTCATGGTGCCCGAGGTGACCAGGGTCTGGGTGAGCAGCTGGCCGGGGGAGAGCTGGTAGGGGGAGCCGGCCCGCCGCAGGGCGGTGAGGACGTCGAACTCCCAGGGCTCCAAGCCGTGCTCGGCGAAGGCGGTGCGGCGGGCGCGGTCCAGGTGCCGGGCGAGCCGGCTGACCCGGCTGAGCACCTCCAGCGGCTCCACGTCGAGGTCGGGGCGCTCCCGGCGCCATGCTGCGACCAGCCTGTCGACCTCGTCCTTCATGACGATCAGTGTATCGGTGGATGTGTCGATGTGAAGTCTCTTGACATCGAGAAATATGCCGACGAGGCTGCATCGAGATATCTTGATATCGAGACACTTGCGAGGTTGACCATGACCGCCCCCGTCTGGGACCCGGCGCAGTACGTGCGCTTCGTCGACGAACGCACCCGCCCGCTGCGCGACCTGCTCGCTCGCGTCCCCGTCCTTCCGCACCCCGGCGAGGAGACGATCCTCGACATCGGTTGCGGCCCCGGAAACTCCACCGCCGTCCTGCGCGAACGCTGGCCGCACGCCCGCCTCACCGGCGTCGACAACTCCGCCCCGATGCTCGCCACCGCCCGCACCGAGGGCGAACCCACCGCCGACTACGTGCTCGCCGACGCCCGCGACTACGACCCGGCCCCGGTCCGCCCCGACCTCGTCGTCTCCAACGCGGCCCTGCAGTGGATGAACCCGTCCGAGCCCGAGCCCCGACAGGGGCACCCCTCGCCCACGGCCGGCGAGGAGGGACGGGCCGACGGCCACCTCGGCATCGTCCGGCGCTGGGCCGCGGCCGTGCGCCCCGGCGGGGCCGTCGCCCTCCAGGTCCCCGGCAACTTCGACGCCCCCAGTCACACCCTGCTCGCCGACCTGCGCCGCAGCGCCCGCTGGCGGGGCACGCTCGGCGAGGACGCCGTCCGCGCCGGCGTCCACCCGCCCGAGCGCTACCTCGACGCCCTCGTGGGCGCCGGCTGCCACCCGGACGTCTGGGAGAGCACCTATCTCACCGTGCTCCCCGGGCCGGACCCGGTCCTGGAGTGGGTCAAGGGCACCGCGCTGCGCCCCGTCCTGACCCTGCTCGCCGATCCGGCCGACCGGGCCGCCTTCCTCGCCGAGTACGGGCGGCTGCTGCGCGAGGCCTACCCGTCCGGGCCGTCCGGGACGGTCTTCCCGTTCCGGCGGATCTTCGCGGTGGGGACCAAGCGGTAGGGATCAAGCGGTGGGGACCAAGCGGTAGGGCCGGACGGCCGCGGGAGTGCGCGGCGGGGCTCAGCCCCTGCGGTCGCCGACCAGCCTCGGGTGCCGCTCCAGGCCCTCCAACCCGTGCCAGGCGAGGTTCACCAGGTGGGCCGCCACCGTCGCCTTGTCCGGCTTGCGGACCTCCAGCCACCACTGCCCGGTCAGCGCGACCATCCCGACCAGCATCTGCGAGTACATCGGGGCCAGCCGCGCGTCGAAGCCGCGCGACTTGAACTCCAGGCCCAGGATGTCCTCCACCTGCGTCGCGATGTCGCTGATCAGCGAGGCGAAGGTGCCGGTCGACTGGGCCACCGGCGAGTCCCGGACCAGGATCCGGAAGCCGTCCGTCGAGGTGTCGATGTAGTCCATCAGCGCGAAGGCGGCCTGTTCCAGCAGCTCACGCGAGTGGCCGCCGGTCAGCGCCCCCGTCACCATGTCCAGCAGCAGCTGCATCTCGCGGTCCACCACCACCGCGTAGAGGCCCTCCTTGCCGCCGAAGTGCTCGTACACGACGGGCTTCGACACCCCGGCGCGCTCGGCGATCTCCTCCACCGAGGTGCCGTCGTAGCCGCGCTCCGCGAAGACCGTCCGGCCGATCTCCAGCAGCTGCTCGCGGCGCTGCTTGCCGGTCATCCTGACCCGGCCGCCCCGGCGGCGCGGGGCCGGGCCGCCGGTGCTCCGGTCCGCGGCCCCGTCGGCGGTGCCGCCCTTCGGTGCAGCGGACCGCGGACGGGCCGGCGCCGTAGCGGGCGCCGCGTCCGTCCGCGTGCTGTGGTGACCGCCTGTGGTGTCTGCGCTGCTCCCGTTCACCCCTACATCATGCTGGAAGCGCCGCCTCATGCGGCGCGGCGGGCGGCGATCCGCTGCCCGTCCGGCCAGCGGACGTCCCGGACCCAGCCGGCCAGCTCGAACCAGCGGATCAGCCGGGCCGAGGAGTCGATCTGCCCGCGCAGCACCCCGTGCCGGGCCGCGGTCGGGTCGGCGTGGTGCAGGTTGTGCCAGGACTCGCCGCAGGAGAGGACCGCGAGCCACCAGACGTTGCCGGAGCGGTCCCGGGAGCGGAAGGGGCGCCGGCCGACGGCGTGGCAGATCGAGTTGATCGACCAGGTGACGTGGTGCAGCAGTGCCACCCGGACCAGCGAACCCCAGAAGAAGGCGGACAGCGCGCCCTGCCAGGACAGCGTCACCAGGCCGCCGACCAGCGGGGGGATCAGCAGCGAGATGGTGGTCCAGAGCCAGAACAGCCGGGAGATCCGCCTTATGGCCGGGTCGCGGACGAGGTCCGGGGCGTACTTGATCTGCGAGGTCTGCTCCTCGTCGAACATCCAGCCCATGTGCGCCCACCAGAGGCCCTTCATCAGCGCCGGGACGCTCTCCCCGTAGCGCCAGGGCGAGTGCGGGTCGCCGTCCTTGTCGCTGAAGCGGTGGTGCTTGCGGTGGTCGGCGACCCAGCGCACCAGCGGGCCCTCGACGGCGAGGCTCCCGGCGATCGCCAGGGCGAGGCGCATCGGGCGGCCGGCCTTGAAGGCGCTGTGGGTGAAGTAGCGGTGGTAGCCGACGGTGATGCCGTGGCAGGTCAGGAAGTACAGGGAGACGGTGATCGCGACGTCCGTCCAGCCCAGCCCCCAGCCCCAGGCCACCGGTACGGCGGCCAGCAGGGCGGCGAACGGCACGAGGATGAACAGCCCGAGCGCGGCCCGCTCGGCCAGGCCCTGCTTCTCCCCGCCACGGGTGGCGGACAGCTGCGTGGCGGCGGTGTCGGGATCGGGAGACGGAGTGCGGGGCGCGGCGGTCCCCGCGCGCGCCTCGCCGGCCTGGATGGTCATGGGCGTCCCTTTGCGGCGTCCCGGAACGGGAGAGGAGCGGAGCCTACGTCGGCGTAACCTACGGCATCGTAGGTTGCGTGCCGCGTCCTGGGGAACACACCGCCGCGCGGCGCTTGAGTGAATTCACCCGACTGGATGGCTGAACCCGGGGCCCCGCGAGTTCGCCCGGGGAGCACCGATCCGGGCCCTGCGGATCGGTGCAAGTCGATACCCACGGCGGGGTCCGCTCGGGTAGGGTCTGACACGACTGTCCGCCGTGGTGTAATGGCAGCACAGGGCCCTTTGGAGGCCTTTGTCTGGGTTCGAATCCTAGCGGCGGAGCCTTTGCACGCCTCTGGTTCGGGCGTCTTCCACCGCGCCGGTATTGTCGGTGCTGCTCGGCGGACTGTGCGTATGGCGACCGGCCTGGGTCCCGGCCGGGCCTGCTCTGCCCTCTCTGTGAACCTACCGAGGAGCCTCCCCGCATGGGTGCCAATTCGCTTGCCGCCGTTGTCGTGCTCGCCGCCGGTGGCGGGACCCGGATGAAGTCGAACAAGCTGCCCAAGGTCCTGCACGAGGTGTGCGGGCGGTCGCTGGTGGGTCACGCGGTCGCGGCGGCCGGGGAGCTGACGCCGGAGCAGCTCGTGGTGGTCGTCGGGCACCAGCGCGAGCAGGTCCAGGAGCACCTGACGGAGCACTACCCCGCAGCGCGGACCGCCGTGCAGGAGCAGCAGAACGGCACCGGTCACGCGGTGCGGACGGCGCTGGAGGCCCTGGCCGCCGACGGCGCGGTGCTGAACGGCACCGTCATCGTCACCGCCGGCGACTCGCCGCTGCTGACCGGGTCGACGCTGCGCCGGCTGGCCGACGCCCACACGGCCCAGCAGAACGGCGTCACCGTGCTGACCGCCGTGGTGCCGGAGCCCTACGGCTACGGCCGGATCCTGCGCGACGAGGACGGCACGGTCGCCTCGATCGTCGAGGAGCGGGACGCCAGCGCCACCCAGCGCGCGATCGCCGAGATCAACTCGGGCGTCTTCGCCTTCGACGCCGAGCTGCTGGTCGAGGCGCTGGCCGAGCTCACCACGGACAACTCGCAGGGCGAGGAGTACCTGACCGACACCCTGGAGATCCTGCGCAAGGCCGGTCACCGGGTGGGCGCCGTGGTCGCCGAGGACCACCGGGACATCCTGGGCATCAACGACCGGGTCCAGCTGGCGCAGGCCCGCCGGCTGCTGAACGACCGCCTGCTGGAGCGGGCGATGCGCGCGGGCGTCACCGTGGTGGACCCGGCGACCACCTGGATCGACGTGCAGGTGACCTACGAGCCGGACGCCGTGGTGCTGCCCAACACCCAGCTGCAGGGCGTCACCCACCTGGCCGAGGGCTGCGAGGTCGGCCCGAACTCGACCCTGAAGGACACCCTGATCGGCGCCGGCGCCCGTGTGAGCAACACCACGGCCGACCGCGCCGAGGTCGGCGAGCTGGCCACCGCCGGCCCGTACGCCTACCTGCGTCCGGGCGCGAAGCTGGCCCGCAAGGCGAAGGTCGGCACCTACGTTGAGATCAAGAACTCCGAGCTCGGCGAGGGCGCCAAGGTGCCGCACCTGTCGTACATCGGCGACGCGACGATCGGCGAGGGCACCAACGTCGGCGCGGCCTCGGTCACCGTCAACTACGACGGCGTGAACAAGCACCGCACCGTCATCGGCGCGCACTGCCGCACCGGCTCGGACAACATGTTCATCGCCCCGGTGACCGTCGGTGACGGCGCCTACACCGGCGCCGGCTCGGTGATCACCGCCGACGTACCGGCGGGCGCGCTCGGCGTGAGCCGCGCGAACCAGCGCAACATCGAGGGCTGGGTCGAGCGCAAGCGCCCGGGGACCTCGTCGGCGCAGGCCGCGAAGGCCGCGACGGACGGCGCCCCGGAGGCCTGACACACCGGGCGGGAGTCCGGGGTCCGGTCCCGGGGCGGACGCTTTCTGCGCGGGCGCGTAACCTTGGGGACATACGTGCGCCACTGGGCTTACCGCCCGTGTCCAGGCGTACCGACAATTCCCCGACCCCGTACTGCGCGTGGGCCTCGCCTGCCCGCATCGGGTCGAGGATTCAGCGTCCGCAACGCGAGGAGACGGTGCAGTGAGCGGGATCACGACGTCGGGTGAGAAGAAGCTCAAGCTCTTCTCCGGCCGTGCCCACCCGGAACTGGCGAGGGAGGTGGCCGAGGCGCTCGGGACCGAGCTGGTCCCCACCAAGGCCCTGGACTTCGCCAACGGTGAGATCTACGTCCGCTTCCTGGAGTCGGCCCGCGGCGCGGACTGCTTCGTGATGCAGAGCCACACGGCTCCCATCAACCAGTGGATCATGGAACAGCTGATCATGATCGATGCTCTGAAGCGGGCCTCCGCCAAGAGCATCACCGCGATCCTGCCGTTCTACGGGTACGCCCGCCAGGACAAGAAGCACCTCGGCCGCGAGCCCATCTCGGCCCGGCTGGTCGCCGACCTGCTGCGCCAGGCCGGTGCCGACCGCCTGATGGCCGTGGACCTGCACACCGCGCAGATCCAGGGCTTCTTCGAGGGCCCGGTCGACCACCTGTTCGCGCTGCCGCTGCTGGCCGACTACATCGGCGGGAAGGTGGACCGGTCCAAGCTGACCGTCGTCTCGCCGGACGCCGGCCGGGTGAAGGTGGCCGACCAGTGGTGCGACCGCCTGGACGCCCCGCTGGCGATCATCCACAAGCGCCGCGACATCACCCAGGCCAACACCATCCTGTCGGCCGACGTGGTCGGTGACGTCGAGGGCCGGGTCTGCGTCCTGGTCGACGACATGATCGACACCGCCGGCACGATCTGCGCCGCGGCCGACGCGCTGTTCGAGAACGGCGCCGCGGACGTCCTGGTGGCCGCCACCCACGGCGTGCTCTCCGGCCCGGCCGCGGACCGGCTGAAGAACTCGCGGGTCAGCGAGTTCGTGTTCACCAACACGCTGCCCACCCCGGCGCAGCTCCAGCTGGACAAGATCACCACGCTGTCCATCGCCCCGTCGATCGCGGCCGCGATCCGCGAGGTGTTCGAGGAGGGCTCGGTCACGAGCCTCTTCGAGGGCGTGCACTGACGAAGCCCGCGCAGGCGGCCCCGGTCCCGGAAGGGCCGGGGCCGCCGCCGATTTCGCGCCGGGCGGCAGGAGCGGTTAGACTCGTGAAACTGCTCGGCGAGGGATGCCGTGCGCCTGCTCGACGGGCGCCCGCTCCGTGATCGACGCGCTGCCGGTGCCGGATTCCCGTCCGCCGGCAGGCCGTTGCCGCCGAGTGACCCCCGAACGTACTGAGGGTGTGGTCCCGGCGGTTTTTCGCGTTGCCTGCACCCCCGCGCCATTTTCACGAGGAGTGCAGTCGTGTCCGAGATCCGTATTGCCGCTGAGACCCGCACCGAGTTCGGCAAGGGTGCTGCCCGTCGCGCCCGCCGCGCCGGCTTCGTCCCGGGTGTCGTCTACGGCCACGGCCACGCCCCGGTTCACCTGAACCTGCCCGGCCACGACCTGATGATGGCCCTGAAGACCCCGAACGCCCTGCTGGTCGTCCCGATCGAGGGCAAGGACGAGTACGTGCTGCCGAAGGCCGTCCAGCGCGAGGCCATCAAGCGCAGCATCGAGCACGTCGACCTGCTCCTGGTCAAGCGCGGCGAGAAGGTCACCGTCGAGATCCCGGTCCTCACCGAGGGCGAGCTGGCCCCCGGCGGCAACCTGCTCGAGCACGTGCTGAACGCCCTGCCGATCGAGGCCGAGGCCACCCACCTGCCCGAGTCCGTCACCGTCTCGGTCGAGGGCCTGGAGGCCGGTGCCTCCATCCACGCCAAGGACATCACCCTGCCGGCCGGCGTCACCCTGGCCGTCGAGGCCGACGCCGTCGTGCTGCAGGTCATCGGCGCCCAGGCCGCCCCGGTCGAGGACGAGGCCGCCGAGGCCGAGGGCGCCGAGGCCTGAGCCTCGCCCCTGAAGAGCTGAGACCGCTGCCCCGGTCGCTCCCGCTGGAGCGGCCGGGGCAGCGGTGTGTCCGGGATGATGACGTCGAGCGTGAAGGCGAGGAGTGAGGGCGCTATGGCGGACGAGTACGAGGGCCCCTGGCTGGTGGTGGGTCTGGGCAACCCGGGCGAGCAGTACGCCCGGAACCGGCACAACATCGGGTTCATGGTGGTGGACCTGCTGGCGCAGCGGATGGGCGCCAAGTTCAAGGCGCACAAGAGCCGGGCGCAGGTGGCCGAGGGACGGCTGGCGGGCAAGCGGGTGGTGCTGGCCAAGCCGATGTCCTTCATGAACCTCTCCGGCGGCCCGGTGACGGCGCTGCGCGACTTCTACAAGGTGCCGGCCGCCGCGCTGGTCGCGGTCCACGACGAGCTGGACGTCGACTACGCGGCGCTGCGGCTGAAGCTGGGCGGCGGGGACAACGGCCACAACGGGCTGAAGTCGATCACCAAGTCGCTCGGCCCCGAGTACCACCGGGTGCGCTGCGGGATCGGCCGCCCGCCGGGCCGGATGGAGGTCGCGGACTTCGTGCTGAAGGACTTCTCCTCGACCGAGCGCAAGGAACTGGAGTGGTTCGTGGACCGCTCGGCCGACGCGGTGGAGGCGCTGCTGTCCGAGGGGCTGGAGCGCGCCCAGGGCACGTACAACTCCTGAACGTCCGTCAACACGGTGCGCCGGGTACGCAACAGTCGTACAACGCTTGACCGGCCAAACCTGAATCCGTGTGAGAAGCCTGTGCGGGATCGGATAGCGTCGGCCCGGTACGCGAACGAGTCCTGGGGAGTTCTCGATGCGGAGTTTGGGTCCGGTCCGCCCACTGCGGCGGACCCGGGGGGTCCGGCTGAAACAGCTCGGACGGAAGGTCGGTACGGCCGGTGCGCTGGGAGCGGCAGGGGTGCTGCTGTCCGGTGCCGCGGTGGCGCACGCCGACCCGGTGGCGGAGCCGGATCCGCTGATCGCCCCGGAGCCGGCGGCGGCGCAGCCGGTGCTCGGTGAGTCGATGGGCCCCGACGCGGGCCTGCTGGCCGTCGGCGGCGGCCTGGTGGTGGCGGCCGGCGGCGCGGCGCTGTGGCTGAAGCGCAGGCGCGCGGGCGAGCCCGCGGAGTAGTGACGAGTCCTCAGGGGCCGGTGTCCACGGTGGTGGGCGCCGGCCCTTCGTCGTGCCCGCCCGGGTGTCATCCGTTTCCGGCGTGCCGGGCGTCGTGAGGGTATGAAGCGCGAATCGATGCGCCCGGGGGGCTCCGGGTCCGATCCGTTCGACGAGTTCGTCGCGGCTCGGTACCAGGCCCTCCTACGGGGGGCGTACCTGATCACCGGGGACGTCCACGACGCCCGGGACCTGCTGCACGACGCGTTGGCGCGGGTCTACCCGAAGCGGACGGCGATCCGGGACGCGCGGGCGGCCGAGGCGTACGTGCGGACGACGATGGTCCGTACCCACGTCTCGCGGTGGCGGCGGACCCGGCGCGAGGTCCTCACGCCCGTGCTGCCGGACTCGCCGGGGACGCCGGTGGCCGAGCACGACGAGCAGCTGGCGGCGGTGATGCGGACGCTGCCGCCCCGGCAGCGGGCGGTGGTCGTGCTCCGCTACTACGTCGACCTGCCGGTGGCGCAGGTCGCGCAGGAGCTCGGCTGCTCGGTGGCCACGGCGAAGACGCATCTGGCGCGGGCGATGAAGACGCTCCGGCAGGAGCTGGCACCGGCGAAGGAGATGGTGGGTCATGGCGGCTGAACGGCCGGAACAGCCGGACGGGTTCGAGGAGGAGCTCGCCGTGCGGCTCGGCACACGGGCGGGGTCGGTGGCCGGCAGTCCGCCGCTGGCGGCACTGCGGGACGCCGGGCGGCGGCGGGCGCGGTGGCTGACCGTGCTGCGGGGGACGGCCGCGGTGGTGGTGCTGGCAGCCGGGGTGGGGATGCTGAGCCGGCTGGGCGACGGCGGGGGCCCGGGAGGCGTGGAGCACCGCCCGCCCGCGGGTGCGGCCAGTCCGCCGCCCGGGGTGTCGGCCTGGAACGAGGTGGGCCCGGTCGTGGCCTGCAAGGGGCCGACGTCGCTGCGGACCCCGGGCTGGCACGATCGCCCCGTCTCGCCGTCGTCGGGCCTGTCGTCGTCGGGCCTGCCGTCGTCGGGAGGTCCGACCGGGGGCCGGTCCTCGTCGGGTTTCCCGTCGACCGGCTCGCCGTCGGGCGGTGGTCCGTCGACCGGCTTCCCGTCGGGCGGCTCGCCGTCGGGTGGCGTGCCGTCGACCGGGTTCCCGGCGGCCTGGCCGACGTCCTCGGGCCCGTCGTCCCCGTTGTCGTCCGCGCAGCTGATCCGGCTCGATCTGGCGCGGGCGGGTGAGGCCGTCGACAGGGTGGCGAACACGGGCTACCGGGACCACTACTTCGGCAGTTGCCGGGACGCGGAGACCGGCACGCTCTATGTGATGCGCGTTCCGGGCAGCGCTCTGGACGCCGCGGTGGCCGGCGCGGCGGCCGACTGGCCCTCGGTGAAGCTGCAGTTCACCGATGCTGCGGCCTCGCGCGACGAGCAGGAGGTCCTGGTGGGCAGGATCGACGGGGACCGCGCGTACTGGCACTCCGAGGGCGTGGAGATCGGGTCCGTGGCGGTCGGCGGCGACGGTGCCGGAGTGGTGGTCGGCACCCCTCAGTGGGAGTCGGCCGGGGCACGGATCAAGGCGAGGTACGGCCCACTGGTGGTCGAGGTGCGCTAGCGGACCCTGCGAACCCCGCGGAACGTGCAGGGGCCGACGGCACGCGCCGTCGGCCCCTGTCGGCGTGCCCCGGGTCAGCCGGTGTTGCGCAGACCGGCGGCGATGCCGTTGACGGTCAGCAGCAGCGCGCGGGCGCGCAGCGGGTCGTCGTGGCGGCCGGCCTCGACCTCCTCGCGCTGGCGGCGCAGCAGCGCGACCTGGAGGTAGGAGATCGGGTCGAGGTAGGCGTCGCGGACGGCGAAGGTCTGCTTCAGCACCGGGTTGTGCTCCAGGAGTTCGCTCTCGCCGGTGAGCCGGAGCACCTGGCGCAGGGTGAGGGCGTGCTCGTCCTTGATCTGGTCGAAGACGTGGCGCAGTTCGCCGGGCACCAGCTGCTCGACGTAGTGGCTGGCGATCCGCAGGTCGGTCTTGGCCAGCGTCATCGCGACGTTGGACAGGAAGTTGCGGAAGAAGTGCCACTCGCCGTACATCTCGTCCAGCACGTCGCCCAGGCCCGCCGCGCGGGCGGCGGCGAGGCCGGAGCCGACGCCGTACCAGCCGGGGACGATCTGGCGGGACTGGGTCCAGCCGAAGACCCACGGGATGGCCCGCAGGCCGTCCAGGCCCGCGCCGGAGTCGGGGCGGCGGGACGGGCGGGAGCCCAGGTGCAGCGAGGCGAGCTGGTCGACCGGGGTGGCGGCGAAGAAGTACTTCGGCAGGTCCTCCTGCTCGACCAGGCCGCGGTAGGCGGTGTGGGCGGCCTCGGAGACCTGGTCCATCGCGGCGTCCCAGCGGGCCAGCGACTCGGGGGCCTGGCGCGGCGCGGTGTGCAGTGCCGAGGCCGAGAGGGTGGCGGAGATGGTCAGCTCCAGGTTCTCCCGGGCGAGGGAGGGGAGCAGGTACTTGTCGGAGATGACCTCGCCCTGCTCGGTGACCTTGATCTCGCCCTCCAGGGTGCCCCAGGGCTGGGCCAGGATGGCCTCGTGCGAGGGGCCGCCGCCGCGGCCGACGGTGCCGCCGCGGCCGTGGAAGAGGCGCAGCCGGATGCCGTAGCGGTGGGCGACGTCGCGCAGCCGGCGCTGGGCACGGTGGATCTCCCACTGGGAGGTGGTGATGCCGCCGAACTTGGAGGAGTCCGAGTAGCCGAGCATGACCTCCTGGATGTCCCCGCGCAGCGAGACGAGCAGGCGGTAGGAGGGGTCGGAGAGCATCTCGTCGAGGATGCGGTCGGCCTGCTGGAGTTCGTCGGTGGTTTCCAGCAGCGGCACGATGCCGATCTTGGCGATGCCGGCGTGCAGGTCGATCAGGCCGGCCTCGCGGGCCAGGACGGTGGCGGCGAAGACGTCGTCGGCGCCCTGGCACATCGAGATGATGTAGCTCTCGACGATCTCGTCGCCGAAGCGCTCGAAGCCCTCGCGGATGGTGTTGAAGACGCCGAGGGTCTTGGTGCCGGCCTCGTCCAGCGGGGCCGGGGTGGGGGCGAGCGGGCGGCGCGAGCGGAGCTCCTTGGCGAGCAGCTTCTGCCGGTACTCGCGCGGCATGTCGGCGTAGCGCCAGGCCTCCTCGCCGAGGCGGTCGAAGAGCTGGCCGAGGGCGTGGTGGTGGGCCTCGGCGTGCTCGCGCACGTCCATGGTGGCGAGCTGGAGGCCGAAGGCCTCGATGGTGCGGATGGCGCGGGCGAGGCGGCCGTCGGCGATGAGCTCGCCGCGGTGGGCGCGCAGCGACTCCTGGATCAGCCGCAGGTCGGCGACGAGCTCGCGGGTGCCGAGGTAGTCGCGGCCCTCGACGTGCGGGGTGCCGCCGGCCAGGCGCTCGCGGGTGTTCTCCAGCTTGAGCCGGATGCAGGTGGCCTTGAGGCGGTAGGGCTCCTCGGCGTTCATCCGCTTGTAGCGCGGGCTGAGTTCGGGGAGCACGTGCAGGTCGGTGTTGAGCGAGGCGAGCAGTTCGACGGAGGCGCCGGCCAGCCGCTCGGAGGTGGAGAGGGTGTTGCGCAGGTCGTCGATGGCGTCCAGCGCGTCCTTGATGCCGTACTCGTGCTGGAGGTTGAGGACGTCCCAGGTGACCTGCGGGGTGACGTTGGGGTTGCCGTCGCGGTCGCCGCCGATCCAGGTGCCGAAGGTGAGCGGACGGACGCCGTCGGGCAGGGTGAGGCCGACCCGGGCGAGCTCCTCCTGGAGCTCCTCCAGGACCTCGGGGACGGCCTCGCGGTAGAGCTCGTCCAGGTAGTAGACGGCGTTGCGGGCCTCGTCGGTGGGCTCGGGGCGGGCGATGCGCAGCTCGTCGGTCTGCCAGAGCAGGTCGATGACCTCGGCGAGGCGGCGGTCGGCGGAGCGCTTGGCGCTGCTCGTGCGGGCCGGGTCGGCGGCGACGAGGCCGGACGCGAGCTCCTCGCGGTGGATGCGGTCGAGGAGCTCGCCGATCCGGCGCAGCTTGTTGAGGACGCTGCGGCGGGCGGCCTCGGTGGGGTGCGCGGTGAAGACGGGGCGGACCGCGAGGTGGGCGAGGGTGTCCTGGAGGTGCTTGGGGTCGGCCTCGGCGAGCTGGTCGGCGGTCTGCGCGAGGAGGGAGCCCTCCCGGGCGCGGCGGGTGGCGAACTCGCGGCCGCGGTGCACCTGCTCGGTGACGTTGGCAAGGTGGAAGTAGGTGGAGAACGCCCGGACCAGCTTGGCGGCGGTGTCCAGGTCGATGCCGGACAGCAGTTCGGCGGTGGCCTCGCCGTCGGTGCGGCTGAGCAGGCGGACCTGTTCGACCAGGCCCAGCAACTGGGGGCCCTCCTGGCGGACCAGCGTCTCGCCGAGCAGGTCGCCGAGGCGGCGGATGTCCGCCCGCAGGGCTGCGTTGTCAGCGACGACGGGCGTGGGGTTGTCCGCCGGGTTGGGGACCGGAGCGGTCACGGCTGGCTCCCTGTGGTGGTGGGGTTCGGCAACGGCTCATCGTCACAGGTCCACAGGCGTGTGGCGGGTGTGACGCGTGCGGACCGCGCTGTCCGACGCGACCAGCATAGGTGTCGGGGCGTGCCCTGTCCGCGAGGTGGCCGGATGGCGGACAGCGCCGCCGAAAGGCGCCTGTGGTCTGGACCACTTGGCGGACCCGGAAGGTGTGCCGGACAATCCCGGTGGGGAGGGGTGGGGGTTGCCGCATAGTCTGTCGGACATGAGCAAGTCGCCTGGGGAGCGCGCGCCGGACCGGTCGTTCTGGTGGTGGAAGCGGCCGCGCAGCGCCTTCCTGGACATCGGGCTGGCCCTGCTCGCCGCGCTGGAGTGCGCGGTCAGCACGATCGCCTTCCTGTCCGCCCGGGTGGACCTGACCACCGCGGGCAAGGTCGGGATCGCGGTGCTCGCCACGCTGGCCGGCGGATCGCTGGTGCTGCGCCGGCGCTGGCCGGCCGTCCCGGTGCTGGTCACCCTGGTCGCGATGCCCGGGATGCTCGGCGTGCTGCTGCTGGTGGTGGCGCTGTACACGCTGGCGGAGACCTGGGAGTGGCCCTCGCGGCGCTGGCGGGTGGTGGCGCTGTCCGCGCTGGCCTTCGCCGAGGCGGTCGCCGTGATGATGGTGTCGATGCTGACCCCCGGCGACTCCGGGGTGGAGCAGCCGCCGCTCTGGGGCCAGGTGCTGATAGCCGTGCTGGTCGCGGTCGGGCTGACCGTCCCGCCGGTGGTGACCGGTCTGTACGTGGGCGCGCGGCGCCGGCTGATCGAGTCGCTCAAGGACCGCGCGCACGGCCTGGAGACCGAGCTGGACCTGCTGGCCGAACAGGCCCAGGAGCGGGCCCGCCGGGCCCGGCTGGAGGAACGCACCCGGATCGCCCGGGAGATGCACGACGTGGTGGCGCACCGGGTGTCGCTGATGGTGGTGCACGCCGGGGCACTGGAGCGGATCGCCGGCAAGGACCCGGAGAAGGCCGCGCAGAGCGCCAAACTGATGGGCGAGGTGGGCCGGCAGGCGCTGAACGAGCTGCGCGAGATCCTCGGCGTCCTGCGGATGGACGACGAGCGGCCGCCGGAGCCGGACTCGCTGGCCGGGCTGCCGCGGCTGGTGGACCAGTCCCGGGCGGCCGGGATGGCCGTGACGCTGACGGTCAGCGGCAGCCGGCAGGAGTTCACCGGCGAGGCCGAGCAGACCGCCTACCGGGTCGTCCAGGAAGGGCTGACCAACGCGCACAAGCACGCGGGGGGCGCACAGGTGTCGGTCCTGCTGGCGTACGCGCCGAACGGGGTGCGGGTCAGCGTGGTGAACGCCTGCCCCGGCGGGGAGCGGGGCGCGGCCCAGCTGCCCAGCGGGGGCAACGGGCTGGTCGGGATGCGCGAGCGGGTGATCGCCCTGGGCGGCACCTTCTCGTCCGGGCCGGAGGCGGACGGCGGGTTCCGGGTCGAGGCGGTGCTGCCGTCCCGGCTGGCGGTACGGGCCGAGCGGCTGCGGTAGCCGTCGGCCGTTCCCGGTGCCGTTCGTGCCGACGGGTGCCCCGGCGGCCGCTCTGGCGGGGCACCCCCCGGCCGGTCTTCTCCGGTCGGTCTTCCTCCAGCCGGTCTTCCGGTGCCCGACGCCCCGGTGCCCGCCGGCCTCTCAGTACCCGTGGGCGGTGCGCAGCCGTTCCGGAGCGGTGCCCAGCACCAGGGCGGTGATCGCCTGGTCGATGCCGTGGCCGAGGAACCACTCGCCGGTGTGGTCCAGGCTGTAGACCCGGCCCTCCTCGTCGACGGCCAGCAGCGCCTGCCCGTACGCCTCCTCGCCGAGCGGGGCGACCTGGACGCCCAGCGCCCGGCCGAGGTCGAGCAGGGTCCGGGGCTGGTGCAGGCCGCACAGCGGGTCGATCAGGAACGGGGTGCGGGCCAGTTGGCGGCCCGGACCGGACAGGTCGAAGGCGAGGCCGCCGAACTCGGCCCAGGCCTCCACCGCCGCCGGGAACACCGCGTGCCGCGCGCCGGTGGGCTCGCCGTGCCCGACCAGGGTGTCGGCCCACTCCTCGGCCTGCTGCATCTCCCAGCGGCCGGGGTGCCAGCCCGCCGACTTGAGTTCGGCGGCGACGTCGGCGGGGAAGCGCGGGCGGGTCCGCCCGGCGGCGCCGGTGGCCTGGTCGCCGGTGGCGGTCAGGGTGGCCGGCGGGGGTGGGGGCGGGCTGGGCGGGTTCAGGGCGGACTCCTGGGCTCGGGGACGGGGGACGGACCGGGCCGGCACTCGGCCGGTCAGCGCGAGGGGGGCCCGACGGCCACGCTCTGCACGGTGAAGTGCTCCAGCATCGGGGCGCAGGAGCGGCACGGCGGGGCGTGGGTGCCGTGCGCCGGATCACCCTCCTCGCGGATCCGGACGGTCGTCATCCGGGCGCCCTTGAGTGCCTTGCGCGCCTCCTGCAGGCTCATCGGCTTGCGGGCGGCGCGCTTGGAGCGTCGGCCGTCGACCGCGGTCAGGTACTGGGAGAGCAGGACGGCCTCCGGGCAGCGGCCGGTGAACCGCTCGCGGGCCTCCAGCGGCACGGTGTCCAGGAAGCCGGTGACCAGGTGGTGCAGGACCGGGCGGCGCTCGTCCTTGCCGCCCGCCAGGGTGTGCACCTCGCCGCCCTTGAGCGACAGCGCGGCGGCGACGGCGGGCAGCAGGCTGTCGCGGTGGTGGCGCAGCACGGGCGGGTCCGCCGGCTCACCGCTGGTCATCCGTCGTCCTCCTCCTCGTTGCCCGGTGTCGGCCGGAATGGCCCGGCCGGTCCTGGCCAAGCCTGTCAAACGACACCGACATCCGTACAACCGGGGTGCGGCGGCGACGGATACCGGGCGGATCGGACGGGCACCCGCCCGATGCTGGCGGAACGCGCTCCGCCGCGTCCTGACTTGTCCGCTGATTTACCGAAACCCCCTCCGGCCCGGACGGCGGCCGGTACCGTTCCGGCGGCGGGCCGGGGGAGCGAGGGCGGCGCGGCCGCCACCCCGGGGGTCGTCGGCCGGGCCGACTCCTGTGCCCGCGGCGGACGTTGAGGCCTCCGGGTGCCGCCCGTGCCGGCCCGCCCGCAGCCCGCGTCCCGTCAGCCGGGGCGCCGTGCCGGGCCGTTCCCGGCCGCCGGACCGGCCGTCCACGAACCACTCCGCCGCCCCGCACCCGCGCCTCGTCGGGGCGCAACGGGAGCGGGTGGCGCGGGCGCCGGGCGGACCGTGGCGGGTCGGTCCGTTCCCGTGCGGCTTCTCCACAAAGCCGGGGGTCCGGGCCTTGAGGGGACCCCCTAGGCTGGTGCCAGCAAGCACCGAGTATTTGCAGCAGCCAGTGGGGGCTCCCAGATGACGACAGGTCGGCCCGGCGTCGCCGCCGCACCGAACGCGGCGTACGCAGGTCAGGTGGTGCAGTTCCCGGATCCGGTCCGTGCCGAGCGGCACCCCGCCGGGGTCAGCGTGGACGAGTACGGCTACCCGGACTTCGGCCCGTACGCGGCCGCCGCGGCCGAGGTCGCCGACCCGCCGGACGGCTTCGGCGTGGACGAGCTGCGGCTGACCGACTACGTCTCGGCCAACGCCGCGCTCTACACCCAGGGCCACCCGCTCTGGGCCGACCTGGACACCGCCGTGGCCACCCCGCCCGGCTGGACCTGGCACCATGCGGTCGGCGGCGCGGCCCCCGGCTGGCGCCGGATGGAACTCGTCCCGGTCGAGGTCAAGGCACTGCTGCGGCACCACGGCGGCCTGGCCACCTCCGCCGCCGACCACACCCGCCGCGGCACCCGCCCGCTGCAGGAGCGCCGTCCCGTCCACTTCTCGCTGGCCAAGGACGGCGGCGACCCGATCGGCGTCGCCGAGGACCTGGTCCAGCGCGCCGAGGAGCGCCTCGGCTACCGGCTGCCCGGCGCCTACCGCACCTTCCTCAAGCTCGGCGGCGGCCGCGGCCCCGTCGGAGTGGCGCTGGACACCGACCTCGGTCTGCTGCTCGACCAGCCGTTCCTGACCCTCACCGAGGAGTACGGCACCGAGGACGTCGTGTACGCCAACAAGTGCCTGCGCGACCACCTCACCAAGGACTTCCTGGCCGTCGCCTACGCGCAGGGCGGCCTGGTCGCACTCAAGGTGCGCGGCGAGCGGACCGGTTCGGTCTGGTTTCACCTGTACGACGATGCCCGCGACTCCGGTGCCCCGGAGGCCCCGGAGGACCGCTGCGCCCGGCTGCTGCTGCCCTGTGGCGAGAACTTCGACGACTTCCTGCTCCGGCTGGCCGGCAGCCCGCCGGAGCTGGAGACGGTCGCGGAACTGATGGTGGACGGCGGGTTCGCCCGGGCCGTCCCGGTGGGCTGATGCACGGGGACGCGGCGGTGGCGGTGGTGCTGGTGGAACGGGGGACGACGAGGATGCGGACAGGGGTGAACCGGGCGTGGTGACGTACGCGCAGGCGCAGGAGCTCGCCGAGGAGTGGATCAACGGCGGGGTGCCGCGCTCGCAGCAGCGCGAGGTGCGGGTCCGGGAGTTCGACCTGGGCTTCGTCTGCTGGGCGATGCCGCCCGGGGACGGCGCCGGGGACGGGGCCGCGGGCCCGGACGGCCCGGGCGGTGGCCCGGGTTCGGGCGGGTCCGGCTCGGGTGAGGCGCGGCTGGTGATCGCGCGGGACTCGGGCGCCAGCACGCTCTGGCCCGCGCTGCCCGTCAACGAGGTCGTCCGGCAGTACGAGGAGGCCTACGGGCGGCCGGTCGCGGCCAACCCGGCCGGGGCGGCGAAGCCCGCGCCCGGGCCGGTGGAGGCGACGTCCTTCCTGCTCAGCCCGCCGCAGTGGCTGCAGGAGGCGGGGGCCGCGGCGATCGCGGCGGAGGCGGAGCGACTGGGGGCCGGTGTGCCTGCGCCTGCACCTGCGCCCGTGCCTGCTGCCGCGCCGACGCCTGCCGCGCCGACGCCTGCCGCGTCGGTTCCCGGGCCCGCCGAGGACCCGTTCGCCCCGCCGGTGCCGCCCGCGCCCGCCGTGCTGACCGAGCCGCCGGTCTCCGACCGTCCGGCCGGGGACGCACCGACCATGCTGGCCCCGCCGCCCGACGTCGCGCCGCCGGCCATCGCGCCGCCGCAGCCGGGCACCGCCGTCCCCCTGCCGCCGCCCGTCGAGCCGGTCGCGCCGTTCGCACCGCCCGCAGGGCCGCCCGCCGGGCCGCTCGCAGGGCCGTCGGCCGGCGCCGAGGCGGCGACCGTCCTGATGCCCGACGGGCTGCGGACCACCGGGTCGGACCGGCCCGACGCGCCCGCGCCGGCCGGCGCCGAGGCCGCGACCATGCTGATGCCGCCGGCGAGCGGCGGCTACGGCGTGCCCCCGGTCCCGCCGTCCGCCGTCCAGCCCCCGGCCGCCCCGCCGGCCCAGGCACCCGCTCCCGCCCCGGCCGCCGAGCCGGCGCCGACGCTGCTCGCGCCGCCGGACGCCGTGCCCGGGCTGATGGGCCTGCCGGGTGCCCCGGCCGCCGCGCCCGGTGCGACGCCGCCCCCGGCCGCCGCGCCCGGTGCGCCGGTGGAGCACGCGCCGACCATGCTCGCCCCGCCCGGGGGAGTGCCCGGCCTGGGTGGTCTGCCCGGCGCCCCGGCCGCCGCGCCAGGTGCGCCGGTGGAGCACGCGCCGACCATGCTCGCCCCGCCCGGGGGAGTGCCCGGCCTCGCCGGTCTGCCCGGTGCCCCCGGCACCCCGCCCGGCGGGACGCCCGCCGACGGCGCGCCGCAGGGCGGGCCGGGCCGTGCCCCGGGCTCGGCCCCGCCGCCGCCCCCGCCGGCCGCGCTGCGCGGCGGCCCCGCCGGTCCGCCCGGTGCGGGTGCCGCCCCCGGCGGGCTGGGCCGCGCCGGTGCCTCGGCCCCGCCGCCGCCCCCACCCGCGGGCCTGAAGGGCGCCCAGGGCTCCGGCTCCCCCGCCGGCGGCCCCGGCGGCCGGGCGGCCGGTTCGACCCCGCCGCCCCCGCCACCGGCGGGTCTGCGCGGCGGCGACGCCCCTGCGCCCCAGGGCACGCCGTCCGGCGGCACGCCCTCGGCCGGGGTGGCGTACGAGGCGACCCAGCTGGCGAGCGCGATCGACCCGGCGCTGCTGGGCGCGGGCCCCGCGGACCCGGGCACCCCGCCGTCCGGCGGTCCCGCCGTCCCGCCGCCGCCCGGCGGCCCGGCGGCTCCGGCCGCTCCCGCGGCCGGCTACGGCTACCCGAACGCGGGCGGCGCGGCGGGGGTCGTCCCCCCGGCGGCGGTGACCGGTTCGTCGCAGCCCGCGCCGGTGCCCCCGGGGGTGCCCGCGGTCGGCCCGGGGTACTTCGCCGCGCTCAGCTACCGCGGCCCGGACGGCTCGGAGCAGAAGCTGCTGCACCGCAGCGAGCCCGGCACCCCGCACCCGGAGTGGAAGATCCTGCAGGACCTGCGCCGGCTCAACGTGCCGCCGGAGCAGGTGCTGGAGCTCTACACCGAGCTGGAGTCGTGCGACCTGCCCGGCGGCTACTGCAACCGCATGATCGCCGCGTCCTGGCCGAACGTCAGGCTCACCCACACCGCGCCCTACGGCCGTGACCACGCCTCCCGGCAGGCCGGGATGGCCGAGCTGCTCGACCACCTGGACGAGCTGCACCAGCTGGCCTCCGGCGCCCAGCGGGTCCGCCCGTTCCGGGTGCCGCTGCCCGCGCCGGGGACGGTCCAGGCGCTGGCGCCGCTCCCGCCGCAGCAGCTCGCCCAGGAGATCGGCGCCGCCTTCGGGCAGAACCTGTTCCGCTACGAGCAGCGCGCCGTCTCCCGCCAGGGCGTGCCCGAGCCGGTGTCCCAGAGCCTGATGTGGGCCGGGCTGCCGCGCGACTTCGGGCCGTTCTTCTGGGCGCAGGCCCAGGAGGGCCGGCCGATCCCGACGCTCGCCGAGCTGGCCGCCGAGCGCGGCCTGCCCAACGGCCCGGACTTCGGCGGCTACCTGGTGCTCGGCAACGACTACGGCCGTCAGCTGTGCGTCCAGTACGGCACCGCGAACGTCGTCGCGGTGGACGTCGATGGAACCGGCCAGCCGCCCCGGTTCGTCAACAGCGGTGTACCGGAGTTCGTCCGCTCGCTGGCTCTGCTGGGCCGGATGTGGCGGCTGCGGTACGGGCTGACCCCGGACCAGGCCGGTCGCTGGACGACCGACTTCCAGGCCCAGCTCGCCGCGATCGACCCGGCGGCCCTGCAGCACGCGGACACGTGGTGGGCTGTGTTGCTGGAGCAGTTCTGGGACGGTCTGCTGTAGCGGACCGTCGTGGATCCTCGCAGGTGGGGAGGGGTCGTTCCGGTGCCCGGGGCGGCCCCTCCGGCGTACTGCCGTGGCTGTGCCTCGTTGGGGTTTTGCCCGGATCTGCGCAAAATAGGTCAAGAGGATGGGTCTACTCGTCCGGTCCTCGACGTATTCCGGTCCGTACGACGACCGAATCCGGCCCCCGGCTCCGAACCGGTTCCGGATCCGGCCGTTCCGTCCGATCATGGGCTCCGCAGCCCGCGAACGAGGGGAAGAGCCCATGAGCGACGCCGTCCCCCAGCACGGCTTCACCCAGGCCCGGCGCGGCTACGCGCCCGAGCAGGTCGAGCGAGCCCTTTCGGCGCTCACCGCCCAGCGAGACGAGGCATGGGAGCGGTTGAGCGTGCTGGGCGCCGGGATCCGGCAGATGGAGGCCCGGCTGGAGGACATCCGCCGGGCCGCCGAGGAGGCGCCGGAGCCCGACTACGAGGTACTCAGCGAGCAGGCCGCCGGACTGGCCGTGATGGCCGGGAACGAGGCGCGCGCCGTCCGCGACAAGGCCGAGCGCTTCGCCGAGGACCTGCGGGACGAGGTCTACGAGGCCGGGCAGACGCTCGACCGGGAGGCCAAGGAGTACGGCGCCACCACCCGTACCGAGGCCGACGCCGCCGCCCGCCGCACCGACGAGCGCACCCGGGCGGAGGCCGAGGGCATCCGCGCCGAGGCCGACCGGGAGAGCCGTTCCGCCCGGGACACCGCCACCGCCTACGCCGCCAAGGTGCGGGTCGCCGCGGCCGAGGCCAGCGAACTCGCCGAGGCCGAGCTGGCCGACCGGCGCCGCAAGGCCGACGAGACCTTCGCCGCGGCCCAGGCCGAGGCCGACGCCGAGGACGCCGAGGTCTCCTCGACCGCCGAGCGCCGGGTCAAGGAGGCGGAGCAGCACCGGGAGACCGTGCTGAACCGGATCAAGCAGCAGGAGACGGACGCCCAGGCCAAGGCCGACCAGCTGGTCGAGCAGGCCCGCCGGGAGGCCGAGAAGATCAACGCGGAGAGCGAGCGCGAGCAGCGCGAGTTCGACACCCGGCTGGAGACGGTGCAGCAGCACCTGGACCACATCAAGGCCACGCTGGCCTCGCTCACCGGGGCGGCGGTCGGCCAGATCGAGCCCGGGGCGGCGTTCCCGCGCGCGGTCGTGGCCGGGGTGCCCTCGGACGTGGTCCCGCCGGCGGTTCCGCTCCGGGCCTCGGCTCCGGTGGACGCGGACGCGGATGCGGATCGGGGCGACGGCCCGGTGCCGGTGGACTCGGAGGCGGACACCGGGGAGATCCCGGTGGCGGACCTGCGGAAGGCCTCCGAGAAGGTCGCGGGCGCGTCGCGGGCGGCGGGCGCCGCGTCCGCTGCCGCGCCGGCCCCGGCGAAGGAGGGGGCGGCCGGGGCGTTGCGGTCTCCGGTGGTCGGCGGCGGCGCCGCCCGGGCGTCCGCCGAGGACTCCGTGGTGACCGGACCGGTCGCTCCGGTCGCAGCCCCGCCCAAGCCGGCCTCGCCGCCCGCGGCGACGGCCGCCCGGGCCGACGGCGACGGCGGTACGGACGGCGAGGTCGTCGAGGCCGTCGAGACCGGGGCCGGCATCGGCGTCGAGCAGGAGCCGGGGGACGAGACCCGGATCATCCCGAAGATCATCATCGTGGACGACGGCAGTGGCTACGCGACCCCCAACACCGTGAGCTACCGCCGCCGTTGACGCCCCGCTCCGCCGCCACGGCCCCGGCCGGGAGCGCGCCCGGAGCTACCCGTCCACCTCGCCGGCGAGCAGCCGGGTGAGCTTCGCGTCCTGGGCCCTGACCGCCTCCTGCTGGGCGGTCAGGGCCTGCGCGTTGCGGTCGATCAGCTGACGCTGGTAGCCGGTCAGCGCGGCGAACCAGACGGCGGCCAGGTCGCTCGTCGTGGTGCAGCCCGCGTCGGCCCGGGCGGCGGCCAGCTCGGTCGGGGTCGGCTCCGGAGCGGCCCGGTACTGCCGCGGAAGCTCCTCCGGGGCGGTGGCGGGGAAGCCGGCGGAGGCCATGCAGGCGCCCCACCGCGCGGTGGCGGCGACCACCCGGGCGTCGCCGGCGGTGGCCGCGGTGGATTCGTCGAACAGCCGGGAGACCAGGTCGGCGCCGGTCGCGGGCGGCGAGCCGAGCCGCTCCGCCGCCTGCCGGTCGCAGTCGACCCGGGTGGCGTCGTAGGCATCGCCGGAGCCTGCGGGGGCGGTGTCCGGGCGGGGGAGCGGCCGCTTCGGCGGGTGGAAGCCGAGGGTGGCGGCGGCCTGTGTCCCGAGGTAGCCCCAGGGGCCGGCCGGCAGTGCGGTCGCGTTGTCCGGCGGCTGAACGGGCTGCAGCCCGTCCCCGGTGAACGCGGCGAATCCGGCCCGGTGCATGCACGAGACGACCAGCGCATTGCGTGCCCGGATCTCCTTCACGGCGCTCCGGTCGTCGGCCCGGTAAGCGGACAGCGGGAGTCCGGTCATTCCGCCGCGACCGGATTCCGGGGCGGTCGGCGAAACGATCTCCGGTGGTGTCGGCGCGGAATCGGCGGACGTCTTTCCGGAGCTTCCCGAACAGGCTGCGGACAGAACCGGCAGAACAGCCGTGAGGGCAATGGCGGTGAATCGCCCGAATTGGGCCGGACGTGGCAAGCATCTGCTCCGATCATCAAGCGCGGCAAGCGTGCCGCGACCCTGGCGCATGTCGCTGCCATGCATTCCCGATTGCTCCCCGATCGATTCCCGAGGTGGTCCGCGGGGCCTGGCTTGGCCGGAAAGCGGCTGTCCGGTGCTGCCCGGCCGTGCGAATCTCTGGAGTCGCAACCGCCACCGTTGGAGGGGTTACATGATTCGCCGCACGAATCCTCGGACCGGCCTTCGGAACAGAAATGCGAAGGTCCGCGGGCCGGGCTCCCTGGTGCTTCTCGCGGCCGCCGCCGCGACACTGCTCCCGGTGTCCCCGGCGCACGCCGTGAACCGGGTCGACTGCGGAGGCCGGGACGATTTCGCGAAGGTGTACAACTACGGCTACAGCGGGCAGCTCTGCTTCGCGAACGACGGCTGGATGGCCGTGCGCGTCTACAACGTCGACCGGATCGACGCCGGCAACAACAAGGTCGTCACCTACCTGGGCGGCGGCCTCGGCTCCTGGACCGTCTTCACCTGGGACCGCTACGACTTCAACGCCAACCAGGGGCACGAGGTGATGATGTACGACGTCAACCTGTCCCGCTGGTAGCCCCCGGCCGGGCCGGGAGCGCAGACCGGACGGGTGCGGACGTCCGGGGCGGGCAGGCGCGCGGGAAACGGAAGTAGGCCGAGACCCGTGGCGCCCTCCAGGAAAGGGCGCCACGGTTCCCGGCGCTTGGGCGGGCGCCCCCACCCAGGGTCGCCCGGCCTCGCACCTCCGACCCCCATCGGGGGTGCGCCAGTGCCGCTGCAGCCATCCCCCACGGTTGGGTGCGGCGGGCACGTTCACCATGGTGCGCGATCTCCATGGACGGCCAGTGACAGGAGTATGTCCAGTTCGTGGCGGATGGCTGTGCGCGGTCCGGCGCCGTCCGCGGTCGGTTCGTCCACCGGCCGGTCCGGTGTTCCGTCCAGTGGTTCGTCCCCGGTCGTGTCCCCGCCGGTTGTCCGGGTCCGGACGTCCCCCGGGGGCCGCCGGCGCGGCGGCGCGACCGGCGGTTCGTCCCCGCCCGGCCCCGCCGACGCCGTGCGCCGCGTGCGTGTCGGCGCCGCGGCGTAGGCTGGAGACCCCCGGCCGCTCGGCGCGCCGGGCCGTTCGCGTTGCCCTGGCGGGCCTTCGCCGCCCGGGGGCAGCTCCATCCACGGGACGAAGAAGAGACCCCAGATGAGCCTGACCGGACTGCTCGATGTCGTCGCGCGGGACGCGGCGCTCGCCGAGGCGATCGAGGCGGCCACCGCCACCGGAGCCGCGGCCGGCGGACGCCGCCACCTGGACCTGGTCGGACCGCCCGCCGCCCGGCCGTTCGCCATCGCCGCACTGGCCCGGGCGCTCGCCGGGCAGGCCGCCGGAGAGCGGGGCCGGCCGGTGCTGGCCGTCACCGCGACCGGCCGGGAGGCCGAGGACCTGGCCGCCTCGCTGCGCTCGCTGCTGCCCGCCGACGCCGTCGCCGAGTTCCCGGCCTGGGAGACGCTGCCGCACGAGCGGCTGTCGCCCCGCTCGGACACCGTCGGCCGTCGGCTCGCCGTGCTGCGCCGGATCGTGCACCCGCGGGCGGACGACCCGGCGGCCGGGCCGGTCCAGGTGGTCGTCGCCCCGGTCCGCTCGGTGCTGCAGCCGCAGGTCAAGGGGCTGGCCGAGCTGGAGCCGGTGGCCGTCGGGCGGGGCGAGTCGCACGACCTGGAGGAGGTGGCCCGCCGGCTCGCCGCGGCCGCCTACGCGCGTGTCGAACTGGTCGAGAAGCGCGGTGAGTTCGCCGTCCGCGGCGGCATCCTGGACGTCTTCCCGCCGACCGAGGAACACCCGCTGCGGGTGGAGTTCTGGGGCGACGACGTCGAGGAGGTCCGGTACTTCAAGGTCGCCGACCAGCGCTCGCTGGAGATCGCCGAGCACGGCCTGTGGGCGCCGCCCTGCCGCGAACTGCTGCTCACGGACGAGGTGCGGGCGCGGGCCGCCGAACTGTCCGTCGAACACCCGGGGCTGGCCGAGATCCTGGACAAGATCGCCGAGGGCATCGCGGTCGAGGGCATGGAGTCGCTGGCGCCGGTGCTGGTGGACGACATGGAGCTGCTGGTCGACGTGCTGCCGCTCGGCTCGGTCGCGGTGGTCTGCGACCCCGAGCGGGTCCGCACCCGCGCCGCCGACCTGGTGGCGACCAGCCAGGAGTTCCTGCACGCCTCCTGGGTCGCGGCCGCGGCGGGCGGGGACCGGCCGATCGACCTGGAGACGATCGACGTCTCCGCGGCCTCGCTGCGCTCGCTCGCCGAGGTGCGCGAGCACGCCGCCGAGATCGGACTGCCCTGGTGGTCCGTCAGCCCGTTCGCGACCAGCGAGTCGACCGTCGACGGCATCCTGGAGTTCGACGCCAACACGCTCACCCTCGGCATGCACGCCGTCGAGGCCTACCGCGGCGACACCGCCCGGGCGATCGCCGACGCCAAGGAGCGGCTGGCCGCCGACTGGCGGGTCGTCATGGTGACCGAGGGCCACGGCCCGGCCTCGCGGCTGGCCGAGGTACTGGGCAACGAGGGCATCCCGGCCCGCCTGGTCGCCGACCTCGCCGAGGCACCCACCCGGGACGTCGTCCACGTCTCCTGCGGCTCGATCGAGCACGGCTTCGTGGACGAGGACCTGAAGCTCACGGTCATCACCGAGACCGACCTGTCCGGCCAGAAGTCCTCCACCAAGGACATGCGCCGGATGCCCTCGCGCCGCCGCAACGCGATCGACCCGCTGGCGCTCGTCGCCGGCGACTACGTCGTCCACGAGGCGCACGGTGTCGGCAAGTACGTCGAGATGGTGCAGCGCACCGTCCAGGGCGCCACCCGCGAGTACCTGGTGCTGGAGTACGCCCCGGCCAAGCGTGGCCACCCCGGCGACCGGCTGTTCGTGCCGACCGACCAGCTCGACCAGGTCACCAAGTACGTCGGCGGCGAGGCCCCGACGCTGCACCGGCTCGGCGGCGCGGACTGGGCGAAGACCAAGCAGCGGGCCAAGAAGGCGGTCAAGGAGATCGCCGCCGACCTGATCAGGCTGTACTCGGCGCGGATGGCCGCCCCCGGCCACACCTTCGGCCCGGACACCCCCTGGCAGCGCGAACTGGAGGACGCCTTCCCGTACGCGGAGACGCCGGACCAGCTGACCACCATCGCCGAGGTCAAGTCCGACATGGAGAAGTCCGTTCCGATGGACCGGCTGATCTGCGGCGACGTCGGCTACGGCAAGACCGAGATCGCCGTGCGGGCCGCCTTCAAGGCGGTGCAGGACGGCAAGCAGGTGGCGGTGCTGGTGCCGACCACGCTGCTGGTGCAGCAGCACTTCTCGACCTTCGCCGAGCGGTACGCCAACTTCCCGGTGACGGTGAAGGCGCTCTCCCGCTTCCAGACCGACAGCGAGGCCAAGGCCGTTCTGGAGGGCCTGTTCGAGGGCTCGGTGGACGTCGTCATCGGCACCCACCGGCTGTTCTCCTCCGAGACCCGGTTCAAGGACCTCGGCCTGGTCATCGTCGACGAGGAGCAGCGGTTCGGCGTCGAGCACAAGGAGCAGCTGAAGAAGCTGCGCGCCAACGTGGACGTGCTCACCATGTCCGCGACGCCGATCCCGCGCACCCTGGAGATGGCGGTCACCGGCATCCGCGAGATGTCCACCATCACCACCCCGCCGGAGGAGCGGCACCCGGTGCTGACCTTCGTCGGACCGTACGACGAGAAGCAGATCTCGGCCGCGATCCGGCGCGAACTCCTGCGCGAGGGACAGGTCTTCTACATCCACAACCGGGTCGAGTCGATCGACAAGGCCGCCGCCCGGCTGAAGGACCTCGTGCCCGAGGCGCGGATCGCCACCGCGCACGGGCAGATGGGGGAGACCCAGCTGGAGAAGGTCGTCGTCGACTTCTGGGAGAAGGAGTTCGACGTCCTGGTGTCGACCACGATCGTGGAGTCCGGCATCGACATCTCCAACGCCAACACCCTGATCGTCGAGCGCGGCGACACCTTCGGCCTCTCCCAGCTGCACCAGCTGCGCGGCCGTGTCGGCCGTGGCCGCGAACGCGGCTACGCCTACATGCTGTACCCGCCGGAGAAGCCGCTCACCGAGACGGCGCACGAGCGCCTCGCGACCATCGCCCAGCACACCGAGATGGGCGCCGGCATGTACGTCGCCATGAAGGACCTGGAGATCCGCGGCGCCGGCAACCTGCTCGGCGGCGAACAGTCCGGGCACATCGCGGGCGTCGGCTTCGACCTCTACATGCGGATGGTCGGCGAGGCGGTGGCCGAGTTCCGCGAGTCGCTGGCCGGCGGCGGGGAGCCGGAGGAGGAGCCGCTGGAGGTCAAGATCGAGCTGCCGGTCGACGCCCACGTGCCGCACGACTACGCACCCGGCGAGCGGCTGCGGCTGCAGGCGTACCGCTCGATCGCGGCGGTCAACTCGGAAGCGGACATCACGCAGGTCCGGGACGAACTCGTCGACCGCTACGGCAAGCTGCCCGAGCCGGTGGAGAACCTGCTGCTGGTCGCGGCGCTGCGGCTGTACGCCCGGCGGTGCGGCATCTCGGACATCACCCTGCAGGGCTCCAACGTCCGCTTCGGGCCGGTGGAACTGCGGGAGTCCCAGCAGCTGCGGCTGAACCGGCTCTACCCGCGCAGCCAGGTCAAGGCGGCGGCCCAGCAACTCCTGGTGCCGCGTCCGAGCACCGGGCGGATCGGCGGCAAGCCGCTGGTCGGCCGGGAACTGCTCGGCTGGTGCACGGAGTTCCTGTCGGCCATGTTCGACGACCTGGCGGGGGCGAAGAAGTAGCGCCCGCAGGGGCGGTGCACGGCGGTCTCGGGCTTCGGCCCGGGGCCGCCGTTCTGCGTTCGGGCACTGACGGCGACGGCTGTGAACAGGGCCGTCAGCCGAGCTTCCACTGGCCGGTCTGCGGGGCGAAGCCGCTGTCCAGGCCGAACTGGGCCTTGTCGAGCTTGGCGTCCTTCGGCACCTCGAAGGTGACGAAGCCGAGGGCGGTCTCGCCGGGGGCGATGTTGGCGGGCACCTGGAAGCTCGGGCCGGCCTTGGTGTCCGCGATCGTCGTGCCGAAGGCCTGGCCCTGGGCGTCCACCACCTTGGCGCTGTTGCCCGGGGCGTCGCTGTAGGCCTTCTTGCCGCTCGCCTTGATCCGGAACTGGACCGCGACGAAGCGCTTGCCGTCGGCCGGGTGGGTGTACTCGTCCGCGCCGTCGGGGTTGTCGACCACCTTCACCAGCGTCACGTCGGCGGTGTCGGCCGGGTCGTTGCCCTTGAGCGCGATGGTGTCGCCGACCTTGGCGGGGGCCTTGGCGGCGTCGGCGGGCTTGCCTCCGGCCGGCGCGGCCGCGTCCGGTGCGCCCCCGGCCGGCTTGGCGGCGTCGGAGCCGGCCGCGGCCGTGGTCTGCTTCGCCTCCGTCGAGACGGAGGAACCGCCGGTGGAGTTGCAGGCCGTCGCGGAGAGCGTCACCAGTGCGGCGCCCAGCAGCAGCGCGGCGGTGCGACGGGTGGTGGAGCGGCGGGCGTTCGCGGACATGGGTGTCTCCCGGTGATCGGTGGTTTCCCTGCGCCGCCCCCGTTCGGTGGCGACGGAGAGATCACACCACCCGAGCGTGAACTCTGTCAACGAGATTTCACAAAAGAGCTCCGTTCACATGTGAACTCGGATCGAAAGGTGCGTCGCTATGCTGTGTGGTCACAGCCGACCCCGCCGCGCGGCCACCCCCACCGAAGGAGCCCCCGTGCCGGACCGCCCCGAAGTGACCGCCGTCGAGATCGCCCGGCTGGCCGGCGTCGGCCGCGCCGCGGTCAGCAACTGGCGCCGCCGCCACCCCGACTTCCCCCGCCCGGTCGGCGGGACCGACGCCAGTCCGACCTTCGCGCTCGCCGACGTCGACTCCTGGCTGCGCGCCCAGGGCAAGATCGCCGAACTCCCGCTGCTGGAACGGGCCTGGCAGCTCGTCGACACCCTCCGCGACCCGGCCGGTCACCCCGCCGCCCCGCTCGTCGAGGCGGGCGCCCTGCTCCTGCTGCTCCACCGCGCGCCCCAGCGCTGGGCCGAACTCGCCGGCCAGCCCGACACCCGGCTCGCCCTCGCGCTGCCCCGGGCCGTGGCCGACATCACCGTTCACGCCTTCGGTCCGGACGGCGCCCACCTCCTCGGCCTCCCCGGTCTGCTCGGCAGCACCCAGCTGGACCTCGCCCGGCTGCTCGCCGCGCTCGCCGCCGACGCCGGCCCGGCCGGCGCGTACGAGCAACTGCTCACCCGTCACGCCGAGGCCAACACCCGTCTGCTCAGCCCCACCCCGCCGGAGGCCGCCGAACTGCTCGCCGCCGTCGCCGGCGTCCCCGCCACCGTGCTCGACCCGGCCGTCGGCCTCGGCTCGGTCCTGCTCGCCCACCCGCCGACCACCGGCCGCTACGGCCAGGACGCCGACCCGGTCGCCGCCGCCCTCGCCCGGCTCCGGCTCGCCCTGCACACACCCGCCGGCGAGCCCGGCCCGCTCCCGCTCGACCTGCGCACCGGCGACGCCCTGCGGGCCGACGGCTACCCCGGCGACACCTTCGAGGCCGTGCTCTGCCAGCCCCCGTACAACGAACGGGACTGGGGCCACGACGAGTTGCAGTTCGACGCCCGCTGGCCCGGCGGTCTCGTGCCACCGCGAGGCGAGTCCGAACTCGCCTGGGTGCTGCACTGCCTCGCCCACACCCGCCCTGGCGGACTGACCGCCCTGCTGCTCCCGCCGACCGTCGCCGCCCGGCGCTCCGGCCGCCGCATCCGCGCCGAACTGCTCCGCTCCGGCGCGCTGCGCGCCGTCATCGCGCTGCCCGCCGGCGCCGCCCCGCCGTACGGCGTCCCGCTGCACCTGTGGGTGTTGCGTGCGCCGAAGCCGGGGGACGACTTCCGCCAGGTGCTGCTGCTCGACGCCGGATCGGCACCCCCGGCCGGGGCCGCGGGGGCGCCGGCCCCCGAGGGTGGCCGGGGCAAGGTCGACTGGCCCGAGCTGCGCCGCACCGTCCTGGGCGCTTGGCGGGGCTTCGACCTGTCGGCCCGCGAGGGGCTGCCGGTCCCGGCCGACCGCCCCGGCGTCCACCGGGCGGTGGCCGCCATCGATCTGCTCGACGACGAGACCGACCTCTCGCCGGCCCGGCACGTCCCGCCCGCCGCCCCGCTCGGTGGCGCGGCCGAACTCTCCCACCTCGGCAGCCGGTTGGCCGAACTCCTCGCCGACCTGGCCGACCCCGCCACGCTGCTGCCGCAGCCGGTCGCCGCAGCCGGTGCCGGGGCCGGTGCTGCAGCCGGTGCCGGTGCTGCGTCCACCGGTGTGGTCACCATCGGCGAACTGGTCCGCGGCGGCGCGCTGGAGGTGTACTCCTCCGGGACCGGCGCCGCCACCCGCCCGGCCGGGACGGGTGCGGGTGCCGCCGGAGCGGCGGGTGCGGGCGGCGCGGGTACCGGTACGGGCAGTGCGGGCGGCGGTGGGGAGGTCGTCCCCGTGGTCACGGACCAGGACCTCGCCACCGGTGCCGAGCCCAGCGCCGTCCTCGCCGGCGGAACCGGCCCCGCCGGGGACGTCCGCACCCGGCCCGGCGACGTCCTCGTCCCCGCCCTCGGCGGCGGCACCGCCCGCGTCGTCCCCGCCGAGGGCCCGCTGGTCGGCGTCGCCCTCGGCCGCCAGCTCCACCTGCTGCGACCCGACCCGGCCGCCCTCGACCCCGAGTTCCTGGCCGGCCACTTCCGTTCCGCCGTGGGCACCCGGCGCGCCGCCAGCCACGCCACCACCACCGCCCGGCTCGACATCCGCCGCGTCGAACTGCCCCGGCTCCCGCTCCCCGCCCAGCAGCGGCTCGGCACCGCCTTCGCCCGCCTCGCCGCCTTCGACACGGCCCTCGGCCGGGCCGCCGCCCTCGGGCGCACCCTCGTCCAGGGCGCGACGGACGCGTTGGCGACGGGCACCCTGGCACCGCCCGTCGACTGAGGTGACGCGCGCTCAGCAGCCCTCCCCGGGAAGGGTGACGGCGGCTCAGTAGCGGGGCGGTACCGGGGCGATACCGATGCGGCACCGGGCGGACGGAAGGCCTCCGGGCCGACCGGACCGGGCGGTACGGTGTGCTGAACCGTTCGCACCGCCACCGGTGCCGGCCGTCACCAGCTCAGGAGCGCGCATGTCAGGGCAGTACCCCGGGCAGTTCGGGCCGCCGCCCGGCGGCACTCCGTACCGGCCGGGCGGGATGCCGGGGGCGGTGCCCGCGCCGAGTGCGGTGCCGGGGGCGGCGGTCGGGGCGGCGTCGATACCCGGCCGGTTCGGGACGCCCGCGCGGGTGGCGTGCGCGGCGGCCCCGCTGCTGACGTTCGGCCTGCTCGGTGCGATCCCTTCGCTGCTGCTCGCGGTCCGGCGCAGACGGGCGTACGACGTCCTCGGCGCGGTGGTGTTCTGCGCCCTGCTGCTGACGATGATCGTCTCCGCCGGCATCTCGGGCTCCCTCAAGGACCCGACCGCCGACGTCACCGGCCAGATCACCCTGGCCGTGCTGTGGCTGACGCCGACGGCACACTTCCTGCTGATGGACCGCCGTGCGGTCTGGGAAGCCGGCCGGCGGCCCGAACCGCAGGCGCCGTACCCGTCGCCCTACCCGGCGCCGACCGCCTCGCCGTACGCCGGGCCGAGTGCCTCGCCCTACGCGGCGACCGCGCCCGGGTACGGGGTCCCCGTACCGGCCGGCGGGCCCGCTCCGACCACGCCCACCGCACCCCCGGCTCCCGCCGCGCCCGCCACCCCGGCCCCCGGCACCGCCCACGACCTGCGCGAACTCGGCGACCTGCTGCGCCGGCAGGCCCGCGAGGACCGGCCGTGACCGTCACCCGGCTGATCGCCGGCCGCTACCGGCTCACCGAGAAGATCGGGCACGGCGGCATGGGCCAGGTCTGGGCGGCCCAGGACGAGCGGCTCCACCGCCCCGTCGCGGTCAAGCTGCTCCGCCCCGAGCACCTGCTCCCCGGCGGCACCGGTCCGGGCAGCGGTCCCGCCGGTGGACGGAACCGGCACGGCGACGAGTTGAGCCGCCGCTTCCTGCGCGAGTGCCGGGTCACGGCCGCGCTCGACCACCCCGGCCTGGTCACCGTCTTCGACGCCGGAGAGGACGAGGGCGAGCTCTACCTCGTCATGCAGCGCATCCCGGGCGTCAGCCTGGCCGACCTCATCGCCGAGGACGCGCCCTTCCCCGTCGAACGCGCCGTCGCCGTCGCCGCCCAGCTCTGCACCGCGCTGAGCGCCGTCCATGCCATCCCGGTGGTCCACCGCGACCTCAAACCCAGCAACGTCATGGTCCGCGAGGACGGCCGCACCGTCCTGCTCGACCTCGGCATCGCCACCGCCCTCGACACCGAGGCCACCCGCCTCACCCTCACCGGCGTCCCCGTCGGCAGCCCCTCCTACATGGCCCCCGAACAGGCCCTCGCCGCGACCACCGACCCCCGCAGTGACCTCTACGCGCTCGGCTGCCTGCTGCACGAGATGCTCGCCGGCGAGGAACCGTTCCGGGCACCCACCGCGCTCGGTGTCCTGCGCCGACACGTCGACGAACCACCCGTCCCCCTCCGGGAGTTGCGCCCCGACGTGCCGCAGTCGCTGGAACGGCTCGTCCTCGACCTCCTCGCCAAGCGCCCCGCCGACCGCCCCGCCGACGCCCAGACCGTGTACGGGCGGCTGCTCCCGCTGCTGCCCCCGGCCGCAGGCACCCCGCAACCCCGCTACGCGCCGCTGCCCGACCCGGTACGGCCGTACCGCTTCCCGCACCAGCCGCAGCCCGCTGCCGCGGCTGCCGCCGAGGCCGTGCCGCCGGTCCGCTCGGAGCCGCGCCCCTTCCTGCGCACGCCCGTCCCGGCCGCTCCTGCGGTCCCGCCCGCACCCACCACGCCACCGCCGTCGCTCCCCGACCTGGGTGCCCAGTGCGCCCGCCTCTCCGACCTCGTGGACGCCGGCCACCACACCGAGGTGCTCGGCCTCGCCGCCCACCTGCTGCCCCGCGCCGAAGCCGAACTCGGCGACGCCGCACCCCTGGTGCGCACCATCCGCACCATCCATGCCCGCACCCTCCTCCACGAGGGCCACCCCCAGCAGGCCCTCGTCGAGTACCGCCGCCTCGCCGCCACCGCCGACGGCGGCCCGCACGGCCCCCAAGGCCTCGACCACCGCTACCGCGCCGCCATCTGCCTCGCCCGGCTCGGCCACGGCGCCGACGCCCTCGCCGAGTACCAGGCCCTCCTCGTCGCCCACACGGCCCGCCTCGAATCCGGCCTCGACACCGACCCCGAGCGCAGCTACGACCTCCGCGAGCGCATCGGCCTCCACCTCGCCGCCACCGGCGACCCCCAGAACGCCTGGCAGTGGCTGCTTCCCCTGCTGCTCGAACGCGAACGCCGCGACGGCCCCCACCACCCCACCGTCCGCCGCCTGCGCGAATCCCTCTCCACCCTCCACCCCCACCACCCCACCCCCTGGCCCCCGTCCCCCCGCTGACCCGCGGCCCGCGGCCCGCGCCCGGAGCCCGGAGCCCGGAGCGGGAAGTCGGCGGATCCGACGTCCGGTGCGGCCTCCGTACCCGTCGCCGAGTGCCCCGCCGCCGGAGAGCGGGCCGATCCCCCGGGGGCCTTCTCCTCCGCAGGGGCCCCTGGGACCGGGCGGAGGCGCTCGGGAGCGGGACATCGGTGGGGCCGACCCCGGGCGTGCGGGGAGACGGGCGGGGCGGTACTCCTTCGTACCCCCGAGCGCTGTGCCGGCCTGCCGGCCCTCGTGGAGCGTGCCGGGCGCCGGGCGCCGGGAGCGCAGGAAGTCGGCGGGGTCGACGTCCCGCCCGTGTGGGGATGCCGGTCTGCCAAGGCCTTCGGCCCGGCCCGCGGTGGTGATGCCGGGCAGGTGCACCGGGCGCTTCCGGCGCGTGCCCCGGCCCGGGCGGTGGCGCTCGGGAATGGGACGTCGGCCCGGCCGGCGGGTCCCCGTGCCGGGCGAGGCCGTCGGGGCGGCCTGTCCGAGGCTGTCGGGGAGGGTGGGGTGACGGCCGTGGTGGGTGGTGGCGGGCGGGTAGGTTCGGAGTGTGACGACGAATGCTCCGGGCGCCAAGTTGATTCTGCTGACCACCACCCACCGGGTGGCTCCCGGTTTGCTGGCGTGGCCGGCGTGGGAGGCGCTGCGGTCGGCGGGGCGGGTGCTGGTGGGGGACGACGGGCATCCGCAGGTGGCCGCGGTGCGGCAGGCCGGGGTCGCGGTGGAGGTGGCGCCGGCCGGGTCGGTGCCCGCGCTGGCGCGGTTGCTGACCGGGCAGCCGGCCGGGGCCGGGGCGACGGTGTGGCTGGGCGGCCCGGACGGGGATCCGGGGCTGACCGACGCGCTGGCGCGGCTGGCGGTGGAGCGGGCGGGTGAGGTGCCGGAGATCGAGGTGCTGCCGGGTTCGTACGACCTTCCGGGGTCGCGGCTGCTGGACCTGGTGACGGTGATGGACCGGTTGCGCTCGCCGGGCGGTTGCCCGTGGGACGCCGAGCAGACGCACGAGAGCCTGGTGAAGTACCTGGTCGAGGAGGCGTACGAGCTGGTCGAGGCGATCGAGGAGGGGGACCGGGACACGCTGCGCGAGGAACTGGGCGACGTGCTGCTCCAGGTGTTCTTCCACTCCCGGATCGCGGAGGAGCACCCGACGGAGCCGTTCACCGTCGACGACGTGGCCGGTGACATCGTCGAGAAGCTGATGTACCGGCATCCGCACGTGTTCGGTGACGTCGAGGCCGGTGGCGCCGCCGAGGTGGAGGCGAACTGGGAGCAGCTGAAGGCGGCGGAGAAGGCGGACCGCGAGTCGGTGCTGGACGGTGTGCCGGCCGGGCTGCCGTCGCTGGCGTACGCGGCGAAGCTGGTGTCCCGGGTGCGCCGGGCGGGCTTCACGGGGGTTCCGGACGAGCCGTACGAGCTGCCGGACGCGCTGACCGCGGAGTCGGCGGGCGGGCTGCTGCTGGCGGTGGCGCAGCGGGCGCACGACGCAGGGGTGGACGTGGACGCGGCGCTGCGCTCGGCCGCGCGCGGGTACCGGGACGCGGTGCGCGCGGCCGAGGGCCTCAAGCCGGAGTAGGGCTCCGGCCCTGCCGGAGGGCGGGGCACAGGCCGGACGGGCGGGGCCGGGCGGAGGCCGGGGGCCCGGGCTGGGCCCCGGGTGCTCAGGCCGCCCGGGCGGCGGTCTCGACCGGGTGCCGCTGCGGCGGGACGAGTTCCCCGATGGCCTCGCCGACGAGGACGACGAGTTCGGCGAGCCGTTCCAGGTCGAGGTGGTCGGGCAGGTCGGCGAGGGAGACGATGCGCTCGCCGTCCGGGCCCGCGACGGCGAAGAGGTCGATCGGTCCGAGGTGCTTCTCGGCGGTGTCGACGAGGGCGGCGACGTCGCTGGGGCGGCGGATGTCGCCGGACACGCCGACGACGGGGCAGCCCGTCCGGTCGAGTTCGGCGGCGAGGTCCTCGGCGATGCCGACGTGCTGGTCGGCGATCAGCATTCCGGCGGCGCCGGCCGCGGCGAACCGGCGGGCGAGGTCGGCGCCCGACCCGCCGTCGAGTACCGCGATGACGACGACTGACCCGCTGACCCGCATGGCCTGCTCCTCCCTGTGGGCGACACCGCACCGGCGCCCACGCGTACTGCGGAGGATCGTAGGCAGTTCCTGACCCTCCGCAACAGGGATTACCCCTCAGGTGACCAGGCTCACGCCCGCCGTCCGGCCAAGAGCTTTCCAAGAGCTGTCCACGGACCGTCCACGGGTCGTCCACGGAGCGTTGGCGCGCCCGTCGCACGCCGTTGTCGGGGGAGTCGCGCGCCGTCGGCGGAAGGGGGCGCGCACCCACCGGATACGGTCGTCCCATGCCAGCTCAGCCCGACTCCGCCCGGTCCGCCGCAGTGCCGTCCGACGACCCCGCCCGGCCCGCGGGAGTGCGGCCCGACGCCGCCGCTCCGCAGCTGTTCACCTGGGAGTTCGCCGCCGACCCGTACCCCGCCTACGCGTGGCTGCGCGAGCACGCCCCGGTGTACCGCACGACGCTGCCGAGCGGTGTCGAGGCCTGGCTGGTGACGAGGTACGCGGACGCCCGGCAGGCGCTCGCGGACGGCCGGTTGTCGAAGAACCCGGCGCACCACAGCGAGCAGGCGCACCGCACCGGCCGGGTGGGCATCCCGGGGGAGCGGCAGGCGGACCTGATGACGCACCTGCTGAACATCGACCCGCCGGACCACACCCGGCTGCGCCGACTGGTGTCGAAGGCGTTCACCCCGCGCCGGGTGGCCGAGTTCGAGCCGCGGGTGCAGCAGCTCACCGACCGGCTGATCGACGGCTTCGCGCAGCGCGGTTCGGCGGACCTGATCCACGAGTTCGCCTTCCCGCTCCCCATCTACGCGATCTGCGACATGCTGGGCGTGCCGGCCGAGGACCAGGACGACTTCCGCGACTGGGCGGGGATGATGATCCGGCACGGGGGTGGTCAACGCGGCGGCGTGGGCCGGGCGGTGAAGCGGATGCGGGCGTACCTGCTGGAGCTGATCCACCGCAAGCGGGCGGACCTCGGGGACGACCTGATCTCGGGTCTGATCCGGGCGAGCGACCACGGTGAGCACCTGACCGAGAACGAGGCCGCGGCGATGGCCTTCATCCTCCTCTTCGCGGGCTTCGAGACGACCGTGAACCTCATCGGCAACGGGACGTACGCGCTGCTGCGCAACCCGGAGCAGCGCCGGTCGCTGCAGGAGTCGGTGGCGCGCGGGGAGAGCGCGCTGCTGGAGACGGGGATCGAGGAACTCCTGCGCTACGACGGGCCGGTGGAGCTGGCGACCTGGCGGTTCGCGACGCGCCCGCTGACCATCGGCGGGGTGGACATCCCGGTGGGTGATCCGGTGTTGGTGGTGCTGGCCGCCGCGGACCGCGATCCGGCCCGGTTCTCGGACGAGAACACCCTGGACCTGGCCCGGAAGGACAATCCCCACCTGGGGTTCGGGCACGGCATCCACTACTGCATCGGCGCTCCGCTGGCCCGTCTGGAGGGGCGTGCCGCGCTGGCGACGCTGCTTTCCCGGCTGCCGGATCTGCAACTCGCGGAAAGTCCGGAGAATCTGCGGTGGCGCGGTGGCCTGATCATGCGTGGACTGCGGGAACTCCCGGTCGAATTCAGTCCGGAGAGCCGCGCCCCGCACACGCCTCCGCACTCCCCTTACGCGTCTCCGACAAACTGACACAAGGTGACGAAACGGCGGGCGATGCACTGGCGGAGCGTCGCCCGACGCCCTTCCGGCGGGGTGTGAACGGCCATCAATCCAGACATGGCGGCGCCGTTGGTAGGCGATCGGACACGTGCCGTAATTTCTGTGTGATATCGGTGATATGAGCTTGTGATCGGTCTGAGGATCTGTCTAGTCTCCCTGGAGTTCGCAGCTGCGGACCTCGTGCGCGGAACGCCGAATCCTGCCCGCCGCGCCACGGGAAACCGACCAGACCCTGGGCAGGGGCGGGGGAACCAGGTTTGTTGCCGTCCCCACGGCTTGGGGTGAAGCCGCCCGAGCGGAATCGTCCGCGCACGGCGGCCGGGCCACCTCCCGGTCCGAACCCGACAGCTCACCTCGCAGGCGTGCGGAGAGGGACCTCCTCATGCTGTTCGTTGGATCTGGCCGCCACCGTCGTCGCACTCAGACCGAGAAGGCCATCGCCGTCGCCGGTGTGGCCGGCGTCGGACTCGCGATGCCGCTCCTCACCGCCACCGGCGCCTCCGCCGCCCCCGCCTCCACCTGGGACGCCGTCGCCCAGTGCGAGAGCGGCGGCAACTGGGGCATCAACACCGGCAACGGCTTCTACGGCGGCCTGCAGTTCACCTCCAGCACGTGGAAGGCGTACGGCGGCACCGCCTACGCGCCGCAGGCCAACCAGGCCAGCAAGGGGCAGCAGATCTCGGTCGCCGAGAAGGTGCTCGCCGCGCAGGGCCCGGGCGCCTGGCCGGTCTGCTCCGTCAAGGCCGGCCTGAGCAAGGGCGGCGCCCCGGCGTCCGTCGACACCTCCTCGGACGCCAAGCCCCAGTCCGCCCCGCAGCAGCAGACGCCCAAGCGCCAGGCCCAGAAGCCGGTCGAGAAGCCGGTGCAGACGCCCGCGCAGAAGCCGGTCGAGAAGCCCGCGCAGAAGCAGGCCCCGAAGCACGCCGCGCCCGACCGGGCCGAGAAGCCCGTCGACCAGTCGGCGCAGCAGTACGCCCCCAAGCACGCGGCCCAGCCGGCCCCGGCCGCGCAGACCGGCCACGACTACACCGTCCGCTCCGGTGACACCCTGTCGTCGATCGCCACCGCCCAGGGCGTGTCCGGTGGCTGGCACGCGCTCTACGACGGCAACCGCGGCACGGTCGGCGGCGACCCGGACCTGATCATGCCCGGCCAGGTCCTGCACCTCGGCTGAGCCCGTCCGCACCGGCACCGGCCCGGTGCCGGGGTGCGAAGAGGGGGGTCGGCACCGCCGGCCCCCTTCGTCCGCATTCGCCCGGTCCGGTGGGACAAGCTGGGACAAGCAGGTGAACTACCGGTGGGTAGTGGGGCCACACGCTGAGACGGGACCGAGGCCGACGTGGTCCCGGGAGCCCGGGCGGTTAGGCTCTGGTCCGTAACGACTCCGCAATCGTCCCGCTGACAGCGCCACCGTCAGTTGGACCCTGCTTCCGCAAGGAGATGCCTCGTGCCGTCCATCGATGTCGTCGTAGCCCGTGAGATCCTCGACTCCCGCGGCAACCCCACGGTCGAGGTCGAGGTCGGCCTCGACGACGGCAGCACGGGTCGTGCCGCTGTCCCCTCGGGTGCCTCCACCGGTGCCTTCGAGGCGCTGGAGCTGCGCGACGGTGACAAGAACCGCTACTTCGGCAAGGGCGTGGAGAAGGCCGTCCTGGCCGTCATCGAGCAGATCGGCCCGGAGCTGGTCGGCTACGACGCCACCGAGCAGCGCCTGATCGACCAGGCCATGCTGGACCTGGACGCCACCCCGGACAAGTCCTCGCTCGGCGCGAACGCCATCCTGGGCGTCTCGCTGGCCGTGGCGCACGCCGCCTCCGAGGCCAGCGACCTGCCGCTGTTCCGCTACCTGGGCGGCCCGAACGCGCACGTCCTGCCGGTCCCGATGATGAACATCCTCAACGGCGGCTCGCACGCGGACTCCAACGTCGACATCCAGGAGTTCATGATCGCCCCGATCGGCGCGGAGTCCTTCTCCGAGGCCGTCCGCTGGGGCGTCGAGGTCTACCACACCCTCAAGGGCGTGCTGAAGGAGCGCGGCCTGTCCACCGGCCTCGGCGACGAGGGCGGCTTCGCGCCGAACCTGGACAGCAACCGCGAGGCCCTGGACCTGATCACCGAGGCCATCCAGAAGGCCGGCTACGTGCCCGGCCGCGACATCGCGCTGGCCCTGGACGTCGCCGCCTCCGAGTTCTACAAGGACGGCGCCTACCAGTTCGAGGGCAAGGCCCTGTCGGCCGCCGAGCTCATCGAGTACTACGCCGAGCTGGTCGCCGCCTACCCGCTGGTCTCCATCGAGGACCCGCTGGACGAGTCGGACTGGGACGGCTGGAAGGCCATGACCGTCAAGCTGGGCGACAAGGTCCAGCTGGTCGGCGACGACCTGTTCGTCACCAACCCGGCCCGCCTGGCCAAGGGCATCGAGACCGGCACCGCCAATGCGCTGCTGGTGAAGGTGAACCAGATCGGTTCGCTGACCGAGACCCTGGACGCCGTCGAGCTGGCCCAGCGCAACGGCTACCGCTGCATGATGTCGCACCGCTCCGGCGAGACCGAGGACGTCACCATCGCCGACCTGGCCGTCGCCACCAACTGCGGCCAGATCAAGACCGGTGCCCCGGCCCGCTCCGAGCGCGTCGCCAAGTACAACCAGCTGCTGCGCATCGAGGAGATCCTCGACGACGCCGCCGAGTACGCCGGCCGCGGCGCCTTCCCGCGCTTCAAGCACGAGGGCTGAGCACCCGCGCCAGCGCACGCCTGACCGGTGCCCCGCCGTTCACCCCGTAGGGTGGACGGCGGGGCACCGTCGCGACCAGGAGGGGATACGGGAGATGGCAGGATGGAGGATCCCGGGCTTGGCGGCCCGGCCTCGGTTCACGAGCCGGGCGACCGTCCTCGTCCTGGTGCTCTGCTCGCTGGTGGCGATCCTCGCCTACCCGACGCGGCAGTTCATCTCCCAGCGCGCCGAGATCTCCGCCCAGCGGGCGAAGGCCGACCACGCGCGCCAGCAGGTCGAGCAGCTGCGCCGGGACAAGGCCCGCTGGCAGGACCCGGAGTACGTCAAGGCGCAGGCGCGCGCCCGGCTGCACTACGCGGTGCCGGGGGAGACCCCGTACATCGCGGTCGACCCGGCCGGCCAGACCTCCGCCAAGCCCTCCTCCTCCGCCGGCGCCCCGGCCACCGGCGCGGCAGCCGGTCAGGCGAACGCCGCCAAGCCCTGGTACGCCAGCATCTGGGACTCGGTCGACGCCGCCGACACCGCCGCGTCGGCCCCCTCCACCCCCCTTCCGCTCCCGCCGTCCTCCGTTGGAGACACCTCCCCCCATGACCACTGAGAACCACCCCACCGTCTCCGACGCCGACGTCGCGGCGATCGCCGCCCAGCTCGGCCGGGTGCCGCGCGGCCTGCGCGGCGTGGCGCACCGCTGCCCCTGCGGGAACCCGGACGTCGTGGAGACGGCACCCCGGCTGCCGGACGGCACGCCGTTCCCGACGCTGTACTACCTGACCTGCCCCAAGGCCGCCTCGCTGATCGGCACCCTGGAGGCGGACGGCGTGATGAAGGACCAGACCGCCCGGCTCGCCGAGGATCCGGAGCTGGCCGCGGCCTACCAGGCGGCGCACGAGGACTACATCGCCCGGCGCGACGCGATCGAGGTGCTGGAGGGCTTCCCGAGCGCCGGCGGCATGCCGGACCGGGTGAAGTGCCTGCACGTGCTGGTCGGCCACTCGCTGGCGGCCGGAGAGGGCGTCAACCCGCTCGGCGACGAGGCGATCGGCATGCTGGAGGCCTGGTGGGCCAAGGGCCCGTGCGTCTCCCCGGCCGAGGTGCAGGCCGCCGGTGAGCGGGTCGGCCGCAACCGCGCCAAGGACCAGGACCACGAGGCGGTGATCGCCGCCAAGCAGCAGAAGACCGCCGAGCGCGCCGCCAGGAAGCGCGCCGCGGAGGACGCCGGGCAGGACGCGACGGCCGCGGACGCCGACGGGCAGCAGGAGTCGCGGTGACCATGACCCGGGTGGCCGCGATCGACTGCGGCACCAACTCGATCCGGCTGCTGGTTGCCGACCTGGACCCGGAGACCGGGGAGATCACCGACCTCGACCGCCGGATGATCGTCAACCGGCTGGGCCAGGGCGTGGACCGGACCGGCCGGCTGCACCCGGACGCGCTGGCCCGCACCTTCGCGGCCTGCCGGGAGTACCAGGAGATCATCTCCGGCTTCGGCGTCGGCCCGGAGCGGGTCCGCTTCGTCGCCACCAGCGCCTCCCGGGACGCGGAGAACAGCGACGAGTACGTCAAGGGCGTGCGCGACGTCCTGGGCGTCGAGCCCGAGGTGGTGAGCGGCGAGGAGGAGGCGCGACTGTCCTTCCTGGGCGCCACCAAGGAGTTGACCGGCGGCCGGTTCCCGGCCCCGTACCTGGTCTTCGACCTCGGCGGCGGTTCGACCGAGTTCGTGCTCGGCACGGACGACGTGCAGGCGGCCCGCTCGGTGGACATCGGCTGCGTGCGTCTCACCGAGCGGCACTTCGACGGCGCCGAGCTGCCCTCCGAGGAGCAGATCGCGCTGGCGCGGGCGCACGTGCGGGCTGAGCTGGACAAGGCCGAGGAGGTCGTCCCGCTGACCGGCGCGGCCACCCTGGTGGGCCTGGCCGGGACGGTCACCACGGTGTCCGCGATCGCCCAGGGGCTGCCGGGCTACGACTCGGAGGCGATCCACCACTCGCGGGTCAGCCGGGAGCGCGTCGCCGGGATCGCGCGCGAGCTGCTGGCCGCGACCCACGCCGAGCGCGCGGCCATCCCGTCGATGCACCCGGGCCGGGTGGACGTGATCGCGGCCGGGGCGCTGGAACTGCTGGAGATCATGGAGCGGACCGGTGCCGCCGAGGTGGTCGTGAGCGAGCACGACATCCTGGACGGGATCGCCTGGGGTATCGCCTCCTGACCCGCTGCGGGGCTTACCCGACCGGCCCTGGCGCCCCTTCCGGGGAGCCGGGGCCGGGGCGCGCCCGGGTGCGTGCGAGAAAGTTCGTGAATTTCTTCACATGGCGATAGGGTCATTCGTCACACCTGCTCGCCCGCTACGTCCGAATTGTGGGACCGAAGGCTTCCCGGTCGCCGGGCCCGCTGGATCGCAGGTCAGGGCTCGCCCGAGGTTTGAAAATCGAAATAACGCGCGGGAACCCGGGCACTGTGCGGATCGTTGCTGCTCAGCAGGGTAGTGCTCCGGCGCACGTTCACCGGGGGGTGCGGAGGGGTGTGAGCACCCGCGCCGGGGCCGGTTTTGCGGCCGCGCAGTGTAGCACGGGGTGTCCATGAGCTTGTGACCGGGCTCACGAAGGCTGCTCCGGACGGTGCTGGATACTTTCGGATATGAGCACCACGGAGCGTCCTCGCATCCTCATTGTCGGCGGTGGTTACGTCGGCCTGTATGCCGCGATGCGCATCCTCAAGAAGATGCGCTACGGCGAAGCGACCGTCACGGTCGTGGACCCGCGGTCGTACATGACGTACCTGCCCTTCCTCCCCGAGGCGGCCGGCGGCAACGTCGCGCCCCGCAACCTCGTCGCGCCGCTGCGCAGCGCCCTCAAGCAGGCGGAGGTGCTGACCGGGTCCGTCACCGGCGTCGACCACGCCCGCAAGGTCGCCACCATCCAGCCGGCGGCCGGCGACAGCTACGAGCTGCCCTTCGAGTACCTGGTCGTCGCGACCGGCTCGGTCTCCCGCACCTTCCCGATCCCGGGTCTGGCGGAGAACGGCATCGGCATGAAGACGGTCGAGGAGGCCATCGGCCTCCGCAACCACGTCATGGCCCAGCTCGACAAGGCCGAGTCCACCACGGACGAGGAGGTCCGCCGCAAGGCCCTGACCTTCGTCGTCATCGGCGGTGGCTTCGCCGGCATCGAGACGATCGCCGAGATCGAGGACATGGCGCGCGACGCGTCCAAGCTGTACCGGACCGTCAGCCGCGACGACATGCGCTTCGTGGTCGTCGAGGCCGCCAACCGCATCCTCCCCGAGATGGGCCCGGACCTCGGTCTGTGGACCAAGGAGAAGCTCGAGGAGCGCAACATCGAGGTCTACATCGAGACCTCCATGGACTCCTGCGTCGACGGCCACGTCGTTCTGAAGAACGGCATGGAGACGGACGCCTCCACCATCGTGTGGACGGCCGGCGTGAAGCCCAACCCGGTGCTCTCCGAGTTCGGCCTGCCGCTGGGCCCGCGCGGCCACGTCGACACCGCGCCGACCCTCCAGGTCCAGGGCTTCGACTACGTCTGGGCCGCCGGCGACAACGCCCAGGTCCCGGACCTCGCCGCCGGCGAGGGCGCCTGGTGCCCGCCGAACGCGCAGCACGCCTGCCGTCAGGCCGTCGTCCTCGGCGACAACGTCATCTCCGGCATGCGCGGCTTCCCGCAGAAGGAGTACAAGCACAAGAACCTCGGTGCGGTTGCCGGTCTCGGCCTGCACAAGGGCGTCGCGATCCTCTTCGGCAAGTACAAGCTGAAGGGCCGTCCGGCCTGGTGGTTCCACCGCCTGTACCACGGCGCGATGGTGCCGACCTTCAACCGCAAGGTCCGCGTCTTCACCGACTGGACCCTCGCGATGTTCCTGAAGCGCGAGATGGTCGGCCTCTCCCAGATGGAGAAGCCGCAGCTTCCGATCCAGGAGGTCACCCCGCCCACCAAGCCCGTCGAGGCCGCCAAGCCGGTCGCCGACAAGGAACTCGCGAGCAAGTAAGCGACTGAGACCCCGGTGTGGGAGCACCGGGGTATGAGTCGGAGGCCCTCCGCCCGGCAGTGTTGCCGGACCACGACCTCCGTGGTGCTCAGCCGGCCACTGCGACCGGGCGGAGTACAGCAGTAGAAGAGCCCCTGCCGAAACCCTCCGGCAGGGGCTCTCCGCGTGACCGGTGTCAGTCGGTCTTGATGCTCGACAGGATGTCCAGCCCGGCGGCCCGGCGGGCCGGCCAGATCGCGGCCACCAGGCCGACCACCCCGGCCAGCGCCAGGAACATCGCCAGCTGGCCGTACGGCAGGACCGTGGTCAGGCCGGCCAGGCTCGACTTCAGGGTGCCGTTGATCGCCCAGGCGATGAAGCAGCCCAGGGCCAGGCCGATGCCGGCGCCGAAGACCGAGATCACCACGGACTCCAGCCGGACCATCCGCTTGATGCCCCGGCGGTCCAGGCCGATCGCCCGCAGCATCCCGATCTCGCGCTTGCGCTCGAAGACCGACATCGCCAGCGTGTTGACCACACCCAGGATCGCGATCAGGACCGCCATCCCGAGCAGGCCGTACATCAGGTTGAGTGCGAAGGTGATGGTCTGGCTGAAGTCGTCGCGGACGTCCTGCTTGGACTTCACCTCGATCACCGGGTTGGCGCCCGTGGCGTCCTTGATCGACTGCTTGAGCGTGTCGGTCGCGCCGTCCTTGCCCTTGACCAGGACGTCCTCGATGTGCGGCTTCGGCTCGTGCTTGGCGATCTCGCTGTTGGTCAGGACGACCGGGCCGAGCATGCCGCCCGTCTCGTACACACCACCGACGGTGAGCGTCCCGGTGGACGCGTCCGGGTAGGTCGCGGTCATCGTGGAGCCGGTGGTGAGGTTGAACTTCTTGGCGACGTTCTGGTCCACCAGCAGCTGGCCCTTGCCGAGCGCGGCCGTGGAGCCGCTGACCAGCTTGACCTCGGCGAACTGGTCGAAGGTGTCCGCGTTCAGGCCGGTGATCGCCTTGCTGACGCCGTTGAGCTCCCAGTAGACGACGGTCATCGGCGAGGAGGCGGCCACCCCGGGGGCTTTGGCGATCTGCGCGGGAACCTGCTCGGACAGGCCCATGCCGTTGGCGGTCGAGACGACGTAGTCGGCCTTCATCGAGCTGGTGACGGCCTTGTCGATGGTGCTGCCGACGGAGGCGCCGATCACGGTGAGGCCGCTGACGAGGGTCAGGCCGATGGTGAGCGCGGCGGCGGTGGCGGCGGTCCGGCGCGGGTTGCGCACCGCGTTCTGCTGGGCCAGCTTCCCCGGCGTGCCTCCGAGGCCGCGCAGCAGCGGGCCGAGCAGCGCCACCACCGGGCGGGAGAGCAGCGGCAGCAGGACGAACACGCCGATCAGGGCCAGGAATGCGCCCAGGCCGACCGGCATCCGGCCGTCGGTGTTGCCGGTGGAGGCGCCGTAGCCGATCAGGGCCAGGCCGCCGGCGGCGAGCAGCGAGCCGATCGTGTTGCGGACCACCAGGCTCTTCTGCGAGGCGGGCTGGTCACCGCTGCTCATCGCGGCCACCGGGGCGATCCGGGCGGCACGCAGGGCCGGCAGCAGGGCCGACAACACCGTCACCACGACGCCGACCACCAGGGTCACCGCCACGGTGAGCGGCTTGATCACCAGGGCGCCGCTCGGCATGTTCTCGTTCAGGCTGCCGATCAGGGACTGCATCCCGGCGCCGATCCCGACGCCCGCGGCCAGTCCGGCCACCGCCGAGACTGTTCCGATCGCCAGGGCCTCGACCAGCACCGAGCGGGTGACCTGCTTGCGGCTGGCGCCGATGGCCCGCAGCAGCGCGAGTTCCTTGGTGCGCTGGGCGACCAGCATGGTGAAGGTGTTGGCGATGATGAAGATGCCGACGAAGAGCGAGATGCCGGCGAAGACCAGCAGCATGGTGCGCATGCTGTCGGTGCTCTTGGTGATCATCTGCTGCTCGTCGGCCTTGAGCTTGGCGCCGGTCTCGACGTCGAACTGGTGGCCCGTCGGCATTGCGGGCTGCGCCTGGGCGAGCAGCGCGTCCTCGGAGGTGCCGGGCTTGGCGGTGAGCACGATGCCGCTGTAGCGGCCGGGCTCCAGGAGCAGCTGCTGGGCGGTGGCCCGGTCGAACAGGGTGAGCGTGCCGCCGGTGTTCACCACCGGGTCGTCGGTGGTGAAGACGCCGGTGAGCTTCGCCTCGATCACCGGGCCGTTCGCGGCCACCCGCACGGTGTCGCCGACCTTGTAGCCCGCCTTGTCGGCGGTCTTGCGGTCGAGCGCGATCTCCTTGTCGTTCTTCGGGCCCTGGCCCTCGGCCATCGGGTAGCGCGGGTCCCTGCCGTCCTGGCCGGGCGCGAAGTTGGCGCCCTTGGCGGCCCAGAACTGGCCTATCAGGTTGCCCTTGTGGTCGGCGACGCCGGTGAAGCCGCTCACCACGCCGCGGGCGGTGGCGGTGCCCGGGAGGGCGGCCAGCTGCTGGACGGTGGCGTCGGTGAGCGTGGCCGGGCCGCTCTCGCTCTTCTGCCTGGCGCTCGCGGCGGAGCCGGCCGCGCGGTCCACGACCTGGACCGACACGTCGGAGTAGCTCTTGGAGTTGCTGTCCCGCATGGCCTTGCCGAAGGTGTCGGAGAAGACCATCGTTCCGGCCACGAAGGCGGTGCCGAGCATGACGGCCAGCGCCGTCATGAGCAGTCGGCCCTTGTGGGCCAGCACGTTGCGCAGTGCGGTGCGATACATGAGATGTCCTGGGAGGGGGCGGTGGGCGTGCTTCGGGCTGTCGGAGCGTCAGCTGGTGCGGCCCTTGGCGTCGAAGCGGCGCATGCGGTCCAGGACGGTGTCGGCGGTGGGGTGGTGGAGTTCG
>NZ_JBEZIQ010000025.1:0-63837 GCF_040651155.1 Kitasatospora sp. NPDC048545
TGGTGGGCCGGAAGGTCGCCGTCTCCCAGGGCGGAACCAGTGAGTACCTGCTTCTCAAGGCGTTGGCCGAGAACGGCGTCCCCGCGGACCAGGTATCTCCGGCATGTACCCGGCCGCGCAGCCGCGCGGGATGTCGTACGGGACGGCCGGGTCCCCCGGGGACCCGGCCGGACGACCGGATCGTCAGATCCGGGCCACGCCCTCGGCCCGGGCGGCCTCGGCGACGGCCTTGGTGACCGCCGGGGCGACCCGCTCGTCGAACGGCGACGGGATGACCTTCTGCGGCGTCAGCTCGTCGGCGACCACGCCGGCCAGTGCCTTGGCGGCGGCCAGCTTCATGCCCTCGGTGATCCGGCTGGCCCGGACCTGCAGGGCCCCGGCGAAGATGCCCGGGAAGGCCAGCACGTTGTTGATCTGGTTCGGGAAGTCGCTGCGGCCGGTGGCCACGACCGCCGCGTACTTGTGCGCGACCTCGGGGTGGATCTCCGGGGTGGGGTTGGCCATCGCGAAGACGAACGCGCCCTCGGCCATGGTCGCGACGACCTCCTCCGGCACGGTGCCGCCGGAGACGCCGATGAACACGTCGGCGCCGGCCAGCGCCTCGGCCAGCGTGCCCTTGACGCCCGTGCGGTTGGTCAGCGCGGCGATCTCGGCCTTGACGTCGGTGAGGTCGCCGCGGCCCTCGTACACCACGCCCTTGCGGTCGCAGACCGCGACGTCACCGATGCCGGCCGCCACCAGCATCTTGGCGATGGCGATGCCGGCCGCGCCGGCGCCGGAGATGACGGCCCGCAGCGAGCCGATCTCCCGGCCGGTCACCTTGGCCGCGTTCCACAGGGCGGCGGTGGTGACGATCGCGGTGCCGTGCTGGTCGTCGTGGAAGACCGGGATGTCCAGGGCCTCCTGGAGCCGGCGCTCGATCTCGAAGCAGCGGGGGGCGGAGATGTCCTCCAGGTTGACACCGCCGAAGGAGGGCGCCAGCCGGACCACGGTCTCGACGATCTCGTCGACGCCGGTGCAGGCGAGCGCGATCGGCACCGCGTCCACGCCGCCGAACTGCTTGAACAGAATGGCCTTGCCCTCCATCACGGGCAGCGAGGCCTGCGGGCCGATGTCACCGAGGCCCAGCACCGCGGTGCCGTCGGTGACCACCGCGACGGTGTTGGACTTCCAGGTGTAGTCGTTGACCAGCTCCGGCTGCTCGGCGATGGCCGTGCAGACGCGGGCGACACCGGGCGTGTAGGCGAGGGACAGGTCGTCCGCGTCGCGCACCGGGACGGTCGCCCGGATCTCCATCTTGCCGCCGCGGTGGAGCGCGAAAACCGCGTCGACCGGATCGTCGGTGTCCTGGGTGCTGCTGATGATCTCCGCTGCCACGATGACCTCTTCGTCATTGATCTGGCGAGGACGCGCGACCGACGGGCAGGGCGACCCGCCCGGAAACCGGAAACCGGGTACGCCGAAGCGGACCCGGGGGCGGGGTCGGGGCGCTGCCGTCGGGCGGCGCCCTCGGATGAGGGTTTTTATGGGGTCTTGTGTTGTCCGCGTTAGTGCTACCGGGCTGAGCCTAGGTCGGACAAAGGCATCGCACCTATGCCTTTTCGTCCTCGTCACGTGCGGTTCATCGCCGCGCTGTCGCGTCCCAGGGGCCCGGCGTCGGAAGCGCCGGGCTCCGGCGGCGGCAACGGCATGAGCGCACGCGCACCCGCAGGAGTGAACGCAGACGCATGGGGGATTCGGCACTCCGGATACGGAGCCGCGTAAGGACTTCCGTTCCCGAGCACCCCGGGCCTGTCGGGGCCCGGCGGTCTGGTTCGAGCGTTCGGGGGTCACCCGGTACCGAATTCTGACACACCCGCCGCCGGGCCCGGCAGGCCGGGATGGCAGGATCGCTTGTCCGCCATTTCGCGTACACCACCGCGACGCCGTGGCGACCGCACGTCCCTCCCACAGGAGCAGCCCTCATGCCTCACCCCCTCCCCCTCCCCCGCCCTGCCCTGGCCGGCGCCGTCCTGGCCACCGCAGGTGCCCTGCTGCTCACCGGTTGCGGAAGCAGCGGGCAGGCCGCCGCCGCCGCCGACCCGGTCAAGGAGGTCCGCGACAAGCTGCCGAAGGCCCAGCGCTCGGCCGGGGTGCTCCGCATCGGCATGGACGTCAACTACGCCCCGGTGGAGTTCCGCGGCCAGGACGGAAAGCCGACCGGCCTCGACCCGGAGCTCGCCACCGCCCTGGGCAAGATCCTCGACGTGCGGATCGAGTTCGTGGACACCACGTTCGACAAGCTGATGCCGAACCTGCAGGGCAAGCAGTACGACGTGGCGATGTCGGCGATCAGCGACACCCGCCAGCGCCGCGACGGCCTGGACGACAGCGGCAAGCAGACCACCCCCGGCGTGGACTTCGTGGACTACTTCATCGCCGGCACCTCGATCGTCGTCCCGAAGGGCAACCCCAAGGGGATCAAGACCCTGGACGACCTGTGCGGCAAGACCATCGCGCTGCAGCAGGGCACCACCCAGGACGAGATCGCGACCCGCCAGGTGGCGGTCTGCGCCCGCTCGGGCCGCCAGCTGACCGCGCACAAGCTGGACACCGACGCCAAGGCGCTGGCCGAGGTCGCCGCCGGTACGGCCGCGGCCGGGCTGAACGACTACCCGGTGGCCGCCTACGCGGCGAAGGGCACCGACGGCGGCGGCCGCTTCGAGCTGACCGGCGCGCAGTCCACCTCCAACCCGTACGGGATAGCGGTGCGCAAGACCGACACCGATCTGCGCGACGCGGTGGCCAAGGCGGTCGACCAGCTGATCCGCAGCGGCGACTACGACAAGATCCTCGCCAAGTGGAACGTCAGCGCCGGAGCGGCGCAGAACGCCGTGGTCAACGGGGGCATTTGAGCGGGCGGGCGGCGGGCCTCCGGGCGCAGCGACAGAGGGATCCGCATACTTATGCGCAGGGTGACAGGGGCCCGGAATTGGTCCGAATAGCGGACAGTGTGACCCCTCGTTATCCGATTTTGATCTGGATGAGGGCCACCTGACCGTCATCAGATGGCAGGATTCCCCCCATCTCGGATCGAGCCGGCCACTGGTCGAGGCGGTTCGGTCGACGTCCACCTCGGCGGAGGGTGGCGGCAGCAGTACCTCGTACAACCCTGGGCGGTCCCAGCCTCCAGGCACTGCAAAACCCGGCCTGCACGTACGACGACGTACGTACGACGCACACCCGTACGGCGCCGTACGGCTCGCACCCCCGGTGCGCCGCTCCCGCGGCGCGTCCGCCCGACCTTCTCTCCCAGGAGGAGATCCCCCTCATGACCGCCCGTACCAAGCGCAACCGCCTCCTCGCTGCCGGTGTCGCCGCCGTCTCCGTCTCCCTCGCGCTGACCGGTTGCAGCAGCAGCAAGTCCTCCTCGGGCTCCGCAGCCGCGACCGGCGTGAACCCGTCCGCGACGATCAAGGCGGTCGCCGCCGATCCGACCCTGGCCGCCCAGGTGCCGGCCGACGTCAAGTCGGCCGGCAAGATCGTCGTGGCCTCCGACGCCTCGTACGCGCCCAACGAGTACCAGGACGCCTCGGGCAAGATCATCGGCATGGACGTGGACCTGGCCAATGCCATCGGCCAGAAGCTGGGCGTCCCGGTCGAGGTCCAGAACTCGCCGTTCACCGCGATCATCCCGGGCATCCAGGCGAACAAGTTCCAGCTGGCCATGAGCTCCCTGACCGACAACAAGGAGCGCGAGGCCACGGTCGACATGGTGACCTACTTCACCGCGGGCACCAGCGCGGCGGTGAAGAAGGGCAACCCGGACAAGATCGACCCCAACGACCTCTGCGGCAAGAAGGTCGCCGTCCAGACCGGCACCACCCAGGCCGACCAGATCAAGGACGTCATCAACCCGGCGTGCGTCAAGGCCGGCAAGCCCCCGGTGCCCAACGACGGCGACAAGTTCGACCTGCAGACCGACGTGACCCAGGCCGTGGTCTCCGGACGCGACCAGGTCATGCTGGCCGACTCCCCGGTCATCGACTACGCGATCAAGCAGACCAACGGCCAGCTGGAGCAGATCGGCACGGTCGAGGGCAAGGCGCCCTACGGCATCGCCCTGGCCAAGGGCTCGGCGCTGGCCCAGCCCGTCCAAGCGGCCGTCCAGTCGCTGATGGACGACGGCACCTACAAGCAGATCCTCGACAAGTGGGGCGTCCAGGCGGGCGCGATCACCCAGTCCCAGGTCAACGGCGCCACCAGCTGACCCTTCGCCAGTCACCCACCCCTCTGAGGCCACTGTGAACCATTCCGATCAGGGGACGGCGCACGCGGGACGGCCCGAAACCCTCAAGGCCGTCCCGGTCCGCCACCCCGGCCGGTGGGCGGGAGCCGTGGTCGTCGCGGTCCTCGCGGCGATGCTGCTCCACGCCCTGATCTTCAATCCCGCCTTCCAGTGGGACGTCGTCAACACCTACCTCTTCGATTCCAGCATCCTGCACGGCCTCGGTGTGACCCTGGAGCTCACCGCGCTGTCCATGCTCATGGGCGTGGCCGGCGGCATCATCCTCGCGGTGATGCGACTGTCCCCGAACCCCCTGCTGTCCGGCACCGCGTGGTTCTACATCTGGGTCTTCCGCGGCACCCCCGTGCTGGTCCAGCTGGTCTTCTGGAACTTCATGGGCGCGCTGTGGCCCAAGCTGTCGATCGGCATCCCGTTCGGCCCGGAGTTCTGGTCCGAGTCGACCAACACGCTCATCCCGGTCTTCACTGCGGCGCTGCTCGGCCTCGGCCTCAACGAGGCCGCGTACATGGCGGAGATCGTCCGCGGCGGCATCCAGTCGGTGGACGAGGGGCAGACCGAGGCGGCGCACGCGCTCGGCATGAGCCGCTTCGCGACCATGCGCCGGATCATCCTCCCGCAGGCCATGCGGGTGATCATCCCGCCGACCGGCAACGAGACCATCTCGATGCTCAAGACCACCTCGCTGGTCAGCGTCATCGCGCTGGAGGAGCTGTTCCGGGCCGGGCAGAACATCTACTCGCGCACCTTCCAGACCATCCCGCTGCTGGTCACCGTCAGCCTCTGGTACCTGTTCCTGACCTCCGTGCTGACCATCGGGCAGTACTACGTCGAGCGGTACTACGCTCGGGGTACCAGCAGGACGCTGCCGCCGACCCCGATGCAGCGGTTGCGCGGCCTCTTCCGCGGCAAGCCGACCCCGAAGGCGGAGCACGACGTCGTTCCGGGGCTCGAGGGAGGTGGTCACCTGTGACCGATCTGACCAAGACCCCGGGGGACACCGTCCCGGGCGAGCCGATGGTCAAGGCCGAGGGCGTGCGCAAGTCGTTCGGCCTGGTCGAGGTGCTCAAGGGCATCGACCTGGAGGTCAAGCCGCGCGAGGTGTTCTGCCTGATCGGCCCGTCCGGCTCCGGCAAGTCGACCTTCCTGCGGTGCATCAACCACCTGGAGAAGATCAACGGCGGGCTGCTCTCCGTGGACGGCGAGCTGGTCGGCTACCGGCGCAAGGGCGACAAGCTCTACGAGCTCAGGGACCGCGAGGTCGCGCTCAAGCGGCGTGACATCGGCATGGTCTTCCAGCGCTTCAACCTGTTCCCGCACATGACCGCCATAGAGAACATCACCGAGGCTCCGATCCAGGTGAAGGGCGAGTCCAAGGCCGACGCGCGCGAGCGCGGCATGGCCCTGCTGGAGCGGGTCGGGCTCGCCGACAAGGCGAAGAGCTACCCCTCCCAGCTCTCCGGCGGCCAGCAGCAGCGCGTGGCGATCGCCCGCGCGCTGGCCATGAAGCCCAAGCTGATGCTCTTCGACGAGCCCACCTCGGCGCTCGACCCGGAGCTCGTCGGCGAGGTGCTGGACGTCATGCGCGGGCTGGCCGAGGAGGGGATGACGATGATCGTCGTCACCCACGAGATGGGCTTCGCCCGCGAGGTCGGCGACGCGCTGGTGTTCATGGACGGCGGCGTGGTGGTCGAGTCCGGCAACCCCCGTGACGTCCTCACCAACCCGCAGCACGACCGCACCAAGGCCTTCCTGTCCAAGGTGCTCTGAACCGTCACCGTCGGCGCCCGGCAGGCAGCTCCTGCCGGGCGCCGATGTTTTCGCCGCACGGGTAATAGGCTGGAAGCAGTCAGCCCGTTACCGATTTTCTGGAAGGACCGCCGTGGAGCTCGCCTCGTACGCCGATCTCGCCGTTCGACTGGTGAACACCGAGGAGCCCGAGCGCGGCACCGACACGCTGACCTCCGTGGACGCGGTGCGCGCCCTGTTCTCCGACTCGTCGCGGGCCGCCGCGCTCGCCGACGAGTCCGACCTGCCCCGGCTGCGGGCGGTGCGGACCCGGCTGCGCGGGGTCTTCGAAGCCGCCGCCGAAGGGGACGAGACCCGGGGGGTCGACCTGCTGAACAGCCTGCTGATGGAGTACCCCGTCAGCCCGCTGATCTCCGGGCACGACTACCTGGACGACGCCGGACGGCCGCGCTGGCACCTGCACCTGGCCGACAACTCGCCAACCGCCACCGCGCACTTCAGCGCGGTCGCCTGCATGGGCCTGGCCGTCCACCTCACCGAGCTGGGCGCCGACCGGCTGGGCATCTGCCAGGCCGCGCCCTGCCGCAACGCCTACCTGGACACCTCGACCAACCGCTCCCGGCGCTACTGCTCGGACCGCTGCGCGACCCGGGCCAACGTGGCCGCCTACCGGGCCCGCAAGCGACAGGAGGCGGAGGCCGCACTGGGCAACGGGGCGTAACCGGGCGGCGGGGCGCAACCGGGCGGGCGGCTGCCCGGGATCAGACCTCCTCCACCCAGACGCCGAGTCGCCGGGCCAGGCCCGGCACCCGGGCCAGCCGCGGGGCGAGCAGCAGCCGCTCCAGCCGGCGGCCCGGCGCCAGCCAGGCCGGGCTCGGGCGCAGCCGCAGCAGCACCCGGCCGAGCACCAGGTCGTCCGGGACCGCGCCGTAGCTGCGGCTGTCGCTGTCCACCGGGCGGTTGTCCGACAGCAGCCACCAGCCCCCGGACCGGCGCTCGGCGGCCCGCTTCACCACCAGCAGGTCCTGCTGGAAGGGGTGCCGGAAGAGCACCACGGCCCCCGGCCGGATCGGCGCGCCGTAGCGGACCAGCAGGCGGTCGCCCTCGTGCAGGGTCGGAACCATCGACCGGCCCGCCACGTCGACCAGCCCCAACGGCAGCGCGCCGCCCCGGTCCCGTCCCCCCGGTTCCGTGCTCCGTGCCACGACTCCTCCTCCCGCGCCGCCGGCCCCCAGTCTGCCGTACGGAGCGTCACCGGATCGATGTCCGGAATACCCCGGTTCCGGGTCCGCCTTTTGCCCTAGGCCCACCGCCCGATCGCGAAACCACGAGGGCGGAAGGGTAATCTCGGGCGCGGGAAGACGATCTAAGGAAGGACTCCCATGTTCTCTCGTCTGTTTGCACCGCGTGCCACCGCTCACGCCCACTGTGACCTGCCCTGTGGCGTGTACGACCCGGCGCAGGCCCGGATCGAGGCCGAGTCCGTCAAGGCCACCCAGGAGAAGTACCAGGCCAACGAGGACCCGCACTTCCGGGCCCGCGCCGTCATCATCAAGGAGCAGCGCGCCGAGGCCGTCAAGCACCACATCTCGGTGCTGTGGAGCGACTACTTCAAGGCCCCGCACTTCGAGAAGTACCCGCAGCTGCACCAGCTGATCAACGACACCCTGAAGGCCGCCTCGGCCGCCAAGGCGTCCACCGACCCGGCCACCGGCCAGGCCCTGCTGGACCTGATCGCCGAGGTCGACAAGATCTTCTGGGAGACCAAGCAGGCCTGAGCCTGACGCGTCGCCACCCGACCGCCCCCGTCCGCACCGCCGGACGGGGGCGGTCGTGCGTCCACGTCCGGACCGACCCGGTAAGGGTTGCCTGGCCTGAGTGACTGTTATGCTGCCAGGGCGTCCGAGGGGGAAGTCCGGTGTGAATCCGGCGCTGACCCGCAACGGTGAGCACGGCCCGCACCAGCGGTGCGGCCGCGCCAGCCCGATCGCCCCCGGTCGCTGACCTCCCGACAACTCGCCGCGGACTGCGAGGGGAACGGCGCCCCGGCACGCCTGCGGCCCGCGCCCGCCCCGGCACACCCGCGGCCCGAGGCAAGGCGCACCCGTGAACCGCGCACCCACGACCCGTGCGGTCGGCCCGCCCGTCCGCCGAATACCCGCCGTTCCGCTCGCCGTCGGCCTCGCCGCCGCGCTGCTGCTCTCACTGGTCTGCGGGGTGGCGTTCGGGTCCTCCGGCATCGCACTGCCCCGCGTGCTGCGGCTGCTGACCGCCGGCCTGACGGGCGGTCGGCTGGACGCCGACGAGGCCGCCGCGTACGCGATCGTCTGGGAGATCCGGCTGCCCCGCACCGTGCTGGCCGCCGTGGTCGGTGCCGGACTCGCCGCGACCGGGGTCGCCGTCCAGGCGCTGGTGCGCAACGCGCTCGCCGACCCGTTCGTCCTCGGCATCTCCTCCGGCGCGGCCGTCGGCGCCAACGCCGTCCTGCTGTTCGGCGCCTTCGCCTCGCTCGGGGTGTGGGCGGTCTCCGCCTCGGCCTTCGGCTCCGCGCTGGTCGCGATGGCGCTGGTCTACCTCGCCGCCCGCACCGCGTACGGGCTCACCCCACTGCGACTGGTGCTCACCGGCACCGCGCTCTCCTACGGCTTCTCCGCCGCCACCACCCTGATGGTCTTCGCCGCGGACCGCGGCGAGGCCGCCCGGGACGCCATGATGTGGCTGCTCGGCAGCCTCGGCGGCGCCACCTGGGGCTCGGTGCCGATCGCCGGCTGCACTGTGCCGGCCGGGCTGACCTACCTCGGCTGCGCCGCCGGACGGCTCGACGGGCTCGCCATGGGGGACGAGACCTCCGCCTCGCTCGGCGTGGACCCGGACCGGCTGCGGCGCGAGCTGTTCGTGGTGACCGCCGCCGTCACCGGCACGGTGGTCGCGGTCAGCGGGGCGATCGGCTTCGTCGGACTGCTGGTGCCGCACCTGGCACGGATGCTGGTCGGCGCCGCGCACCGCCGGGTGCTGCTGGTCGCGCCGCTCGCCGGCGCGCTGCTGCTGGTCTGGGTGGACATCGCCTCCCGCACCCTGCTGGCGCCCGCCGAACTGCCCGTGGGGGTGTTCACCGCCGTGCTCGGCGTGCCCGCCTTCCTGCTGATGATGCGCCGGCGCGGCCACGCCTTCGGAGGCCGACGGTGACCGACCCGAACGGGGTGACCCGGATGCCCGATCCCGCCGATCCCGCCGGCCCCACCGACCCGACCGAGACCGCCGGCCGGACGGAGACCGCCGGCCGGGCGCAGGCCCAGGACCTCGCCGTCGACGCCGTCTCGGTGGAACTGGCCGGCACCCGACTGGTCCACGAGGTGAGCCTGGCCGCGGCCGCCGGGCAGGTGGTCGGCCTCGTCGGCCCGAACGGCAGCGGCAAGTCGACCCTGCTGCGCTGCGTCTACCGGGTGCTGAAGCCGGCCGGCGGCGCCGTCCGGCTGGACGGCGACGACCTGTACGCGCTCTCCGCCCGCGAGACCGCCCGACGGGTGGCCGCGCTGACTCAGGAGCACTCCGCCGAGTTCGACTTCACCGTCGCCGAGGTGGTCGCCATGGGCCGGCTGCCGCACCGGCGCGGGTTCGACGCCCCGACCGACGCGGACCGGGAGCGCTGCGCCGGGGCCCTGCGCAGGGTCCGGGCGGACCACCTCGCCGGACGGGGCTTCCTGAGCCTGTCCGGGGGCGAGAAGCAGCGGGTGCTGTTCGCCCGCGCACTGGTCCAGGAGCCGCGCCTGCTGGTGCTCGACGAGCCCACCAACCACCTGGACATCGCCCACCAGTTGGAGGTCCTGGCGCTGGCCCGCGAGGCCGGACCGACGGTGCTCACCGCGCTGCACGACCTCAACCTGGCGGCGGGCCACTGCGACCTGCTGTACGTGCTGCGGGCCGGTCGGATCGTCGCCTCCGGGCCGCCCGGCGAGGTGCTCACGCCCGCCCTGCTGGCCGGGGTGTTCGGCGTCCGGGCGACCCCGGTCCGGCATCCGGCGACCGGCGCCGTCCAGTTGCTGTTCGACCGCCTCGACCGCCCCACCCGCTCCGACCGCGCCGACCGCTCCCCCGGAGCCTGAACCACCGAAGGAACCACCGTGCGCACCAAGGCCGTTGCCACCACCGCCCTGCTCGCCCTCGGGCTCACCGCCTGCGGCGCGCAGTTCGCCCCGAAGGAGGCCGCCACCGGCTCCGCCCACTACCCGGTGACCGTCGAGAACTGCGGCGACAGGCTGACCTTCGCACAGAAGCCGGCCCGGGCGGTCACCAACGACGTCAACATCACCGAGCTGATGCTCTCCCTCGGCCTCGCCGACCGGATGGCCGGCTACGTCATGCCCGACGACAAGGGCAAGGTCGACCGGGTGCCCTGGAAGGACGGCTACCAGCAGACCGCGTGGCTCTCCAAGAAGACGCTCACCAAGGAGATCGCCCTGGACGCACGGGCCGACCTGGTCCTGGCCGGCTGGCACTACGGCTTCGACCAGGGCAGCGGCGTCACCCCGCAGGCGTTCAAGGCCCTCGGTGTCGACTCGTACGTGCTCAGCGAGTCCTGCCGCACCGGCAGGGGCGGCGAGCGCGGCGTGATGGACCCGCTGGACGCGCTCTACACCGACCTGGCCAACCTCGGCGAGATCTTCGACGTCAAGGACCGCGCCGACCGGCTGATCGCCGACTTCAGGGCCCGGATCGCCGCCGTCCCGCAGCCCGAGCGCCGCCCGTCCGTCTTCCTGTACGACAGCGGGCAGGACAAGCCGTACACCGCCGGGAAGTTCGCCGCCGCGCACCGGATCATCGCGAACGCCGGCGGGACCAACATCATGGGCGACCTCGCCGACACCTGGGTCACCGCCGGCTGGGAGAGCGTGGTGCAGCGCGACCCCGAGGTGATCGTGATCAACGACTATGCGACCCCGGACGCCGAGGAGAAGCGGAGGTTCCTCACGTCCTTCCCGCCGCTGGCCGGCGTCTCCGCGATCAGGAACGACCGGATCTTCGTCCTGGACTACGTCGACCTGGTGGAGAGCCCGCGCAACCCGGCCGCGATCGAGGCCCTCGCCGACCACCTGCGCACCGTGCCGGCCCGCTGACGGTCGGGACCGACCGCTCCTCCGGCCGGCGGCGCCGGGCGTACGCTCGGAGTACGAGCCGACGGACCCCGACCGGAGGAGCGAGATCATGACCACCATGGCGGCCCCCGCCGCCTTCGACACCCGCGCGCTGCGCGAGGGCATCGAGCGCTGCGACGCCGAGGTCCTCCTGGCGCTCTACGCGGAGGACGCCGAACTGCGCATGGTCGACCGCAAGACCCAGCCCAGCCACCCCCTGGTGATGCACGGGCGGGAGGAGATCGGCGCCATGCTGGGCGACATCTACGGCCGCGAGATGACCCACAAGCTGGAGCAGGTGGTCGTCCAGGACGACCACGTCGCCTTCCTGGAGTCCTGCCGCTACCCGGACGGCGTCCAGGTCCTGATGGCCTCGATGGCCGACCTGCGGGACGGGCGGATCGTCGGCCAGACCTCCATCCAGGCCTGGGACGAGACGGGGCCCGAGCAGTAGGCTCGCAGACATGATCCGCACCGCCGTCGCCACCGACGTTCCCGTCATCCACGCCATGATCCGTGAACTCGCGGAGTACGAGGAGGCCCCGCACGAGGCGGTGGCCACCGAGGAGCAGCTGCACGGGGCGCTGTTCGGCGCCGAGCCCGCGGTGTTCGGCCTGATCGCCGAGGACGCGGCCGGCCGGCCGGTCGGTTTCGCGCTCTGGTTCCGCAACTTCTCGACCTGGCGCGGCACCCACGGGATCTACCTGGAGGACCTGTACGTCCGACCGGAGGCCCGCGGCGGCGGCCACGGCAAGGCGCTGCTGCTGGAGCTCGCCCGGATCGCCGTGGAGCGCGGCTACTCCCGGGTGGAGTGGTCGGTGCTGGACTGGAACCAGCCCTCGATCGACTTCTACAAGTCGATCGGCGCGGTACCGATGGACGAGTGGACCGTGTACCGGCTCACCGACGAGGCCCTCGCCGCCGCCGGCAGCCGCTGAGCGGACCGGAGGAGTCCGGGAAAGGGTCTGCCACCCTGCGTCGCAATGCCTTACCATCAGTAACTCCCGAACCGGGATGCGGTAGGGCAGAGCAATGGCGGATCCGCAATCCCGGTGCCCCTTTGAGGGGCGGCAAGCAGGGGTAACAAGCGGGGTACCAAGCAAGCAAGGCGCGTCACCCAGGAGGCAAGGGTGTCCCAGATCGACAGCGATCTCGGTGTTCAGGATTTCGTGGAGGTCCGGCTCCCCGCAGCGGGGGCCTACCTCTCCGTGCTGCGAACAGCGACGGCCGGGTTGGCGGCCCGGCTGGACTTCACCCTCGACGAGATCGAGGACCTGCGGATCGCGGTCGACGAGGCCTGCGCCATCCTGCTCCAGCAGGCGGTGCCGGGCTCCGTCCTGTCCTGCGAGTTCCGCCTGGTCGGCGACTCGCTCAAGGTCACCGTCTCCGCCCCGACCACGGACGGCAAGGCACCCGAGCGGGACACCTTCGCCTGGACCGTGCTCTCCGCGCTGGCCGGCGAGGTCGACTCCTCGGTCGCCGAGGACAAGACCGTGTCGATCAGCCTGCACAAGAAGCGCGGCGGTTCCACCGCCCACTGACCGGGCGGCCGAACGCACGTCACGGATGTGCAGCACCGAGCAGCACCCGCGCAAGGGCCGTCCGCCGCACCCCCTCCGGGGCCGGCGGGCGGCTCCCGGTACCGCCCCCGGGGCGGTACGACCAACGAGACGATTCCGGGGCCGCCGGCCCCGGTGCTCCCGGAACGGAACGGGGGAATGGCCGTGAGTGATCTGGACCGTACCGGCCTCGCGACGGCGGGACCTGCCGTACCGACCCAGGCGAGCGTTCCCGGCCTCGCCGCCAACGACGAAGCGCACCCGAAGGACGCCCACCGGATGAGCCACCCGACCGAGCCGACGTCCGAGCCGACGCCCGACTCCGTACCCCCGCCGGACCGGGCGGACCGGGCGGAGGAGACGGCCGAGGCGGAGCTGCACGTCGCCGTGCCCACCCAGGGCGCGCACCGCAGCGGCGCCCCGGACCGGGAGGCCGCCCGCGCGCTGTTCGTCCGTCTGTCGGCGCTGCCCGAGGGCTCGCCGGAGCGGGTCGAGCTGCGCAACCAGCTGGTGCGGATGCACATCCCGCTGGTCGAGCACCTGGCCCGGCGCTTCCGCAACCGGGGCGAGCCGCTGGACGACCTCACCCAGGTCGCCACCATCGGACTGATCAAGTCGGTGGACCGGTTCGACCACGAGCGCGGGGTCGAGTTCTCCACCTACGCGACGCCGACCATCGTCGGCGAGATCAAGCGGCACTTCCGCGACAAGGGCTGGGCGGTGCGCGTCCCGCGCCGCCTGCAGGAGCTACGGCTGTCGCTCACCACGGCGACCAGCGAGCTCTCCCAGCGGCACGGCCGCTCCCCCACGGTGCACGAGCTGGCCGAGCACCTGGGGATCTCCGAGGAGGACGTCCTGGAGGGCCTGGAGTCCGCCAACGCGTACTCCACGCTGTCCCTGGACGTGCCGGACAGCGACGACGAGTCGCCGGCCGTCGCGGACACCCTGGGCGCCACCGACGAGGCGCTGGAGGGCGTCGAGTACCGCGAGTCGCTGAAGCCGCTGCTGGCCCAACTGCCGCCCCGGGAGCAGAAGATCCTGGTGCTGCGGTTCTTCCGGAACATGACCCAGTCGCAGATCGCCGCCGAGGTGGGGATCTCCCAGATGCACGTGTCCCGGCTGCTCGCCCGGACGCTGGCCCAGCTGCGGGAGAAGCTCCTGGTGGAGGAGTAGGACTGACGGCCGCTCAGCTCGGTCGGGCGGCCGTCGGACCCCGGCGGTCCTGCGCGCTCAGTCCTCGGACGGGGCGTACAGGACCGCCGTCGACTTCGGGGTCAGCAGCGAACCGATGCCCACCAGCCCGAGCAGGCCGACCAGCACGCCGACGGCGATCATCGCCCCGCCGCTCTGGACCATGTAGTAGGCGACCGGCAGGCAGATCGAGTTGGTCAGCACCGCCGGGCTGCGGCCCCAGCGGCGCTCCTTCAGCAGCGCGCCGGCGGCCAGGACCGGCAGCACGCCGAGCAGCACGATGACCGCGCCGCCGAACTCGTTCAGGGCGAGCTGCTTGGACTGGCCGGACAGCGCGGCCACCATGTCCCAGACGCCGACGACGGCCAGCGCGGCGCCCTCCAGGGCGGTGATGGCGGCGCCCAGAGTCAGGGACGCCGGACGGCCGGAGCCGGCCGCGGGTGCGGGTACGGAGGTTTCTGCGGTCACTCCAGCAGGGTAGCCGCCGGTTGGTGCGTACCGACCCGTAGGCTTTCCCCATGCGCGCTCTCCTGGTCGTGAACCACAAGGCCACCACCACCAGTGGCCGGACCAGGGACGTCCTGATCCACGCCCTGCGCAGCGATCTCAAGCTCGACGTGGCCGAGACGCAGTACCGGGGCCACGCGCGCGACCTGGCCCGCCAGGCGGCGGAGGACGGCACGGTCGACCTGGTGGTGGCGCTGGGCGGCGACGGCACCGTCAACGAGGTGGTGAACGGGCTGCTGGCGCACGGCCCGGGCGACAAGGTCCCGCGACTGGCCGTGGTGCCGGGCGGTTCGACCAATGTGTTCGCCCGCGCGCTCGGCCTGCCCAACGATCCGGTGGAGGCCACCGGCGCGCTGTTGCACGCGCTGGAGCGCAAGCAGGAGCGCCCGATCGGGCTCGGCAAGGCGATGACCGAGGGGCTGCCGGACCGCTGGTTCACCTTCACCGCCGGCCTGGGCTTCGACGCCGGGGTGGTCGGCCGGGTCGAGGAGCAGCGCCGGACCGGGCGCAAGTCCACCCACGCCCTCTACGTCCGCGAGGCGGTCCGGCACTACTTCACCCAGCGTGAGCAGCGCCGCTCGGGCCCGGTCTCCCTTGAGGTTCCGGGCCGCGAGGCCGTTCCGGGCCTGGTCCTGTCGATAGTCAGCAACACCTCGCCGTGGACGTTCCTCGGCAACCGCCCGGTCTACCCCTCACCGCTCGCCTCCTTCGACACGGACCTCGACGTCTTCGGGATCACCCGGATGACGGCGTTCGGTACTGCTCGAACGATCCGTCAGATCCTGCGGTCGCACGGGCCTTCGGGTGACGGGACGCCGCCCGCCGGCCCGTCCGGGAAGCACGTCGTCTCCTATCACGACGTCAGACACTTCACCTTGGTTTCAGAGGAACCGGCCCCGTTCCAGGTCGACGGCGACCATCTTGGAGACAGGAGTCGCGTCAGTTTCACAGGCGTACGGCGGGCACTGCGTGTGATTGTGTGACCGGAAAGGGGGTTCGCCCTTCTTCTCGAACGCACAAGCCCCCTTCACTCCATAGAAGTACTGGCTGTGAGCTAGGCGACACCGAAGAATCAAAAATTCCTCCCCGAAGGGGGTTGTATCCGAGCCCGAGGTTTGCGAACCTCTACATGGCGATCGGGACACATCGCAGCGACGGCAACTCCGGAACCACGGAGCGCCGACCGCGGAGTGCCCCTCGAATCGCCGAATCCCCCCTAGCGCAGACCACCCGGGCCCGGTAGGCCTTTGGTCTCTTTTGCTGTTGCGGGATTCGTGAAAGCGTTCACATTCACAAGCCATCGATTGTGCCGTCGGGCCACCCCCGTCGGCAGGAGGAGTTGGACGACCATGGACTGGCGCCACCGCGCTGTCTGCCGCGAAGAGGACCCGGAGCTGTTCTTCCCGATCGGGAACACCGGTCCTGCTCTGCTGCAGATCGAGGAAGCCAAGGCCGTGTGCCGCCGTTGTCCGGTCATGGAGCAGTGCCTCCAGTGGGCTCTGGAGACCGGCCAGGACGCCGGCGTCTGGGGCGGCATGAGCGAGGACGAGCGTCGTGCGATGAAGCGCCGCGCTGCCCGCAACCGCGCCCGCACCGCCTGATCGCGCTGATCACACGGCGTAGCACCAGCAGTGACCGCAGTACCGATCAACAACCGATCAACACATGATCAAAGGCTTCCCTGCACCTCCTGGTGAAGCCTTCCGCACAAAGGACCTTGCCCCGCTCGGTCCCGCGACACCGGACCCGTCCAGCCACTTGATACTGTTCACTTAGAGCAATATCGTGGAGCTGAGGCGCTCACCGTGTGCAACGCACCGGCGAGGTGTCGCACCACCCAGAGCCCCCGTTCCGGCCGACTCCCCCCGACGGCCGGAACGGGTTGAGAGGCCCTGTCGACCCACCCCCCCCCCGGTCGACAGGGCCTCGTTTCTGTTTCCGCGCCCTGCTGCCGCGTTCCGCCGCCGCGCCGCGCCGTCTCCCGTCGCACCGTCTGCCGCCGCGCCTCACCACACTCCGCCGCACCCCGCTGCGCTGCCTCCCACGCGCCGGCCGCCCCCCCTGCTTCCACGTTCGGCCTCGGTCGCGTCAGGCGCATGGAGTGTTCACCCGGCGCTTCTGCCGAACGCGCGCCCCTGCCGCGCGCCCTCGCGCAACGAATTCTCAGCAGAATCTCAGAGCGGACCGGAGCTCAGCGGACCGGGATCTCCAGGACCACCTTCGTACCGCCGTTCGGACCGGCCACCATGTCGAAGGTGCCGCCGAGCTCCCCGGTGGCCAGCGTCCGGACGATCTGGAGCCCGAGGTTCCCCGCCGTCTGCGGGTCGAACCCCTCCGGCATGCCGCGGCCGTCGTCCTGCACCGTGATCAGCAGGTACTCCTCCGGGCGGGCGCCGCCGTTCCAGCTGTCCGACCAGCCCATCCCCGTCGCCGGGGCCCGGCCACGCAGCGCGCTGATCTCCAGGTTCCCGGAGGCCGTCGGGCCGAAGGCGTGTTCCAGGGCGTTCTGCAGCAGCTCGGTCAGCACCATCGACAGCGGGGTGGCCACCTCGGCGGACAGGATGCCGAAGCTGCCGCTGCGGCGGGTCGCCACCCGGCCGTCCTGGGACAGCTCCATCGCCATCGCCAGCACCCGGTCGGCGATCTCGTCGAAGGCCACCTGCTCGTCCAGCGCCTGGGAGAGCGTCTCGTGCACGATCGCGATCGAGCCGACCCGGCGCACCGCCTCGTCCAGCGCGGCCCGCCCGGACTCGGACTCCATCCGGCGGGACTGCAGCCGCAGCAGGGCCGCGACGGTCTGCAGGTTGTTCTTCACCCGGTGGTGGATCTCCCGGATGGTGGCGTCCTTCGTCATCAGCTCGCGGTCGCGGCGGCGCAGCTCGGTGACGTCGCGGCAGAGCACCAGCGAACCGGTCAGGGTGCCCTTGGGCTTGAGCGGGATCGCCCGGACGGTCACCACTCCCCCCTGCGCCTCCACCTCGGTCTGCCGCGGTGCCCAGCCGCTGGCCACCTTCACCAGCGCCTCGTGGACGGCGGCCCGCGACGGCGGGGCGAGGTCGGCGGTGGTGCGGCCGAGGTGGCTGCCGACCAGGTCGGTGGTGAGGCCCAGGCGGTGATAGGCGGAGAGCGCGTTGGGGCTGGCGTAGGTGACGACACCGTCCGCGTCCAGGCGGATCAGGCCGTCGCCGACCCGGGGGGCGGCGTCCATGTCGACCTGCTCGATACCCGGGAAGGGGAAGCTGCCGGCCGCGATCATCTGGGCCAGGTCCGAGGCGCTCTGCAGGTAGGTGAGCTCCAGCCGGCTGGGGGTGCGGACGGTCAGCAGGTTGGTGTTGCGGGCGATCACCCCGAGCACCTTGCCCTCGCGCCGGACCGGGATCGACTCGACCCGGACCGGGACCTCCTCGCGCCACTCCGGGTCGCCCTCGCGCACGATCCGGCCCTCGTCGAAGGCGGCGTCCAGCAGCGGGCGGCGGCCGCGCGGGACGAGGTGGCCGACCATGTCGTCCTGGTAGGAGGTCGGCCCGGTGTTGGGTCGCATCTGCGCCACGGAGACGTAGCGGATGCCGTCCCAGGTGGGGATCCACAGCACCAGGTCGGCGAAGGAGAGGTCGGAGAGCAGCTGCCACTCCGAGACCAGCATGTGGAGCCATTCCACGTCGGCCCCGGTGAGGGTGGTGTGGCGGCGGACGAGTTCGTTCAACGAGGGCACATGGCGAGGGTATCGCCGCCGGTCCGGGCGGGGCGCGGCGGACCGACGGGCGGACCGACGGGGGCCGGGGCGGGGGTGCCGTCGGGGTGCGGCGGGGGCGCTTCCGGGCACGGACCGGCCGCCGGGAGTTGTTTAGACCAATTTTCGAGAGACCTGGACAACCGAGATTGGTCTAGTCCACAATGAAAGGGCACCAAGGAGAGGCCCCCGCGCAACTGCCCTGACCGCGCGCGGCCTTTCCTCGGTCGGACGCCGCCGAACGAGGACCCCGCACAGTCCTTGATCGTCCCGGTGCCCGACGACAGCTCCGGGCTGCGGTGCCGCATGGGTTGAGGGTCCCGTGTCGGCGCCGTGGCCCGTAGTGCTTTCCGGCCCCGCCCGGCCCCCGACCATCGCGCGCCGCTCACAGGACCGGCCCCCGTCCACAGGCTGTGGACGGGGGCCGGTCCGCGTCCGGGCCGCAGACGGCCGGACTACCGCGTCTCGGTGACCTTGGCCAGCGCGCGCGGGGCGTCCGGGTCCTGGCCGCGCGCGATGGTGACCTCGTACGCCAACTGCTGCAGCGGCAGGATCTCCAGGATCGGCTGCACCTCCTCGGGCACGCCGGCCGGCAGCGCGAAGCCCGCCGAGGCGGCCTCCACCTGTGCCCGCTGGCCGATCACCACCAGGTCCGCGCCGCGGCCGCGCAGCCGGTCCAGGACGGGCTGCAGGGCCTCGCCGCCCTTGCCGTCCGGGACGATCGCGATGACCGGCGAGACGTTGTCCACCATGGCCAGCGGACCGTGCAGCAGGTCCGCGCCGGAGAACGGGCTGGCCGGGATGTAGGTGGTCTCCATCAGCTTCAGCGCCGCCTCCCGGGCGGTCGGGTAGCCGTAGCCGCGCGAGGTGATGACCAGGCGCTGGGCGAAGCGGTAGCGCTCGGCCAGCGCCCGCACCTCGGCCTGCCGGGACAGCACGCCCGCAGCCAGGGCCGGCAGGTCCTCCGCCGCCGAGCCTCCCCCGGCCTTCGGCAGGGGGCGCCCCCATGCCGCCGCGAGGCCCTCGACCAGCAGGTAGAGCGCGAGCAGTTCGGCGGTGTAGGTCTTGGTGGCGGGCAGCGCCTTCTCCGGGCCGGCCAGCACATCGATGTGGAACTCGGAAACCTCGGCCAGCGGCGAGGCGGCGTTGTTGGTGACCGCGAGGGTGATCGCACCGGCCTCGCGGGCGGCCTTGGTCGAGGCCACCAGGTCCGGCGAGCCGCCGGACTGGCTGACGGTGATCACCAGGACGTCGGTGAGGTCCTGCGTGGCGCCGTACGCGGTCGTGGTCGACATCGAGGTCAGGCCGGCCGGCTTGCCGAGCAGGATCTCGATCAGGTACTTGGCGTACAGCGCGGCGTTGTCGGACGTGCCGCGTGCGGTGAGCAGGACGAAGCGCGGCTTGCGGGCGGCGATCTCCGCCGCGATCCCGCGGATCTTCGGGGCACCCTCGTCGAGGATGCGCCGCAGGACGGCCGGCTGCTCGGCCATCTCCGCCGCCATGATCCGGCCGGGGACGGAAACAGTCTGCGGGTCGGACATCTGGGTCTGCCTCCGATGAGATGGTTCGACCCCGCCCGGGCGGCTGCCCGACGGGGACCTCTACGGCGGCGAGTCCGCACACTCGCTGCGGTTCCTTCGTGCCCCGCAATCCTACGGGCGCGCCCCGGCCGGAGCACCTCCGTCCGCCGCTCCCCCGGAGCCGGGGAGCGGCGGACGGACGGGCGGCGGACACACGGCGGACAGGCGGCGGACGGGCGCCGGACGGACGTGGGACGCGACGACGGGGCGCGGGTCAGGACGCCTTGTTGATCAGCTGGTCGATCGCGGCGTCGGCCTCCTTGGTGGCCTGGTCCACCGACTTGCCCTTGAGGATCGCGGTCAGCATGTCCGGGATGATCTTCTGCTTCTCGACCGCTCCCCAGCCGGGCGCCAGCGGGGTGAACCAGGCGTCCGGGACGGCGTTGGCCGCGGCGGCGGTGGACGGCTTGTTCTTCAGCGGGTTCAGCTGGGTGAGGTTGTTCGGCAGGATGTCCTTGTCGGCCAGCGCCTGCTCGGACTTGGTGCTGGTGAACATCCGGATCCAGTCGGTCGCCGGCGCCGCCGACGGGGACTTGGCGGTGACGGCGAGGTCGGAGCCGCCGATGAAGGTCGGCAGCGGCTTGCCGTCCGGGCCGGGCATGGTGGCCACCTTGACGGAGTCCTTGAGGCTCGGGTCGCCGGTGACCGGCGCGGTGACGCTGGCCGCCTCGTAGCCGTTGCCGTAGAAGGAGGCTGCGTGCCCGCGGGACATCGCCTCGTACTGGTTCTGCTCGTTCACCGTCAGGTCGCCCTTGTTGTACTTGCGCACCAGGTCGGCGAAGTGGCCGATGCCCTCCTGGGACTTGGCGTCGTGCAGGGTGCCGTGCCAGTTCCCGGCGCTGTCGAACTTGGCGATGCTGCCGCCGCACGCGGCCACGTAGCTCATCGCCGCGTACCAGTACGGACCGGGCAGGTAGAGCGGGGAGAAGGTCCTGTCCGCCTTGTTCCTGTCCGCGACCTTGTCGAGGGCGGCCGTCAGCTCGGTCTCGGTCTTGGGGAACTCCGCGCTGCCGGTGGCCTGTTGGAAGGCGATGGAGTTGTAGACGGCGACCCGGGAGCCGGCGTAGTAGGGCACGCACCAGAGCTTGTCCTGGTAGGTGCAGGTGTTGGCGAGGGCCTTGATCCAGCTGTCGGAGTTGTCGAAGGTGGTCCGGTCCACCGGGGCCAGCGCGCCGGACAGCACGTACTTCATGGTCTCGGTGTTGCCCAGCTCGACCACGTCGGGGGCGCTGCCCTCGGCGATGGCCTTGTCCAGCTTGGTGACCTTGTCCGCCCAGCCCTGGTAGGAGAGCTTGAGGGCGACGTTCGGGTACTTCGCCGCGAACTCGTCGTTGACCCGCTGGACCAGGTCGGGCCAGTTCTTCTGGGCGTCGTCCATCAGCCAGACCGTGACGGTGCCGGTGGCCGCCTTCGGGTCGGCCGCGGCGCTCCTGCCGTCGCCCGACGGTGCGCCCGACGAGGAACAGGCCGTCAGGCCCGCCGCCAGTGCCATGGTCCCGAGCGCCGAAACGAGCTGACGCTTCTTCACGCCGTCCTCCGAGGGTGTTAGAGCCGTGATGCCCGCCGGCAGCGTGATGGGCGCGCCCGCGGCGGAGAGTCCGGACAGGGGGCGGCGCAGAGCTTCGGGGTGGGCCGATACCACATCCGGCGAGGTTGAAATTCGAACCGGATGACTGGACTCTGGCCTAGACCAAAGGTGGTGTCAACGGCCAAATGCCCCTGCGTCCAAGGACGTTGCAGAGCCGTTGTACCCCGTGGCGATCAGTCGCCGCCCCGTCACCATCGGTGGAACTTAAGGTGGATTTAAGGCCTGCTTGAGGGCGCACGGCCACTTCGCGAATCCGCAGGTCGACGCCGGGGAAACGGAACGAGCCCGCCATGCGACATGCGCATGACGGGCCCGTCGGCCGACGCCTCCCGGACACGGCCGGTGACGTTCCTCCTGTGGTTCAGCCGACCGCTCCCGGCTGCCCGGTGAGCACCTCCACGGCCGCCAGCCCGCAGACCCGGGCGGCGCCGTGGGTGGCGACGTAGAGCGCGCCGACCGGCTCGGACTGGGGCAGCCCCATCTCGACCACGGCGGCGTCCGGGCGAACCGCCACCAGGCGGCCCAGCACGGCGGACATCCACGGGTAGCGGTGCGCGTCGCGGACCACCAGCACCAGGCGACGGCCCTCGGCGTCGGCCACCAGCTCGCCGACCAGGCCGTCCAGCAGCTCCGGGGCCGCCTCGGCGGCCGACACCGCGCGGGTGCGGGTGCCGGGGAAGCGGTCGGCCAGCATGCCGGCCACGCCCCACGGGGTGACGTCGCCGACCGCGATGTTGGGCTCGTCCGAGAACGAGGCCACGTACGGGCGCTCGCTCACCGGGGGCGTCACCAGGCCCGGCGCCCGGACCACCTTCAGCGCCCGGCGCGCAGCCCGCAGGCCGACCGCCAGGTCCGGCTCCGGCCGCTCGCCCTGGGCCGAGATCCGGCCCCAGCTGCCCAGCGCCCGGACCCGGGCGGCGGCGTCCGCCAGCCGCTCCTCGTCGAGCTTCCCGGCCCGCACGCCCGCCACGATGGCGTCGCGCAGCATCAGCACGGTCTCCTCGTCGGCCAGTCCGCCGCCGACGCAGATCGCGTCCGCGCCGGCCGCCAGGGCCAGCACGGTGCCCTCGCCCATCCCGAAGGTGTCGGCAATGGCGCCCATCTCGATCGCGTCGCTGACGATCAGGCCCTGGTAGCCGAGGCCGCCGTCGGCCGGGGCGGCGCGCAGCAGGTCGCGCAGCACGGTCGGGCTCAGGGTGGCCGGCAGCTCCGGGTCCAGCGCCGGGATCATGATGTGGGCGGTCATCACGGCCTTGGTGCCGGCCGCGATCGCCGCCTGGAACGGGATCAGGTCGCGGGCCCGGAGCACGTCCAGGTCGACGTCGATGACCGGCAGGCCGTGGTGCGAGTCCACCGCGGTGTCGCCGTGACCGGGGAAGTGCTTGGAGCAGGCGGCCACGCCGGCCGACTGCAGGCCCTCGACCCAGGTGGCGGTGTGCCGGGCGCACAGCTCCGGGTCGGCGCCGAAGGAGCGGACGCCGATGACCGGGTTGCGCGGGTTGGAGTTGACGTCCGCGGTGGGCGCCCAGTTGTAGTTGACGCCCGCCGCGGCCAGCGCCCGGCCGAGCTCGCGGGCGACGTCCCGGGTCAGCGCCGGGTCGTCGATCGCGCCGAGCGCGAGGTTGCCGGGCCAGGACGAGCCGGAGCCCGCCTCCAGCCGGGTGACGTCGCCGCTCTCCTCGTCGATGGCGATCAGGAGGTCGGGGTTCTCGGCGCGCAACGCCCGGGTCAGGGCCGAGAGCTGGTCGAGGTCGGCCACGTTGCGGTCGAACAGGGCGACCGAGCCGAGCCCGGCGGCGAGGTGGCGCAGCAGCCACTGCGGCGGCTCGGTGCCGACGAAGCCGGGCTGCAGGACGGTCAGGGCGTCGCGGTGCAGCTGGTCGCTGTCCGGCACGGTGGGAACGAGGATGCTCACGGTGACTCAGCCCTTCACGGCGCCGTCGGTGAGACCGCCGACGGCCTTGCGCTGCAGGAAGATGAACAGGATCAGCACGGGGATGGCGAACATCGTGGACGCGGCCATCGTGGCGCCCCAGTCGTTGCCGAAGGCGGTCTTGAAGGACGACAGCCACAGCGGGAGGGTCTTGCCCTCGTCCTTGTTGAGGATCAGGACGAGCGGGAACTCGTTCCAGGCCGTGATGAAGCCGAACAGCGAGGTCGACATCAGGCCCGGGGCCAGCAGCGGGAAGATCACCTTCACGAAGGCCTGGGTGCGGGTGCAGCCGTCCACCATGGCCGACTCCTCCAGTTCCTTCGGCACGGCGGCGATGAAGCTGCGCAGCGTCCAGATGGTGAAGGGCAGGATCATCATCATGTAGAAGAGGGTCAGCGGCACGAGGCTGTTCAGCAGCTCGTTGTCGCGGGAGATCATGTAGACCGCGATGGTCATGACCTCCCAGGGCGCCATCTGCGCCATCATGACGACCAGCACGAAGCCCTTGCGGCCGCGGAACTTCATCCGGGCGATGGCGAAGGACGCCAGGGTCGCGATCACCAGCGAGAGCAGCACCGCACCGACCGTGACGGTGACGCTGTTGGTGACGTACGTCCAGAAGTTCGGGGCGTCGACCGCGGTGACGAAGTGGTCGAAGGTCCCGTCGAGCGGGACGAAGACCGGCGTCTTGCTGATGATGTCCTGGTCGTGCTTGAAGGACGTCGCGAACATCCAGTAGACGGGGAAGACGAAGAAGACGAACAGGACGACCGCGATCACGTTCGGCCAGGTACGTCCGAAGAGAGAGCGCCTCACAGCTCGTCCTCCTGCTTGATCATGATGCGGAAGTAGTACGCCATCAGCGCGCCCAGCATCAGGATGGTGAGCACGGCGATCGCGGAGCCGACGCCGTAGTGCTGGCCGGAGGAGCCCTCCAGGAAGGCGTGCACCGGCAGGGTGCGGGTCAGCTTCTCGGGGCCGCCGGCGTTGATCGCGTAGATCTGGGTGAAGGACTTGAACACCCAGATGACTTCGAGGAAGGTCGTGGCCAGGAAGAACGGCTTCAGGTTGGGGAAGATCACCGCGCTGAAGATCTTGAGGGAGCCGGCGCCGTCCATCCGGGCGGCCTCGTAGAGCTCCCTCGGGATGGTGGTCAGGCCCGCGTACATGTTGAACGCCACGAACGGGATCGACATCCAGACGATCAGCAGGATGACGACGAAGAAGGTCGTGTACTCGTTGCTGAGCCAGTTGTAGTCGGCCATCGAGTGCCAACCCAGCTGGTCCAGGAACCAGTTGACGACGCCCCACTGCGAGTCGAAGAGCCAGGTGTAGACGGTGGTCGCGGCGACGACCGGCATGGCCCAGGCCATCAGCAGGCCGATCTGCAGCAGCAGCCGCATCTTCTTGCCGAGGTGGTTCAGCAGGAGGCCGACCAGGGTGCCACCGACCATGATGAGCACCACGTTGATCGCGGTGAAGGCGATGGTGCGCCCGGTGACCGACCAGAACTCCGGATCGGTCAGCTGCTCCTTGTAGTTGTCGAAGCCGTTCCACTCGGTGATGTGCATGACCAGCTGGCGCCGGTTGAGGTTCTGGAACGACAGCAGCACGGTCTTCAGCAGCGGCCAGCCCAGCAGGGCGAGCGTCGCCACGGTGGCCGGCAGCAGCAGCAGGTACGGGGCGAGGCGGGCGCCCAGCCCGGGGCCGCCCGCGGATCTGATGCGCTTCGGCGCGGCACCCCCGGGGCCGCCGCCCGTGACGCTCGTCTCGACTCGGGCCGCAACGGCCTCCCCTGGATCGGGGGACTGCGTCTGCACCCGCTCCGAATGCACAGCCATCGTTCTCACTTCCTCACAACCCTGGCCACGACGGACAGGCGTCGCCCACCGGCCCCCCGCCGGGGGCCGGTGAGCGACGCCGCCGGGGCCTGTCGTCGCCCCGCGGGCGGGAGTTCGACGACAGGCCCCGGGTGCTTACTGCTTCTGGTTCAGTCGCTTCGCGATCTCGTCGTCGTACTTCTTGGCCGTGGCGGCGTAGTCGCCGCCCTGCAGGGCGGCGGTCAGGAAGTCCTTGATCGGGTTCGGCTTGTCCTCGACGCTGGCCCAGTTCGGGGTGTTCGGGGTGATCGCGCCGACCGCGGCGGCCGACTGGGCGGCCTTGGCGAAGTCGCCGGTGATCTGGCCGTTCAGGGTGGCCTTGTTCGGGATGCTGCCGGCCGCGGCGACCAGGCCCTCGTTCTTGTCGTTGAGGGCGATCTTCAGGAAGTCCTTCGCCATGTCGGTGTTCTTGCTCTGCGAGGCGATCGCGAGGTTCGAGCCACCGAGGAACACGCCGGAGGGCTTGTCGGCGGTCTTGCCGGGGAGCGGGAAGAAGCCGATCTTGCTCGCCGGCAGGACCTCCTCCTTCGGCAGCTCCCAGCCGAGGCCGATCATGGTGCCGACGTTGCCCGCGCCGAAGACGTCCTTCTGCTGCGGGGTGGCCTCGTCCTTGTCCTTCGGGCCGGTGGCCGAGTAGCCCTGGAGCTTCTTGTAGGTCTCGAAGGCCTTCTGCGCCTCGGGCGAGGACAGGCCGCCGACCCACTTGTCGCCGTCCTTCTTCGCGATCTTGCCGCCCTCGCTGGTCAGCAGACCGAAGTAGACGTACCACTCCTGGCCGGGCATGTAGATCGGGTCGACGACACCCGGGACGGCCTTCAGCTTCTCCAGGTCGGCGTAGAACTCGTCCAGGGTCTTCGGGGCGTCGGTCAGGTTGGCCTTGGCCCACAGGTCCTTGTTGTAGGCGACCACGCGGTTGGTGACGAACCACGGGGCGGCGTACTGCTTGCCGTCCAGGATCGCGGCCTCGTTCTGGTTGGCGGCCCAGTTGTCACCGCCCAGCGCGGACTTGTCCTTGGTGATGTCGAGCAGGCCGCCCGAGGCCGCGTAACCCGCGGTCTGGGTGTTGCCGACCTCCAGCACGTCGACCGAACCCTCGGACAGGGCGGCGGTGACCTTCGGGCCGATGTCGGTCCACTCCTGGGCCTGGAAGTCGACCTTCGAGCCCGGGTAGGTGGTCTCGAACTCCGTCTTGACCGCGTCGGTCCAGCCCTTCGGGGCCGAGCCGGTCATGGTCCACACCTTCAGCGTCTTGCCCTTGTACTTGTCGGCCGCCGAGGCGGACGACGACTTCGAGTCGCCGTCGCTCTTCTTGCCGTCCGAGCCACAAGCCGCCAGGCCGACGACCATTGCTGCGACGCCGACCGCCGCGATGAGCTGACGCTTCACGCCATCCTCCTGAGGGATGCCTGGTTTACCCCCGTCGGGCGGCAGCGGCAGACCCACACAAAGCGGGGGAATCGGCGCCGCGGACCCCTTCGAGCGGGTGGGGGGATTCGTGGTTACCGGCCTAGTGGTGTAGACCAGATGCCTGGAGCTTGGCCTAGACCAATGGGCCTGTCAACGGCTGTTCGACCGATCTCGACCACCCGTTATCAAGCCGACACCGCACATCGTTCATCGCGTGATGAGGTATTCGTTCCGTAGCCATACATGCAACGATGTGACCCGTTAACGATGTGGCGGGGTCTGTGAAGGCCTTGCGAGAAGCGGGAGAACAGGTCCGATGAGCAGCGACGGGGGAACCACCGCCCAGGCCGACGACCCCGAGGTGAAGAACCTCCCGACGCAGACCGGCGCCGACCCGACCGCGCGCGTCCCCAAGTACTACGGACTCAAGCGCCACCTGCTCCAGCTCACCGAGACCCAGCCCGCCGGCACCCCGGTCCCACCGGAGCGCGCGCTGGCCGCCCAGTTCGACACCTCGCGCACCACCGTCCGCCAGGCCCTTCAGGAGCTGGTCGTCGAGGGCCGACTGGAGCGCATCCAGGGCAAGGGCACCTTCGTCGCCAAGCCCAAGGTCGCCCAGGCACTGCAGCTCACCTCCTACACCGAGGACATGCGCGCCCAGGGCCTGGAGCCCACCTCCCGGCTGATCGAGATCGGCTACATCACCGCCGACGACCGGCTCGCCCCGCTGCTCGACATCAAGCCGGGCGGCCGCGTGCTGCGGATCGAGCGGCTGCGGCTGGCCAACGGCGACCCGATGGCCATCGAGGTCGCGCACCTGTCCGCCAAGCGCTTCCCCGCGCTGCGACGCAACCTGGCCAAGCACAACTCCCTGTACGCGGCGCTGCGCGAGGTGTACGGGGTCACCGTGGCCGAGGCCGAGGAGACCATCGAGACCACGCTGGCCGACCCGCGCGAGGCCGGGCTGCTCGGCTCCGACCTGGGCCTGCCGATGCTGCAGCTGTCCCGGCACTCCTTCGACGCCGAGGGCGACCCGGTCGAGTGGGTCCGCTCCATCTACCGGGGCGACCGCTACAAGTTCATCACCCGCCTGAAGCGGCCGGAGTAGGCACCCGCTCCCGGAGGGGCGCCCGGCCCGGGCGCACTCCCCCACCGCGCCCCGGGCACCGGCGCGCGCGACCTGCGCGCCGGTGCCCTTCGCGTTCCGTGACGGACTTTCTTCCGAGTCGTCGCGACGGCGCCCCGGCCGCGTCCTGCGGTGGCCCACCCGCGCCCCGCGGAGACGCCGGCCGCGTCCGGCAACGGTGACACCCACCTCCGGCGACCGTCCTGTTCGCGCCCCACGACGGCGGAGATCGGTCGGTCACGTCCGACTGGTGGGAAGTTCCGTCGTTTCCGGTGACATGGATCACCCCATGCTCTAGATTGCGCAGCCGTACTGACTGCCGATCACCGATGGTGCTGCTCGGCGGGCTCGCGGGGGCGTGCGACGCCTCCGGGGCTGCGGCGCCGACGGGGAGAAACCCTCCGGAGCGGAGCCGAAGATGCCGTCTGATCCCGATACCTTCGAAGATGTCATGCCCGAGCCAGCCGGGGCCGCCGTCCCGGCGGTGACCCCCGAGCGGGTGCTGGCCGGTCTCGCCCTGCTCGTGCCGATCGTCGCGATGCTGTGGGTGTCCTCGTACGACAAGGACGACCCGGCGGTGGCCGGGGTGCCGTTCTTCTACTGGTACCAGCTGCTCTGGGTGCCGGTGTCGGCCGTCTTCACCGTCGCCGCCTACCTGCTGATCACCCGGGACGAGAAGGCCCGCAAGGCGGCCCGGAAGGGCGGTGCGCGATGAAGGACGTCAACGTGCCGGCCCTCGTGGTCTTCGTGCTGTTCTTCGCCCTGGTCACGGTGATGGGCTTCCTCGCCTCGCGCTGGCGCCGCGCGGACGACGCGGCGCACCTGGACGAGTGGGGCCTGGGCGGTCGCAACTTCGGGACCTGGGTGACCTGGTTCCTGCTCGGCGGCGACCTCTACACCGCGTACACCTTCGTCGCCGTCCCGGCGGCGGTGTACGCGACCGGCGCGGCCGGCTTCTTCGCGGTGCCGTACACGATCATCGCCTACCCGCTGGTCTTCCTCTTCCTGCCCCGGCTCTGGTCGGTCTCCCGGGTGCACGGCTACGTGACCCCGGCCGACTTCGTGCGCGGCCGGTACGGTTCGCGGCCGCTGTCGCTGGTGATCGCGCTGACCGGGATCCTGGCCACCATGCCGTACATCGCCCTGCAGCTCGTCGGCATCCAGGCGGTGCTGGACGTGCTGGGCGTCGGCGGCGGGGAGAACGCCGGCTGGTTCGTCAAGGACCTCCCGCTGTTCATCGCCTTCGGCGTGCTGGCCGCCTACACCTACTCCTCCGGCCTGCGCGCCCCGGCGCTGATCGCCTTCGTCAAGGACGCCCTCGTCTACATCGTGATCATCGTCGCGGTGATCTACATCCCGATCCGGCTGGGCGGCTACGGGCACGTCTTCGACGCCGCCGCACACAAGTTCAGCGCGCCCGGCGCCAAGGGGTCGATGACCGTCCCGCACGGCAGCCAGTGGACGTACGCCACGCTGGCCCTGGGCTCGGCGATGGCGTTGTTCATGTACCCGCACTCGGTGACCGGCGTGCTGGCCTCCAAGTCCCGCAACACCGTGCGCCGCAACATGGCGATCATGCCGGCGTACTCGCTGATGCTGGGCCTGCTGGCGCTGCTCGGGTTCATGGCGATCGCGGCGGGCGTGGGCAAGGGCGTCAAGGGCTACAACTCCCAGCTCGCGGTGCCGCAGCTGTTCGCGGACATGTTCCCGGACTGGTTCACCGGCGTGGCCTTCGCCGCGATCGGGATCGGCGCGCTGGTGCCGGCCGCGATCATGTCGATCGCGGCGGCCAACCTCTTCACCCGCAACGTCTACAAGGACTGGCTCAAGCCCTCCGCCACCCCCGCCGACGAGACCCGGACCGCCAAGCTGGTCTCGCTGCTGGTGAAGGTCGGCGCGCTGGTGTTCGTCCTCGGCATGGACAAGCAGGCCGCGATCAACCTCCAGCTGCTGGGCGGCCTGTGGATCCTGCAGACCTTCGTGGCGATCGTCGGCGGCCTGTTCACCCGCTGGTTCCACCACTGGGCGCTGTTCGCCGGCTGGGCGGCCGGCATGGTCTACGGCACCTGGAAGGCGTACGGGATCGCCAGCCCCGCCACCAAGCACTTCGGCGGCAACTCGGCCGGGATCCCCGGCATCGGCGAGATCGGCTACATCGGGCTGACCGCGTTCGCGCTCAACCTGGTCGTCGCGGTGGTGCTCACCCTGGTGCTGCGGGCCGTGAAGGCGCCGGAAGGCCCGGACGAGACCAGGCCGTCGGACTACAGCGCCGAGGCCGGCGACGATGAGCTGAAGAACGCGCCGGAGCCCGTAGCGGCGCACTGATTCGCGCGGTACGCGCCCTGTGATCGCGCCGTCTTCTCCGTGAACACTGGAGAGGGCGGCGCGATCATATGTATGAACAGGCGTGCACGCCGGGCACCACCAGACCGGACCGGCAACCGGCCGGAACCTGATCGACCACGGGGAGCTCGCGGCCATGGCAGAACTCGGTACCACCCTCAACGGCCAGCACCAGTCCACCCAGAGCCAGCACCACCACATCACCGCCCACCGCCCCGCGGCCACCCGGCTGCCGTCCGTGCTGATCGCGACCCGGCACGGCGAGTCCACCGCCAACGTCGAGTTCCAGCTGGCCGAGGCCGCCAGCGCGCTCAGCGTCCCGATCAGCTGCCGCGACGCCGACATCCCGCTGTCGCTGCACGGCCGGCAGCAGGCCCAGGCACTCGGCCGCTGGTGGGCCGCCCTGCCCAGCGCCGACCGCCCGCGCAGCGTCTGGTGCTCGCCGTACGTGCGCACCGCCGAGACCGCCAGAATCGCGCTCGCCCAGGCCGCCGGCCTCGGCGCCGTCCCCGTTTCGCTGACCGTCCGCTACGACGAGCGGCTGCGCGACCGCGAACTCGGCGTCCTGGAGATGCTGCCGAAGGCCGCCATCGAGGCCAAGCACCCGGAGGAGGCGGCCCGGCGGCGCAAGATGGGCGAGCTGTACTACCGTCCGCCCGGCGGCGAGTCCTGGGCCGACGTCGCGCTGCGGGTCCGCAGCCTGCTGCGGGACGTCTGCGAGGAGGAGGCCGGCCGGCCCGTCCTGCTGGTCGCGCACGACTGCACGGTGCTCATGCTCCGCTACGCGCTGGACCGGCTCACCGAGGAGCAGCTCATCGCGCTCGGGCCGGTGCACAACTGCTCCACCAGCCTGTGGCGGGCCCAGGACGGGCGGCTGCGACCGGACGGCTGGAACGGCGTCGACCACCTGGCCGCGGAGGCGAACTGACGGTCCACCGGTCCTCCGGTCGGCGCGGTCGGCGCGGTCGGCGCGGTCAGCGCAACGCCGGGTCGGCGAAGCACCGCCGGTAGGCCAGCGGCGTGGTGCCCAGCCGACGGCCGAAGTGGTGCCGCAGGGCGGCCGCGTTGCCGAAGCCGCAGCGGGCGGCGATCGCGTCCACCGGCTCGGTGGTGGACTCCAGCAGCCGCTGGGCGAGCAGCACCCGCTGCCCGACCAGCCAGCGGTGCGGGGTGGTGCCGGTCTCCTGCTGGAAGCGGCGGGCGAAGGTGCGCGGCGACATGTGCGCCCGGGCGGCCAGCTGCTCCACGGTGGCCTCCTCGTCCAGGTGGTGGCGCATCCAGTCGAGCAGCGGTGCCAGGGAGTCGCCGTCGCACTCGGGCAGCGGGCGGTTCACGAACTGGGCCTGCCCGCCCTCCCGGTGCGGTGCCACCACCATCCGGCGGGCGATCTCCCGGGCCACCTCCGCGCCCTGCGCCCGGCGCACCAGGTGCAGGCAGGCGTCGATGCCGGCCGCCGTCCCGGCGGAGGTGATCACCGGGTCGTCGTCCACGTACAGCACGTCCTGCTCGACGGCGGTCCGCGGGAAGCGCGCGGCCAGCTGCTCGCTGTGCCGCCAGTGGGTCGTGGAGCGGCGGCCGTCCAGCAGCCCGGCGGCGCCCAGGACGAAGGCGCCGCTGCAGATGGAGAGCACCCGGCCACCGTCCGCCACCACCCCGCGCAGCGCCGCCAGCAGCGGCTCGGGGTAGCTCTCCCGGATCCGCGCCGCGGTGACCACCACGAGGTCGGCCCCGGCCAGCCGCTCGGGGCCGTGCGGGACGTCCACCGCGAAGCCGGCGTGGGTGGCGTGCGGCCCCGGGCGGGCGCCGGCGATCGCGAAGTCGTAGCCGGGCAGCCCGTCGGCGGTGCGGTCGAGGCCGAACACCTCGCAGGCCACTCCCAGTTCGAAGGGGTGGATCTCCTCCAGCACCACCGCGACCACGTTCTTCAGCATGCCGTCCAGGATGCCCCGGCCGCCCGCCGCGGCGGAAGGTGCCGGGTGGCAGGATTTCGAGGCAATCGGTCATTCCTGCCACTCGTGGCCGTCGCCCCGCCCGGCCAGAGTGGAGCCCATGGACAGCGACACCATCGCCAGCGCACTGGCCCTGGCCGGCACCGTCGGCGGCTTCGGCCTGCTCGGCGTCCTGATCGGCCGCGAGGTCTCCCGCGGCCCGGCAGCCGACCGCGACAACCACCACCGCCCGGGCGGCTACCCGGCCGACCTTGCCCGCCCCGAGCGGCTGTACGGCACCATGCCCGCCGCCTCGCTGCGCCCCTCCGCCGATCCGGCCACCCTCCCGGTCCGTTCGACCCCGGAGCTTCGCACCCCGCACGGCTCCGGCACACTGGCCGCATGGACTACCTCATCCGCCCGGCCCTTCCGGAGGACCTCGAAGACGCCGGCCGCATCACCGTCGACGCCTTCGTCGGCGGCGGCTTCACCTCGCCCGGGAGCAGTTACGTCGAGCTGCTGCGCGACACCGACCGCCGGGCCCGGGAGGCCGAACTCCTGGTCGCGGTCGAGCCGGCCGGCGGACGGGTCCTCGGCTGCGTGACCTTCGCGGTCGGCGGCACCGAGTGGGCGGACATCGCCACCGCGCGCGAGGGCGAGATCCGGATGCTCGCCACCGACACCGCCTCCCGCGGCCGCGGCGTCGGCGAGGCACTGGTGCGCGCCTCGCTCGCCCGCAGCCGCGACCTCGGCCTGGCCGGCATGGCGTTCTCCACCCGCCCCGAGATGACCGCCGCCCACCGCGTCTACGAGCGCGTCGGCTTCCGGCGCACCCCCGAGCGCGACTGGTCGCCGTACCCGGGGATGGACCTGATGGTCTACACCCTGGCGTTCTGAGCGCCCGTCTGCCGCCGTACGCTCCCCCTGACTTGAAATGACCATCGGATCGGCTCGCTGCTAGTATCCGCCGCATGACGACGGGGAGTGCGCCTAGCGGCTGGTACGAGGACCCTTCCGGGCAGCCCAATACGCTGCGCTGGTGGGACGGTTCGACCTGGACCGACAAGGTTCAGGCCAAGCCGGGAGGCGGCAGCGCACCCGCGAGCCCCTTCCCCGGCCACGCCGCGCAGAACGCCGCCGCGCCGACGGCCGTCTCCCCCGCGGTGCCGGCCCCGCAGCCCGCGCCCCCGGTGGCGCCCGCGCCGACGCCGCACGCCGTGCCGGCCCAGGGCGCCGTACCGGCCCCGCAGCTCTCGCCCGGGATGCCGGCCCCCAAGCCGGTCCCCACCTCGGTGGTGTTCGAGACCGTCGAGCCGAACCGCACCAAGCACCGGGTCCTGCTGGGCGTCGGCGCCGTGGTGCTGTCGGTCGCCATGGCGGGAGCCGGCTACGTGGTCGGCCACAAGACCGCCAAGACCGGCCCGGCGAAGGCCGATCCGACCGCGACCGCGGCGGCCGCCGACCCGAAGAGCCCGAACGGCTTCATGGGCACCGCCCTGACCGGCGGCCAGCAGTTCCCGGGCGGACGGCCGATCACCGGCCAGGACTCGAAGATGAACTTCATGCTGCCGCCGGACTGGCAGGTCCAGGTCGACGCCAAGGCGCCGAACGAGGTCCGCTACGCGGTCAACCCGTACGCCTGCGTGGGCCACGGCAGCGGGGCCTGCACCCGGGGCCTGGTCATCCAGAACCTCCGGGTCTTCAACGGCGGCTGGTCCGACTCGAAGTCCCTGGTCCTCGGCATGGGCCAGTTGCTGTACAACACCCGCTACGGATCCGACGCGCCGACGCCGCCGGATCCGGTGAAGCAGTCCGCCGTCAAGATCCAGGGCATGGACGGCTACCTCGCGCTGTGGCACGTCCCGATGTCCAGCGGCTCCTCCACGCCGGACAGCTACTGCGGTGTCCTCGAAGTCACCCCGGCGGCCGGGGCCACCACCGTCCCGGTGCTCCAGATCTGCCTGGACCAGGCGGCGGAGGCACCGTCGCTGGCGCTGATGGACCAGATCGCGAACTCCGTCAAGATCACGCCCTGACGCCGCCGCTCCACCCGCGGGCCCGCCCTCCGCGGAGCCTGCGGGGCCCGGTGCGCCCGGCTGCCGACCCCGGGCCGGGACCGGGCGGCCACGGCCCGTATGCTGGCCGATCGAACGACCATCAGCCAAGCCCATGAGGGGCGCCGACACGCCGCGTTGCCGTCGACCCGACGGCCGGGTGTCCGGTGCCGACGGGCGGTGACAGAGCAGGGAACCAGCGCTCCGGCACGACCGGTCCGCTGTACGGGGGTTGACCGGTGGACTCCACCAACGAGCAGGCAACGAAACGCGGCAACCGGGTGCGCGGACGCCACGGACGCGTCCTGCCCCGGGCCCGGCACGAACGGCGCATCGTCCGCCGCGAGTTGCGCAACTCATCGGCCCAGCGCGCCTACATCGCGTGTGCCGACAGCACCGGCCCACTGAGCGCGGGCGAGGACGGCGCCACCGTCCGGTACCGCTCGGTCTCCTCACGCGGCGTCACGTTCGTGACGACGCTCCTGGTGACCGTCAACGCGCTCGCCGGTCTCGCCTTCGTCGGCTGGCTGCTCCTCCCTGAACACATTCCCGGCTCCGGCGTGGGCTGGTCCCCGGACTGGCGGATCAACCTCGCGCGAATCTGCTTCTGTGCTGTTATCACGGTCGAAGTGATCCGGTTGGTTCAGAACCTCGCCGTCTGGGTCTTCGCGTTCCGCGCCAAGGACCCCGTACCGGTCACCCCGCCGTCCGGCCTGCGGGTCGCCGTGCTCACCACGATCGTGCCCTCCAAGGAGCCGATCGAGATCGTCGAACGCACCCTCGCGGCGATGCTGCGGATCGAGTACGACGGCCAGGTCGACGTCTGGATCCTCGACGAGGGCGACGACGACCGGGTCAAGAAGATGGCCGCCCGGCTCGGCGTCCACCACTTCAGCCGCAAGGGACGCCCGGAGTACAACCAGGCCGAGGGCGAGTTCCGGGCCAAGACCAAGTCCGGCAACCACAACTCCTGGCGGGCCGAGCACGAGCACGGCTACGACGTGGTGGCCCAGATGGACCCGGACCACGTCCCGCTGCCCTGCTTCCTGGAGCGCACCCTCGGCTACTTCCGCGACCCCGACATCGCCTTCGTGGTCGCTCCCCAGGTCTACGGCAACATGTACGACAACTGGGTCGCCCACGGCGCCTCCGTGCAGCAGTACCTGTTCTCCGGCCTGGTCGAGCGCGGCGGCAACGGCATGGACGCGCCGCTGCTGATCGGCACCAACCACCTGTACCGGCCCACCGCCTGGCAGCAGATCGGCGGCTACCAGGACTCGATCATCGAGGACCACCTCACCAGCATGCGGATCCAGGCCTCCGTCAACCCGGGGACCGGCCACCGCTGGAAGGGCGTCTACACCCCCGACGTGCTGGCCGTCGGCGAGGGCCCGACCTCCTGGACCGACTACTTCAACCAGCAGAAGCGCTGGGCGTACGGCATCTGGGAGATCCTGCTCAAGAACCGGCTGCGCTCGGGCATCAAGCTGCGGCTGCGCCAGCGGATTCTCTACGGCCTGGTCCAGTTCTACTACCCGAGCGTGGCGCTCAACACCGTCCTGGGCAGCCTCGCCACCTCCGTCTACCTGGCGCTCGGCATCACCTCCATCCACCTCAACAGCACCCACTGGATGGCCCTGTGGGGCGCCAGCATGGGCAGCTGGCTGGTGCTGTGGCTCTGGTTGCGCCGGTTCAACCTGGCCGCGCACGAGCGCCGCGAGATCGGCATGGCCGGCATGGGGCTGGCCCTGTTCGCCGGCCCGGTCTACGTCGCCGCCGCGATCGCGGCCCTGCTGCGCCGTCCGCTGGCCTACGCCGTCACCGCCAAGGGCGACCTGCGCAGCGCCGAGTCGCTGTCGACGTTCCGGCTGCACCTGCTGTGGGCGGCGGTCGCGGGCGGACTGCTCGGTGCGAGCTTCACGCTGCACCACGACATCTGGATCCTGCGGTTCTGGGCCGGGGTCAGCCTGTTCACCGGCCTCGCACCGCTGGTGATCTCCTTCGTCGGCGCGCGCCGCGAGGCCCGCGCCCAGCGGGCCGCCACCGCCAAGGCCGCCACCGGGGCCGCCACCGGGGCCGCAGAGGCCACCGCCGTTGCCACCGACGCCGCAGAGGCCACCGAGGCCCCCGCGCCCGGGCGACTGCCCGGCCCGCGCACCGACGGGCCCGCCGGAGCCGCCGCCCCGGGAGCCCCCGCCCCCGGACCCCGCGCGGGGCTCGACAAGGACCTCGACAAGGACCTCGACGCCGAGCTGGACGCCGAGCTGGATGCCGAACTCGCCGCCGAGGACGGGTTCGAGGAGCTGCTGGAGCCCGCCCGGGCCGGCCGCCGGAACGAGCGGGAGGCCCGCTGATGCTGCGGATCACCATCCCCCGGATCGCCGCACTGGTCGCCCTCGTCCTGATGGTCGGGTACACCTTCGTGCTCGCTCCCCGGCTCTCCCACGACCGGCACCAGGACCCGTACAGCTTCGCCGGCGCGGCCCCGACCGCGATGCCGAGCTGGCTGACCACCGCCCTGGCCGCGCCGCCGGCCCCCTCCGCCGACCCGGGCGCGACCGCGTCCCCGTCGCCCACCGCGACGCCCCAGCCGCCGCAGTTCCCGCCCGCCGGGGGCGCGTTCACCGGCATCATGACCAAGCCCGGCCCGTACGACCTCGGCCCCCTCGACGAGTTCACCGCTGCCGTCAAGCACCAGCCGAACGTGCTGGAGTTCTCGGTCGGCTGGTGGGACCGGAAGTTCGACCGCCGGGTGTTCGACACCGTCGCCGAGCGCGGCATCATGCCGATGGTCGCCTGGGAGCCCTGGGACTACCGCAAGGAGGCGAAGGAGGACAAGCTCCGCGGCGAGCAGCCGGAGTACGCCCTCTCCAACATCATCGACGGCAGGTTCGACGACTACATCAAGACCTGGGCCGAGGGCGTCAAGGGCCTCGGCTACCCCGTCGCGCTGCGCTTCGCCCACGAGATGAACGGCTACTGGTACCCCTGGGCCGAGCAGTCGAACGGCAACAGGAAGGGCCAGTACGTCCAGGCCTGGCGGCACGTGCACGACATCTTCAAGCAGGTCGGCGCGACCCGGGTCACCTGGGTGTGGAGCCCCAACGTCGACTACGAGAACGCCACCAGCCTGAGCAGCCTCTACCCCGGCGACGACTACGTCGACTGGATCGGCCTGTCCGGCTACTACGGCACCACCGGCGTCGAGAAGTACAAGTCGTTCGACCAGATCTTCCAGCCGACCATCGACCAGATCCGGGCGTTCAGCCGCAAGCCGGTGGTGATCACCGAGACCGGGGCGACCGACACCTCCGGCCTCAAGGCGCAGTGGATCACCGAGATGTTCTCGCAGCTCCCCCAGCACCCGGACATCATCGGCGTGATCTGGTACGAGTCGCGCAAGGAGGTCGACTGGCGGGTGGCCGCGTCCACCGCCGCCTCCGAGGCGTTCGCCGCCGGGGTCGCCGCGCCCCGCTACAACACGCCCTGGACCGTGCACTCGGAGCCCGCGCTGACCGTCGCGCCGCCGACCACGCCCCCCGCTCCGACGTCCGCTCCCCCGGCCACCCCCGGCCCGACGGGCACCGGCGCGGCGAAGCCCCCCGTCAAGAAGCCGACCCCCAGCACGACCCGGCCCCGGTCGGGCTCCACCCCCGCCGGGTGAGCACACCACCGCCCCGGCCCGCGTACCGGCCCACGACACCGCAGCAAGGAGGCGCGAGCCCCGTGCCCCACCCCTTCGCGCCCGGAACCGGGCGCCGCCTCCCGCGCCCCTGGTGGTGGATCGCGCCGACCATCGCGGTCGTGCTGGCCCTGTGCGCGGTGCTGATCCCGCAGGACCGGAAGGAGCCCGCCCGGGCCACCCCGGCCGTCACCCCGCTGCCGGCCGCCACGGCGGGCGAGATCTGCTCCACCGGGGAGAACCGCTACCCCTCCCAGCCCGTCGACTCCGGCCGCTACCTGATCAACCCGAACGAGTGGAACGCCACCGGGGGCCTGTGCATCAGCGCCACCGACGGCGGCACCGGCTTCCGGGTGACCCGCAGCGGCATCGGTCCGGCGAGCCTCACGGACCCGGACCGCGGCCCCGGCGCCTACCCGCACATCAGCACCCAGCTCCAGCCCGGCACCGGTCCGCTGCCCATCGCGGTCGACAACCTGCGGTACGCGACCAGCAGCTGGCGCACCACCCAGGTCGACGGCGGCGTCTACAACGTGTCCTACGACGTCTGGTACAGCACCAGCCGGACCAGCTGCTCCTTCACCGAGAGCGCCGAGCTGATGATCTGGCTGCGGGGCAACGGCAAGACCCCGTTCGGCCGGCAGACCGGCGACCTGCAGGTCGGCGGCACCTCGTACCACGTGTACGAGGCGCCGAAGAAGAGCAGCCACACCCTGATCACCTACGAGATGGCCACCGGCACGACCTCCGTCACCGACCTGGACCTGCGGGCCTTCACCCGTGACGCCGCCCAGCGCGGCTACGTCCCGGCCGGCTCGTACCTGTGCGCCGTCCAGGCCGGGTTCGAGATCTGGGACGGCGGCGCCGGGCTCAGCAGCGACTCCTTCTCGTTCCAGGCCGCCGCCGGGCAGCCGAGCGGCGCGATCACCTCGGCCCTGCCCGGCCTCTGCCTGGACAGCCGGGTGGCGGGCGATCCGGCCGCGATCGGCACCGGCACCTGCGACGGCACGCCCGCGCAGAGCTGGACCATGGGGGACGACGGCTCGATCGGCCAGGGCGGGCGCTGCGTGGAGGATCCGGAGCTCGGTTTCCCCGTCCTCACCGGTTGCACCGCGCGTCCCGACCAGCGCTGGCGGGTGACCGCGACGGGGCAGCTGGCGAACCGGGACACGGGGCGCTGCATCGAGAATCCGGGCGCCGCGCCGGCCGGGGCCGGGCAGGTGCGGATGCGCCCGTGCGAGGCCCGTACGGGCCAGGAATGGCACCCTCCGGCCTGAGCAGTTTATCGCACACACAGTCGAACAATTGTGCTGCGCGACACTACATGTGGGGCTGCATCGGACTCACGCCACTAGATGTATGCTCGTCCCTGCTGTCGATGCAGGGGAACCCGGTGGGAATCCGGGACTGCCCCGCAGCGGTGTGCGGGCGGCTCCACGAGCCGTTCCCGCGAGTCCGAGTACCTGCCGACGGCGTGCCACAGGCCCTCCCGCAGAGGCCGGCAGCACGAGCAGTTTCCTTCCGGGCCTCGCGGGCGGGCCGGGGATGCCACCGTCGCGCGGACGCCGCTTGCGCCCGCGCGCGTGCTCCCCTGCCCCGATCGGTCCGGTACCCCCGATCACCGCCGCCGATCGCCGCCAGGAGAGAGCGCCTTGACCACCGCTGCCTCAGCCACCCTGCCCGCCCAGGGCTCCGGTACCGCCTTCACCGACCCGACGGTTTCCGACCCCGGCGGCGCCCTGCTGCGGCTGCTCACCGACCGCAGTGCCGACCTCACCGAGGTCGACCCCGGCCATGTCGCCGCCGCCGCGCTGCGCGGCCGCCACGCCGGCTCGGACTTCGCCGAGCTGCGCGGGCTGGCCGTGGACGCCGCCGCGTCGATGATCGCCGAGGACCCGCAGTACTCGAAGCTCGCCGCCCGCCTGCTCGCCCTCGAAATCGTCGACGAGGCGAACAGCCAGGGCTCCACGTCCTTCTCCGACTCGATCGCCGTCGGCCACGCCGAGGGCCTGATCGGCGACACCACCGCCGCCTTCGTCGCCAAGCACGCCGCCGCCCTGAACGCGCTGATCGACACCACCGGCGACGACCGCTTCGAGTACTTCGGCCTGCGGACCGTGCAGTCCCGCTACCTGCTGCGCCACCCGATCACCCGCAAGGTGGTCGAGACCCCGCAGCACTTCCTGCTCCGCGTCGCGTGTGGCCTGGCGGTCGGCGACAACGAGCAGTCGGTGCGCGAGGTGGCCGAGCTGTACGGCCTGATGAGCCGCCTGGAGTACCTGACGTCCTCCCCGACGCTCTTCAACTCCGGCACCCGCCACCCGCAGATGTCGAGCTGCTACCTGCTCGACTCCCCGCTGGACAACCTGGACTCGATCTACAACCGCTACGCGCAAATCGCCCGCCTGTCCAAGCACGCCGGCGGCATCGGCCTGTCCTACTCGCGCATCCGCTCGCGCGGCAGCCTGATCCGCGGCACCAACGGCAAGTCCAACGGCATCGTGCCGTTCCTGCGCACCCTCGACTCCTCCGTCGCCGCCGTCAACCAGGGCGGCCGGCGCAAGGGCGCCGCCTGCGTCTACCTGGAGACCTGGCACGCCGACATCGAGGAGTTCCTCGAACTGCGCGACAACACCGGCGAGGAGGCCCGCCGGACCCACAACCTCAACCTGGCGCACTGGATCCCCGACGAGTTCATGCGCCGGGTCAACGCCAACGCGGACTGGTCGCTGTTCTCCCCGGCCGACGTGCCCGAGCTGGTCGACCTGTGGGGCGCCGACTTCGACGAGGCGTACCGCAAGGCCGAGCTGGCCGGCAAGGCCGTCCGCACGATCCCCGCGCAGACCCTGTACGCCCGCATGATGCGCACCCTGGCGCAGACCGGCAACGGCTGGATGACCTTCAAGGACGCCTCCAACCGCGCCGCCAACCAGACCGCGCTGCCGGGCCGGACGGTGCACTCCTCCAACCTGTGCACCGAGATCCTGGAGGTCACGGACGACTCCGAGACCGCCGTCTGCAACCTCGGCTCGGTCAACCTCGGCGCCCACGTCGCCGCCGGCGCCACCGCCGACGACCTGGTCGACGCCATGGACTGGGAGCGGCTGGACGCCACCGTGCGCACCGCCGTCACCTTCCTCGACCGCGTGGTGGACATCAACTTCTACCCGACCGTCGAGGCCGGCGCCTCCAACTCCCGCTGGCGCCCGGTCGGCCTCGGCGTGATGGGCCTGCAGGACGTCTTCTTCAAGCTGCGGCTGGACTTCGACTCCGCCGAGGCGAAGACCCTCTCCACCCTCATCGCCGAGCGCATCATGCTCACCGCGTACGAGCGCTCCGCCGACCTGGCCGAGCAGCTGGGCCGCCACGAGGCATACGGCGAGACCCGCGCCGCCCGCGGCGAGCTGCACATCGACCACTTCCCGACGGCCGCCCCGCAGTGGGCCGACCGCTGGACCGCGCTGCGCGCCCGCATCGCCGAGACCGGCCTGCGCAACTCGCTGCTGCTGGCCATCGCGCCGACCGCGACCATCGCGTCCATCGCCGGTGTGTACGAGTGCATCGAGCCGCAGGTGTCCAACCTGTTCAAGCGCGAGACGCTGAGCGGCGAGTTCCTCCAGGTCAACCCGTACCTGGTGCGCGAGCTCAAGGAGCTCGGCGTCTGGGACCAGCAGACCCGCGACTCGCTGCGCGACGCCAACGGCTCGGTGCAGGAGCTGAACTGGCTGCCGGCCGAGGTCCGTTCGCTGTACCGCACCGCGTGGGAGCTGCCGCAGCGCGCGCTGATCGACCTGGCCGCGGCCCGCATGCCGTACCTGGACCAGAGCCAGTCGCTGAACCTCTTCATGGCGGCGCCGACCATCGGCAAGCTCAGCTCGATGTACGCCTACGCGTGGAAGGTCGGTCTGAAGACCACCTACTACCTGCGTTCGCGCCCGGCCACCCGCATCGCCCAGGCCGCCTCCGGCACCGCCCGCGCGGCCGTGCCCGTGTCCGCCGAGACGATCCCGGTGGGCACCCCCGCCCTCACCCCGGAGCAGGAAGCCGCGCTGGCCTGCTCCCTGGAGAACCCCGAGTCCTGCGAGGCCTGCCAGTGAGCACCCCCGAAGACCGCAAGATGCTGCTCGACCCCGGCTTCGAGCTGACCCTGCGCCCGATGCGCTACCCGTCGTTCTACGACCGGTACCGGGACGCGATCAAGAACACCTGGACCGTCGAGGAGGTGGACCTGCACTCGGACGTCGCCGACCTGGCGAAGCTGAGCGAGGGCGAGCGCCACCTGATCGGCCGCCTCGTGGCGTTCTTCGCGACCGGCGACTCGATCGTCGCGAACAACGTCGTGCTGAGCCTCTACAAGCACATCAACTCCCCGGAGGCGCGCCTGTACCTGTCGCGCCAGCTGTTCGAGGAGGCCGTGCACGTCCAGTTCTACCTGACGCTGCTGGACACCTACCTTCCGGACCCGGAGGACCGCAACGCGGCCTTCGCCGCGGTGGAGAACATCCCCTCCATCCACCAGAAGGCCCAGTTCTGCTTCAAGTACATGAACGCGGTCGACCACATCGACTCGCTGCAGACCAAGGAGGACCGCCGCGCGTTCCTCCTGAACCTGATCTGCTTCGCGGCGTGCGTCGAGGGCCTGTTCTTCTACGGCGCGTTCGCCTACGTGTACTGGTTCCGCAGCCGCGGCCTGCTGCACGGCCTGGCGACCGGCACCAACTGGGTGTTCCGCGACGAGTCCATGCACATGGACTTCGCCATGTCGGTCGTGGACACCGTGCGCGAGGAGGAGCCCGACCTCTTCGACGACGACATGGCCAAGCAGGTCACGGAGATGCTGGAGGAGGCCGTCGAGGCCGAGCTCCAGTTCGCCCAGGACCTGTGCGGTGACGGCCTGGCCGGCATGAACACCGACTCCATGCGCCAGTACCTGGAGGCCGTCGCCGACCAGCGCCTGGCCCGCCTGGGCATGCCGATCCGCTACGGGTCGACCAACCCGTTCGGCTTCATGGAGCTCCAGAACGTCCAGGAGCTGACCAACTTCTTCGAGCGCCGCGTGTCGGCGTACCAGGTCGCGGTCGAGGGCTCGGTGTCCTTCGACGACGACTTCTAAGTCGAGATCGTTCAGCAACAGCGGAGCTGCCGTGACGGCGGCTCCGCTGTCTGCCACCCGGTGTTCAGGAGTAGCCCAGGCATGCCCAAGCTCCAACAGCGTGTGATCGACGGCCCGTTCGGGCCGATACAGCTCAGCCACGACCGCTGGCCGTCCGTCGTGGCGCGGATCCAGGGGGCGGGGATGCCCACCGTCACGGTGGTGCCCGGCCGCGACCACGGCGCGCTGAACATCAACGGCCACAGCATCCCGACCAGCCGGAAGTCCCGCACCCGCAAGGCAGTTCTGGGCGACCGCACCTACGAGCTGAGGTCGACCGGCCTCCGCCGCGCCGAACTGCGCCGCAACGGCACCCTCATCGCCCACGCGCACGGATCGTTCCGTTCGTACGCCCCGGGGAGCACCATCCCCGGCCTCGACGCGAGGATCACCTGGTCCCAGGGCATCGACCCGACGGATGTCGCGGTCGGCCAGGCCATGGTCGTCGGCTTCGGCGCCGGCGCCCCGGGTGCGGTCCTGCGGACCGTCCTCTTCTGGGTCGACAACCTCACCTGAGCGAACAGTGGTGCCCCGCACGGCCACAGCCCGTGCGGGGCACCACTGTTGATTCAGTCGGTCCTCGACCAGCCGGCCCGGGCCTCCGACGTGGCCTGGTCCCGCTGGGTGTCCGACAGCCGGTGGGCGGGCCACTACGTGATCGTGTGCCCCGACAGGACCTGGCCGCGCTTGCCCTGCCCGACCGGGCAGCCCGCTCAGTAGTTCATGGTGTAGGTCCAGTCACCCCGCAGGGCCCCGCACATCCCGTCGAGGGCCTGCCGGTTGAAGGCCCGGACGCAGATCCAGCCCAGCTGGACGTCGGGGTCCGTCCGGTCGACACAGACGAGCACGTCCGGCCCCGCGTACCACCGGCAGCCGTCCTCCTCCGGCCCATCCTCGAAGGGCGGCATCGGGGTGAGTTCCCGCTCCACGCGTTCGAGGTCGCCGGGCATCATCTCCCGACGCATCCCGCCCATGTCGTCGCAGAGGAGGTTCCCGTTCAGCACCGACTCCACGAAGGCGGCGGAGAAGCGGTCGGCCATCGGCTGCCAGACGGCTGCCACAGGGTCGCCCGGGGTCGCGTCGGTCACCAGAGGCGGGTCGTCGTCGACGGCCTGTGCGACCGGGATCCCGACCGCCCAGTACCAGTACCTCTCGGCCAGGAAGACGAGGACCCCGTCCTCCACCTCCACGTCCTCCAGCGGGATCCACTGTTCCTGGCCCCCGAACAGATCGAACCGCCGCCCGAACCTCCCGTACGCCTCCCTCAGCGCGTCGGGCAGCCGCAGGCCGAGGCGCTGCTCGGCGGCGGCGAGCTCCTCCTCCGTGCAACCGTCCGTCGCCTCGACCGGTGCTCCGAGATGTGTGGCGAACCGTTCGACGAACCGCCAGGCGGCGGCCGGGCCGGCGAGCGAGGAGGCCAACTCGGTTGGAAGATCGAATGTCCTGGGCACCCCGGTACGGTACCCGGGTACCACGACACCGTCCGGACCGCCCGAGGCGGCGGCCGGCCACACCTCCTCCGGCAGCTCCCCCGCCCCGCCCGTCCGGATGAACTCCGAGGCCACACCGACATTCCGCGCCTACGGACGACCGCGCCCCGGTTACCGTCCGGCGCACGGCCGAACGAGCACGCCGAACGAAAGGGGCCCACCGTGACGACCGGAATCCTGGACTACGAGAGCGACGCGATCGTCCAGCTCATGAGCATGGCCGAGGAGGACTGGACGGAGCAGGAGCTCAAGGACGCGCTGCAGCGGGCGATCATGCTTGAGCTCTCCACCATCCCGCCCTACGCCACCGCCCTCTGGTCGATCACCGACCCCGACAACAGCAAGCCGGTCCGCCACACCATCCGCGAGATCGTCTTCGACGAGATGTCGCACTTCGGCCTGGTCTGCAACATGCTCACCAGCATCGGCGGCACGGTCGTCCTCACCGATCCGGCCACCGTGCCCAAGTACCCCGGCGAGCTGCCCGGCGGGGTCAACCCGGGGCTGGAGGTCTTCCTCAGCGGGCTGACCCGCGAGTCGGCCGGCCTGTTCTCGGACATCGAGAAGCCGGAGAACCCGCTCGCCTTCGCCGCCGACGGCAACACCATCGGCGCCTTCTACCAGCGCATCGCGAACGTCTTCCCGGACTTCGCCCACCTGCTGACCGGACGCAACCAGGTGACCTTCCCGCTCGGGTCGGGCCACGGCGTCGGCAACGACATCGTCGCCATGAACACCATCGACGACGTACTGAAGGCGATCGACGTCATCCGGGCGCAGGGCGAGGGCACCGACGCCTCCCCGGACAACCCGTTCCCCGGCAACCCGGGCGAACTCGCCCACTACTACGCGTTCAAGGAGATCGCCGTCGGCAGGAAGCTCGTCTTCGACGAGCAGACCGGGACGTACGAGTTCGCCGGCCCCGACCTCCCGCTGCCGGACGCCTCACCGGTCGCCCGGGTCCCCGCCGGCGGCTGGGCCGACTCCCCCGGCAACGAGCCCGACCCGGCCACCGCGGCCCTGCTGCACGACTTCAACACCACCTACAGCGAGATGCTGCGCGCCCTCGAAGCGGCGTGGGGCGGCAACGGGAACTCGCTCTTCGACGCGATCGGGCACATGAGCGACCTGGGCGGCACCGCACGGCAGTTGAACGCCGTGAAGCTCCCCGCCGACCCCCGCTTCACCTACGGCCCGGAGTGGCTCTTCCTCCCGTAGCCGACGGTCCGGGGGCCGGTGCCCACCGCCCGCACCGCCGCCCGCACCGCCGCCCGCACCGAGCCCGTTCCGGGCACTGCCTCCGTGGGCTCCGGGCCCGGTAGCCTTCGGCACCAGGCCGGTTCCGCCGGGTCGGCCTCCTCGGGCCCGACCACCCGGGCCACCGGCACCCGGCACCCGGCACCCGGCACCCGGCACCCGGCCCATGACCTCGGCGATCCTCCGCGTGTTCCCGTGCGACACGGAGGCACACACGATGACGGTCCTCATGACGGTTCTCCTTCCGTTCGGTCACTCCCGACGGTCGGACCGGACACGGCGCGAGAACGTGACACCGCCGGCCCGGAAACGCCGGAGGCCGGTGCGGACCTGTCCGCACCGGCCTCCGGCGACTACCGCCGTACCGTCACGCGTTCGGCACGGTCGCGTACTTCGGCGTGCCCTCGGCCATCTGCTTGAGCGCGTCCTTGCGGTCGCGCTTGGACAGCTTGTCGATGTAGAGGGTCCCGTACAGGTGGTCGGTCTCGTGCAGCAGGCAGCGGGCGAAGAAGCCGGTGCCCTCGACGCGGATCGGCTTGCCGTCCTTGTCGACGCCGGTCACCGCGGCGTAGTCCGGGCGCGGCAGCTCGGCGTACGCGGTCGGGACGGACAGGCAGCCCTCGTTGCCGTCGTCGAGCACCCGACGGCGGTCGGCCGGGTAGTCCTCCGGCTTCGGGTTGATCACGTGGCCGATGTGGCGCACGCCCTCGTCGTCCGGGCAGTCGTAGACGAAGACCTTGAGGTCCACGCCGATCTGGTTGGCGGCGAGGCCGACGCCCTCGGCGGCGTACATGGACTGGAACATGTCGTCGATCAACGCGGAGAGCTCGCCGTCGAAGGCGGTGACGTCCTTGACCTCGCGGTGCAGGACGGGGTTGCCGACGACGGTGATCGGGCGGGCGGTGCCCTTGCCGAGGTCGGGCTCCTCACCGATCACCTTCACAGGAGCCTCGGGCGCCGCCCCCTCCACGTCGTGCTCGTGCTCGTGCTGCTCGGCCTGCTCCGCCATGTCTTCCGCTTCCATAGGTCCTACGCGTACCTCACCAGGGTACTCAGCAGACTTCTTCGAGATCCCGGTAAGCCCGGGTTCCCGGGGAGGCCGTGACCCAGCGGTCCAGCAGGGTGCGCACCAGGTGGGCGGGGGCGGCGATCCCGCACTCCCGCTCGACCAGCCAGGACATCCCGGCCGCGCCGCCCTGGCTGAGGTGGCTGAGGTGGCCGGGGTGGGCGGCGTCCCCGTCGTCGTGCGGGTCGTGGTGGGCGGCGATGCCGTCGTCGGAGGCCATCCGGCTCTCCGAGCAGGCGCGGCAGAGCAGCCGCACCGAGGAGGTCCAGTCCTCGGCCGCGTAACCGGCGTCGGCGACCAGCCGTTCCAGCGCGTCCCGGTCCCCGGCGGTGGCGGCCTGCAGCAGCACCACGTAGGTCGGCACCGGGGAGGGCGCCCACAGCTCGATCTCGTCGAAGACGGGGTAGGCCACGCCGTCGGTGACCCGCTCGCCGTGCGGGGCGCCGTCGTGCAGCACCACCTCGCCCCAACGGCGGCCGGAGGAGGGCAACGGGATGGAGAGGACCTCGATCCGGGCCGGGTCCAGGCGGCGGCCCCAGACCACCTCGGACTCGCCGTCCGGGGAGAGCCGCACCGGGGTGGTGCCGAGGTCGAGGCTGACCGGGCCGTCGGGCTGCCCGCCGGGGCCGCCGGGCAGCTTGAGGCCGTACGCCTGCCAGGCGCGGCGGGCCAGCGGCCAGTCCTGCAGGGCGGTGGCGGTGATGCCGAGGTTCCACCAGTCGGGGGCGCCGTGTTCACGGTCCAGCAGGGCGACGGCGCGCAGGCCGGCCGAGCGGGCCTGCTCCCAGTCGCGGCGGAACTTGTGCAGGAGGGCGAGGTTGAACCAGGAGTCGGAGAGCCACGGCTCCAGGTCGGCGGCCATCACCAGCAGCGCGCCGGCGTCCTCGTAGCGGCCGTCGCCGATCAGCGTGAAGGCCCGGTCGGTCGTCTGCCGCCAGGTGGCGGACGGCCGGTGCCGTGCCCGGTGGAAGATCCTCACGTTCGTCCCTGCCGTCGTCGTCCGCTCAAGTCCCGTGCCACCGCGCCCTTGCCGTCCCGGACGGTGCTCGGGGCCCGCTGTCCCGGGTCGGTGTTCCACGCTACGACCGCATCCAACCACGCCCGCCCCCGCCCGCGCTCCCCACCGTCGAGGTTGGGCCCGCCCCTCCCCAGCCTGCCCGCCCGACCGCGCCCTCTCAACCCCTGGCGGGTCCGGGACCGGCCGACGGGCCGCGAACCCGGCCGCCGACCGCTCCCCGCTCCTCCTTCGATTACCGGCACCGCCCCCGCTGCCGGGCCGCGAACCCCGACCCGGCCCGGCAGCGAAGGCCGGTCCCGGGCCTCGACCGGGTCTCAGCCGCGGGCCTGGCCGCCGACCCGGGCCAGGGCATCCACCACCCGGGCGTCGTAGACCCGGCCGCGGCCCAGCCGGATCACCTCCAGCGCCTCCAGCCGCCCCACCGCCTCGCCGACGCCCCGGCCGCGGGCGGCCGTGAGCAGGTCGTCGTGGGCATTGGCGACCCGGATGATGCGGGCGGCGAGCGGCACCGGTCCCTCGCCGCCGGCCTGGCCGGCGTACGGGTCGGCCAACCGGGCGACCTGCTCGGCGACCTGCCGGGGCACCCCGGTGCGGCTGATCACCTCGCTGCCCAGCCGGGCGATCCGCTGCTGTTCGGCGCAGGGCAGCACCGCCGTGGCTCCGTCCGGCACCGGTTCGACCAGGGACAGCTGGCCGACGTCGTGCATCAGCGCGGCGTACTCCAGCAGGGCGAGCTCACGGGTGCCCAGGCCCAGCTCGCGCCCGAGGGCGCACGCCGTGTCCGCGACCCGGCGCGCGTGCCCGTGCGGGGTGTAACCGGCCACCTCGGTGGCGCGGGCGAGGCTGGCGATGGTCTGCCCGGTGGTGGCCCGGACCGCCGCGGCGCGCCGGAAGGACACCTGGGCGAGCAGCAGCGGGGTGCAGAACAGCGGCAGCGCCCAGAGCCCGACCTCACCGGCCGCGAGGCTGACCAGCATGCCGGTGGCGACGATCGCCGAGCCGATGCCGAACAGCGAGCGCAGTTCGTCCTCCAGCGCCGCGGGGAACCGCAACCCGCCCTCGGAGCGGCGCAGCAGTGCCGCCAGGGTCGCGTCGCACAGCGCGGCCAGCGCGGCGACTGCGGTCAGGAACGCCCCGTACGCCGGGCCCTGGGGCGAGAAGCGGTCGACCAGGCCGCCGTTGTACAGCGGCTGGAAGACGGCGGCGGCGAAACCGACCGCGAGCAGCCGGCGGGCGGCGCTGTCCCGGCGGGCCGGGTCGGCCCAGGGCGGGCGGCGGTGCGGGCGGTCCGGGCGGTGCGGCAGGGCCAGCCCGGGCAGCCACGCCAGCAGCAGGCCGGCCCCGGTCACCGCGACCACCTGGAGCGTGCCGTGCGCGGTCGGCACTCCGCGCAACGGTCCGAGCAGGGCGTACGCCAGCGCGCCGGCCGCGCCGATGGGCGCCTGTTCGCGATCGCCCGGAAGGGTGATCCGGACGCACTCGCCGAGCGCGATCAGCGCGGTGAACGCCAGCGCGACCCGGGGCTCCGCGACCCCGCGCACCGCGACCGCGCCCAGCGCGAGCGCCAGCAGCACGGCGGCCGCCGCGTGCACCGCGCGGGCGGTGGGCCCGCACACGGTACGGCCGGGGAACGCCCGGCCTCGGGCCGTCCGGCCGAGGGCCGCGCGCCCGGGCGCCGTCACTGCTGCCCGGCCGCGGGGACGCCGCCCGGGGATGGCACCCGGCCGGGGGCCGTCCGGACCGGTTCGGGCACCCCGAGCGGGATGTCCGGGACGGCCCGCACGCAGTCCTCGGAGTGCACCACCGGCTGCCAGTCGTGCACGGCCAGCGCGTCGATCAGCGCCCGCACCATCACCGGGTCGAACTGGCTGCCGGTACAGCGCTCCAGCTCGGCCACCGCCTCGGTGACCGGGCGTCCGCGCCGGTAGGAGCGGGTGGAGGTCATCGAGTCGAAGGCGTCGGCGACCGAGATGATCCGGGCGAACTCGGGGATCTGCGGTCCGGCCAGCCCGCTCGGGTAGCCGCGGCCGTCCATCCGCTCGTGGTGGTGCAGGATCCCGGCGTGCGCCTCGCCGAGGAAGTCGATCCCGCGCACCAGCTCGTACCCGTACACCGGGTGGATCTCCACGGCCCGCCGCTCCTCCTCGCTGAGGGGACCGTTTCTGCGCAGCAGCTCGGTGGCCACCCCGAGCTTGCCGACGTCGTGCAGGACCCCCGCGAAGCGCAGGGTGCGCAGCCGCTCGGCCTCCATGCCCAGCTGATCGGCGATCAGCACCGAGGCGCGGCCGACCCGTTCACTGTGGCCGCGGGTGTACGCGTCCTTGATCTCCACGGCCTGCACCAGCGACTGCACGGTGGCCTGGTGGGCGTCCTGTTCCCGCTGCCCCTGGGCGAACACCCACGCGGAGATGGACAGCGGCAGCAACGCCAGCAGCGCCGCGAACGCGCCGTACGGCCCCTGCCAGAGCACCGCGACCATCAGGCCGCCGGCCGCGTGCACCAGCACGGGCAGTCCGCACACCGCACAGGCCCCGCGCAGCAGCACCCCGGCCCCGCGGCCCTCGCTGAGCATCACCATCACCCCCACCACCACCCCGTTGACCAGGCAGAACGCGGCGACGGAGGCGAACCCGGGCAGCAGCGCGGCCGGGAAGCGGGAGCCCAGCAGCAGCTGCGGGCCGCACAGCAGGTGGAAGACCACCGAGGAGGCGAAGGCGCAGAGCGCGAGCTGGGAGCCGTTGAACAGCTGGCGGCGCCGGCAGCCGGGCCCGCTCGGGCCGCCGAGCACCGCGGCCGGGGCGGCGACCAGGGCCGCGGCGGACGGAGGGAGCATCAGGACCCCGGCGAACAGCACCGGGAAGAAGGCGTTCGCCCCCGGCCGGGCAGGCACTCGCGCGGGCAGTGCCGGGCGGCGCAGCATCCGGCGCACCAGCACCAGGCAGGGCGTCGGCAGCCCCTGGGCCAGGGACTCCCAGCAGCCGTGCAGGAAGGCCAGCAGCCCGAGCTTGGGCCAGTCCGTCACCCCGCCGAGCCAACGCGGCACCCCCGGGGTGACCGCGGCGGGCAGCAGCGGCACCAGGCAGCACAGCGCCACCACCGGGACGGCCACCAGGTAGCGCACCGCCCCCGGCGGCAGGGTCGCGCCTCCACTGTCGGTAGCGATCTCGACCTCCCCGCCGTCCGGGCCCGGTGTTGCCTCAGCACGCCGGGCGAGCCGGCGGTGAGCGTCCGTCAGGAGGATAGGCCGCCGTCCGGGCGTGGGGACGCATGATCGCGCAATGGTGCAGTTGGCGCACCGCCAACTCACTCGAACGAGTGACGGCGCACGTGAGCAGAACGGGAGCGGCCCCGGGAGCACGTGCTCCCGGGGCCGCTGAACTTCCTTGCCCGGACCGCCTTCGCCGACGGACCGACCGCCGACGGACGGACGGCTGACAGACCGACCACTGGCGGACGGACGGCGGACGGACGGCTGACGGACCCGGCCGGGCCCGGCCGGTCACTCCGCCGGGGCGCCCGCCTCGACCGTCGCGCCGGGGCGCTCGGCCGGCTCCTCGCCCGCCACGCCCTTCGCCGGCCTCGGCGCCGGCCGGGCGTTCTCGGCGTGCACCTCGACGGAGGCCTCCACCGAGACCACCACCTGCTCGCCCGAGCGCTGCCCGGCCCGGATCGAGTCGATCCTGGCCAGCACCTTGCTCCGCAGGTCAGCCGGGGTGTCGTCGCACCCGCAGGAGCGCTTGATCAGCGCCTTGATCGCCTGCTCCAGCCCGTACTGCTTCAGGCAGGGCGAGCACTCCTCGAAGTGCACGCGCAGTTTGGCGCAGTCGCCCTCGGCCATCTCGTTGTCGAGGAATTCGTAGAGGTGGTCGAGGACCTCGCCACACTCGGTGTCGTGCGGATCGCCGCAGCTCATGAGCCCGAGCCCTTCGCTTCCTGCCCTGCCCCGCTGCCGGCCGGGACGAGCCCGCGCTCACGGGCGTAATCCTCCAGCATGCCGCGCAGCTGACGGCGGCCGCGGTGCAGCCGGGACATCACCGTACCGATGGGAGTACCCATGATGTCCGCGATCTCCTTGTACGCAAAGCCTTCTACGTCCGCGAGATAGACGGCGATCCGGAATTCCTCCGGGATGGCCTGGAGCGCGTCCTTGACGTCGCTGTCGGGGAGGTGGTCGAGCGCCTGGGTCTCGGCCGAGCGCAGACCGGTCGACATGTGCGACTCGGCCTTGGCCAGCTGCCAGTCCTCGATCTCCTCCGCCGCGGTGCGCTGGGGCTCCCGCTGCTTCTTGCGGTACGAGTTGATGAACGTGTTGGTGAGGATGCGGTACAGCCAGGCCTTGAGGTTCGTGCCCTCGCGGAACTGGTGGAACGACGCGTACGCCTTGGCGAACGCCTCCTGGAGCAGGTCCTCCGCGTCGGCCGGGTTGCGCGTCATGCGCAGCGCCGCCGAGTACATCGGATCCAGGTAGCCCAGGGCGTCGCGCTCGAAGCGCTCCCGCCGGGCCTCCTCGCTCTCCTGCGCCGACACCCGGTAGGTGTCCTCACCGATCGCCTCGGCCAGCTCCTCACCGGTGAGCGCCTCGCCCGCAGGCCGGACCTCGTCCGGGCCACGGCCCGGCTCGGCCTCGTGCTCGGTCCCGACGACCGGACCCACCTCCTCGGCATGACGGCCACGGCCCACGGCGGGCCGCCCAGAAATGGAGGATATCGGGCTGACGGGCTTCTCGCCCGCGTCTATCCACTCCGGCCAGGAGGGGGCGAACGCCGTGGCGGCCTCGCGCTCCTCTGGCCGTTCGGGGCACGCGATCGAACCCATCTGCCCTGCCTCTCACCGGTGGTTCGTGCTGACGAGCATGTCAACCACACCGGCCCCACCCGCATTCCCGCCCGCGCCCGCCATCCACCCGCACGGGTGAGCGATCGGAAACTCCCTGCTCACGGCGACGGCAACGACAGCAACGACGACGGCGGCCTCGGCCACCGCCACGGCCTCACAGCAGCCGCAGCACCCAGTCCCCCACCGCCGCGCAGATCAGGTCCAGCGTCTCGTCCTCCCCCACCGGCGCCCGCTTGGGCACCGCGAAGCCGTGGCTGCCGTACGGCACCGCCACCAGCTCGTGCCCCGCCGGCAGCGGCGGGAACTCCTCCGGCCCGCCGAACGGGTCCTGCCCGCCCTGCACCACCAGCGTCGGCAGTCCCGACCCCAGCAGCTCCTCCGCCCGGCTCTTCTCCGGCCTGCCCGGAGGGTGCAGCGGGAACGCCAGCGCCACCACCCCCACCGCCCCGGTGGCCGCCCCCGTCCGGCAGGCCACCCGCGCCCCGGCGCTGCGCCCGCCCACCACCAGCGGCAGTCCCGACCCGACCAGGTGCTCGGCCACCGGCCGCCAGCCGAGGTCCAGCGTCCTCGGCGCCGGGCCCAGCTTCCTGCCCGCCACCCGCCAGGGCTGCTCGACCAGCGCCACGGTGATCCCGCGGGCCGGCAGCCTCCCGGCCAGCGCCACCAGGTCGCGGGCCTCGATCCCGCCGCCCGCGCCGTGCCCGAGCGCCAGGACGGCCTTCGGCTCGGCGGCCCGGTGGTGGGTGATCCGGGCCTCGCCGGCCTCGGTGGTGACGAGTTCGGAGGTCATCTCCGTTTGGCTCCCAAGTGCTTCAGAACAGGGTGGTCTCGTACTCGACCTCGGTCCACGGATCCTTGAGCTCCGGGCCGTTGTTGCGGATGCTGCCGACCGCCGGCGACACCGGGGTGGCCAACAGCGCACCGGGCGGCGGGGGTATCAGCAGCCGGCGCAGCGCGTCCGGGTCGGTCAGCCTCGGGTCCAGCCACGCGTCCCAGTCCGGCGGGTCGAGGAACAGCGGCATCCGCTCGTGGATCGGCGCCAGCGACTCCTCGGCGTCCGTGGTGACGACCGTGAACGTCACCAGCCAGGCCTCGGGGTGCCCGGGCGGCACGGCCCGGTTGCGCCAGAACTCGTACAGCCCGGCCAGTGCCAGCGGGGTGCCGTCCGCCCGCGAGACGAAGTACGGCTTCTTCCGCGCCTTGCCCCGCTCGCCCGGCACCGTCTGCCACTCGTAGTAGCCGTCCACCGGCAGGACGCACCGGCGCGCGGCGAAGGCCTGCCGGTACGAGGGCTTCTCGTGCACGGTGTCCGACCGGGCGTTGATCATCTTCACCGCCGTCTCCGCGGTGTTCGACCACTGCGGCACCAGCCCCCAGCGCAGCACCCGCAACTGCCGCAAGGCCCGCGACTGCTCCCGGCCCATCCGCTCCAGCACCACGAAGGCGCTGTCGGTCGGCGCGACGTTCCAGTTCGGCTCCAGAGTCTCCTCCGGGTCCCACTGCTCGACGTCGAACAGCTCGACGATGTCCTCGGGCTTGCTGCTGGCTGCGAACCGACCGCACATGCGGGCCAGCTTGCCATGTCGCCGGTCCCCGCCACTTCCTCACGGCATCCTCATGCCCCGGCCAGAACCGCCCGCTCCCGCCCGCCCGTCCCCCCATGGGAGGCTGCCCCGAACGGCCCAACGCAGCGGAGGAGGCGGGAAGACCCGATGAGCACCGACGACCAGACCCTGAGCGCCCTGTGGGACCAGGTCACCGGCACCCAGTCCGCCCCGCCCGGCTGGCTGGTCCTGGCCACCGGCGGCGCCGCCCTGCTCGCCGTCCTCGCCCGCCCGCTGTGGCACGTCGCCCGCAACGCCGTCACCATCGCGCACGAGGGGGGCCACGGCCTGGTCGCGCTCGTCACCGGCCGCAAGCTCGCCGGTATCCGGCTGCACTCCGACACCTCGGGCCTGACCCTCTCCTACGGCCGCCCCACCGGCCCCGGCATGGTCCTCACCGCCGCCGCCGGCTACACCGCCCCCGCGCTGCTCGGCCTCGGCTGCGCGGCCCTGCTCGCCGCCGACCGGATCACCCTGCTGCTCTGGCTGGTGATCCTCCTGCTGCTCGCCCTGCTCCTGCGCATCCGCAACGCCTTCGGCCTGTTCACCGTCCTCGTGGCCGGCGGCGCCTTCTTCCTGGTCTCCTGGTTCGGCAGCGCCGAGGTCCAGGCCGGCTTCGCCTACCTCGGCTGCTGGTTCCTGCTCTTCGGCGCCGTCCGCCCGGTCCTGGAGCTGCAGCACCAGCGCCGCATCGGCTGGGCCCGCGACTCCGACGCCGACCAGCTCGCCCGGCTCACCCACGTCCCCGCCCTCGCCTGGGTCACCGTCTTCCTGCTCGTCGCCCTCGCCTGCCTCGCCCTCGGCGCGAGCTGGCTGCTCCAGCCCCTGCACTGACCCGCCCCGAGCCGAAGGGGCGGGTCAGTACCGAAAGGGAGACCGCGAGGGAGCGAGGCACGAGCGAGGGAGCACCGACCGTCGGCACCGGATCCGAGCGTCCCGGAGGCGAGCGGGCGAACCCCGCCCCGAGCCGAAGAGGCGCGCCGGTGCCGAAAGGGAGACCGCGAGGGAGCGAGGCACGAGCGAGGGAGCACCGACCGTCGGCACCGGATCCGAGCGTCCCGGAGGCGAGCGGGCGATTAGCAGCCCGTTCCGGTACGGCCCCTAGACTTGCCACATGACCGAGACCCCGTGGCCCGCCCCCGTCGCCACCAGCCCCGTCGACGCCACCGTCACCATCCCCGGCTCCAAGTCGGTCACCAACCGGGCCCTGGTGCTGGCGGCACTCGCCGAGAAGCCCGGCTGGGTGCGCCGCCCGCTGCGCAGCCGCGACTCCCAGCTGATGGCCGACGGCCTGCGTGCCCTCGGGGTCACGATCGAGGAGACGGTCAACAACGACGCGGGCGGCACCGGCGGCGGCGAGGCCTGGCGGGTCTTCCCCGCGCCCGCGCTGCGCGGTCCGGCCTCCGTCGACGTCGGCAACGCCGGCACGGTCATGCGTTTCCTGCCCCCGCTCGCCGTCCTGGCCGACGGCCCGGTGCACTTCGACGGCGATCCGCGCTGCTACGAGCGCCCCCAGCACGGCGTGATCAACGCCCTGCGCGCGCTCGGTGCCCGGATCGACGACGGCGGCCGCGGCGCGTTCCCGCTCACCGTCCACGGCACCGGTTCCCTCGATGGCGGCCCGGTCGAGCTGGACGCCTCGTCGTCGTCGCAGTTCGTCTCGGCCCTGCTGCTGTCCGGTGCCCGCTACAACCAGGGCATCGAGGTCCGGCACGTCGGCGGCCCGGTGCCGTCGCTGCCGCACATCCGGATGACCGTCGAGATGCTGCGTCTGGCCGGGGCCCAGGTCGACGCCCCTGAGGACGGCGGCGAGAAGGACGTCTGGCGGGTCACCCCGGGTGCCCTGATCGGCCGCGACCTGGTGGTCGAGCCGGACCTGTCCAACGCCGCGCCGTTCTTCGCCGCCGCCCTGGTCACCGGCGGCCGCGTCACCGTGCGGGACTGGCCCAAGCACACCACCCAGCCCGGCGACCAGCTGCGCGAGATCTACACCCGGATGGGTGGCGCCTGCGAGTTCACCGACGAGGGCCTGCAGTTCACCGGCACCGGCCGGATCCACGGCATCGAGGCGGACCTGCACGACGTGGGCGAGCTGACCCCGGTGATCGCCGCGGTCGCCGCGCTCGCCGACTCCGAGTCCCACCTGTACGGCATCGCCCACCTGCGTCTGCACGAGACCGACCGGCTCGCGGCGCTCGCCAAGGAGATCAACGATCTCGGCGGCGACGTCACGGAGACCGAGGACGGTCTGCGGATCCGTCCGCGCCCGCTGCGCGGCGGTGTCTTCCACACCTACGAGGACCACCGTCTGGCCACGGCCGGCGCGGTGCTCGGCCTCGCCGTGCCCGGTGTCGGGGTGGAGAACGTCGCCACGACCGCCAAGACCCTCCCCGACTTCCCGGGGATGTGGGCGGAGCTGCTCGGCGGGGCGGGCGGCGCGGACGGAACGACGGCGGACGTCTGAGCGGGGACTGAGCACATGCGCCGCTACGGCAAGGACGCCGACGAGGACGACATCCGCAACCGCCCGGCCCGCCGGGGTTCCCGGCCGCGGACCAGGATCCGGCCCAAGCACGAGGACGCCGCCGAGGCGATGGTGCTGACCGTCGACCGGGGCAGGGTGACCTGCCTGGTCGACCCGGGCACCAAGCAGGAGCGCGAGATCATCGCCATGAAGGCCCGCGAGCTGGGCCGCAAGGGCGTCGTCGTCGGCGACGTGGTCAATCTGGTCGGTGACCTCTCCGGGGACGCCGACACCCTCGCCCGGATCGTCCGGGTCGAGGAGCGCAGCTCGGTGCTGCGGCGCACCGCGGACGACGACGACCCGTACGAGCGGATCGTGGTCGCCAACGCCGAGCAGCTGGCCATCGTCACCGCCCTGGCGGACCCGGAGCCGCGCCCGCGGCTGATCGACCGCTGCCTGGTGGCCGCCTACGACGCGGGCATGGAGCCGCTGCTGGTGCTCACCAAGGCGGACCTCGCCCCGGCCTCGACGCTGCTGGACTCCTACGCCACGCTCGGCATCCAGTACGTGGTCACCCGCCGCGACGAGCTGGAGACGACCGGCGCCGAGGCCGTCCGGGAGTACCTGCGCGGGCGGTCCACGGTGTTCATCGGCCACTCCGGCGTCGGCAAGACCACCCTGGTCAACGCGCTGGTCCCGGACCGTCAGCGGCAGACCGGCCGCGTCAACGCGGTCACCGGCCGCGGCCGGCACACCACCGTGTCGGCGCTCGCGCTGCGGCTGCCCCCGCCGCCGGGCGTCAAGCCGGGCTCCCGGAAGGCGCTGGACCCGGGCTGGGTGATCGACACCCCGGGCTTCCGTTCCTTCGGCCTCTCGCACATCGACCCGTCGCGGGTCATCCTCGCCTTCCCGGACCTGGAGCCGGGTACGGTCGACTGCCCGCGCGCGTGCAGTCACGACGAGCCGGACTGCGCGTTGGACGCCTGGGTCGCCGACGGCCACGCCGAGGCCGCCCGGCTCTACTCGCTGCGCCGTCTGCTGGCCAGCAAGGAGGGCGAGCTCGACTGAGTCCGGCGCGCCCCGCCGCTGTGCGGCGGGGTTCGCGGCCCGTTCGAGGTGTCGGACGGCGCCCGCCTGGTGATCATAGGAAGGTCGGGCCGGGCACGGTCCGACCGTCGATCCACTGGGAGGGCACGCGATGGCATGGGCCCTGGTGGTCCTGGCAGGCCTGCTGGAGACCGGCTTCGCGATCAACCTCAAGCTCAGCGAGGGCTTCACCAAGCTCTGGCCCACCATCAGCTTCTGCGCGTTCGCCCTCGGCAGCTTCGGCCTGCTCACCCTGTCCCTGAAGAGCCTGCCGGTCGGCCCCGCCTACGCGGTGTGGACGGGCATCGGCGCAGCCGGCACCGCCGTCTACGGCATGGTCTTCCTGGACGAGACCACCTCGGTGCTCAAGCTGGTCTCGATCTCCCTGGTGATCACCGGGGTCATCGGCCTCCAGCTCAGCGGCACGACGCACTAGGAGGCCCCGGCGCGCACGGCGCCGGCTCCCGCCCGGGGAGCCGCCTGCGCGGTGCGGGCGGGCCCGACACCGCTCCGTCCCGCTCCGCGAGCCCGGCTGTGTCGATCGGGGCGGGCTCGCTAGGGTTTCGGGCATGGCCGACTACCACGACGATCTCCGACTCGCCCACGTCCTCGCCGACTCGGCCGACTCGGTCACCCTGGAGCGCTTCCGCGCCCTCGACCTGAAGATCGAGACCAAGCCCGACCTCACCCCGGTGAGCGACGCCGACAAGGCGGCCGAGGAGCTCGTGCGCAGCGTGCTCCAGCGCGCCCGCCCGCGCGACGCCGTCCTGGGCGAGGAGTTCGGCCTGCAGGGCTCCGGCCCGCGCCGCTGGGTGATCGACCCGATCGACGGCACCAAGAACTACATCCGCGGGGTCCCGGTCTGGGCGACCCTGATCGCCCTGCTGGAGGACGGCCCGGACGGCGTCGAACGCCCGGTGGTCGGCATCGTCTCCGCCCCGGCGCTGCAGCGCCGCTGGTGGGCGGCCAAGGGCCTCGGGGCCTTCGCGGGCCGCAGCCTGACGAAGGCCTCCCGGATCCACGTGTCCGGCGTCTCCCGGATGGAGGACGCGTCCTTCTCCTACTCCTCGCTCACCGGCTGGGAGGAGCGCGGCCGCCTCGACCCGTTCCTGGACCTCACCCGCGCCTGCTGGCGCACCCGCGCGTACGGCGACTTCTGGTCCTACATGATGGTCGCCGAGGGCGCCGTCGACATCGCCGCCGAGCCCGAGCTGTCGCTGTGGGACATGGCGGCCAACTGCGTGATCGTCGAGGAGGCCGGCGGCCGCTTCACCGGCCTGGACGGCGTCCCGGGCCCGGGCGGCGCCGACGCCGTCGCGTCCAACGGCCTGCTGCACGAGGAGACGCTGCGCCGGCTGAGCGTCTGACGCCGCGCCGACGTGGTGCGGCCCCCTCGGCCGGTGGGAGCCGGTCGAGGGGGCCGCCGTTCATCCGGGCCGGGTGCTACTGCTTGCGCAGCTCCCGGACCGCCGCGTCCAGCCGCTGCCCGTAGTCGGCGTCGGCCTTGCGGAAGTTGTCGACCGCCCGCTCCACGATGTCCTCGCGGTCGGCGGAGACCTTGGCGATGAAGCCGGCCAGGTTGGCGATCAGCCGCTGCTTCTCGTCCTCCGAGAACAGCCGGTAGAGGGTGCCGGCCTGCACGAAGTCGTCGTCCTCGGCGTGTGCGGGCGCCGCGTGGGTGCCGGTGGTGCCGTCGACGGCGGTGGCGGCCCACAGCGGACGGCCGGTCTGCACCGGGCCGCCGAAGCTGTTCGGCTCGTAGTTCTTCTGCCGTCCGTGGCGCCCGTCGTACAGGTGGCCGTCGCGGCCGTTGGTGCGGGCCTCGGTGGCGTGCGGGCGGTTCACCGGCAGGTGGTCGGCATTGATGCCGACCCGGTAGCGGTGGGCGTCGGCGTACGCGAACAGGCGGCCCTGGAGCATCTTGTCCGGGGACGGGCCGATGCCGGGCACGAAGTGCGACGGGGAGAAGACCGACTGCTCGACCTCGGCGAAGACGTTGTCGGGGTTGCGGTTGAGCTCCAGCCGGCCGATCTCGACCGGCGGGTAGTCGGCGTGCGGCCAGACCTTGGTCAGGTCGAAGGGGTTGAAGCGGTAGGCCGCCGCGTCGGCCGCGGGCATGATCTGGACCTGCACCGTCCAGCTGGGGAACTCGCCGCTCTCGATCGACCGGCGCAGGTCACGCTGGTGGCTGTCCGGGTCCTCGCCGGCGAGGGTGTTGGCCTCGGCCTGGGTGAGGTTGCGGATGCCCTGGTCGGTCTTGAAGTGGTACTTGACCCAGAAGTGCTCGCCGGCCTCGTTCTGCCACTGGTAGGTGTGCGAGCCGTAGCCGTTCATGTGGCGGTAGGAGGCCGGTATGCCGCGGTCGCCGAAGAGCCAGGTGACCTGGTGGGTGGCCTCGGGCGACAGGCCCCAGAAGTCCCAGACGTTGTCGGCCTCCTGCGAGCCGGTGTACGGGTCGCGCTTCTGGGTGTGGATGAAGTCGGGGAACTTGATGGCGTCCTTGATGAAGAACACCGGGGTGTTGTTGCCGACGAGGTCGTAGTTGCCCTCCTCGGTGTAGAACTTCAGCGCGAAGCCGCGCGGGTCGCGCACCGCGTCGGCCGCGCCGAGGTTGCCCGCCACGGTGGAGAAGCGCAGGAAGACCTCGGTCTGCTTGCCGACCTCGGACAGGAACGCCGCCCTGGTCCAGGGCGTGACGTCGGCGGTGACCGTGAAGGTGCCGTACGCGCCGGCGCCGCGGGCGTGCACCACGCGCTCCGGGATCCGCTCGCGGTTGAAGTGCGCGAGCTTCTCGAACAGCAGCTGGTCCTGGATCAGTGCCGGGCCGCCGGTGCCCGCGGTCTCGGTGTTCTGGTTGTCGGCGACGGGGGCACCCGCCTCCGTGGTGAGGGTCGGGCGCAGCTCGTCCTGCGTGGTCATAACGGGTGCCTCCACGGGGTCCGGTCGTGATGACACGATCCTAACTTGGACTTTGTCCAAGTCAATACTGGAATCAATCCCGGACGGTGACTTAATCTGGCGGACATGGACGACCTGCTGGAGAGACTGCGCGAACGCGGCTGGCGGCTGACCTCGCAGCGGCGGGTCGTGGCCGAGGTCCTCGGCGGCGAACACGTCCACCTCACCGCCGACGAGGTGCACGCCCGCGCCGCGGCCCGGCTGCCCGAGATCAGCCGCGCCACCGTCTACAACACGCTCGGCGAACTGGTCGCCCTCGGCGAGGTCCTGGAGCTCGCCACCGACGGCCGCGCCCGGCGCTATGACCCCAACGCGCACCGCGCCCACCAGCACCTGGTCTGCTCCGGCTGTGGCGCGATCCGCGACGTCCACCCGCACGGCGACCCGCTCGCCGCGCTGCCCGCCGCCGAGCGCTTCGGGTTCGCGGTCACCGCCGCCGAGGTCACCTATCGCGGCCTGTGCCCCGACTGCCTTCCGCAGCACGGCGGTTGAGCCGCCGGCGCGCTCGCACCGACGGCGCCCCCGTACGGCCCGAGCCCCGGCCCTGACCTGCCGCCGGACGCCCGCTACGCGCTCAGCTCGGCGTGCAGCGCGCCCAGCAGGCGCCCGGCCCGCTCCGCCACCTCGGCCGGCCCGTAGTCGATCGCCCGCCGGCACCAGTTCTCCGCCTGCACCGGCTCGCCCCGGCGCAGCGCCAGCAGCGCGAGCCGCAGCGCCGCCCGCCCGTGCCCGGCGTCCGCGGCCCGGGTGTACCAGAGCATCGCCTCGGCCTCCCTGTCCTGCCGGGCCAGCAGCAGCCCCAGGTTGAACGCGGCGCTGCGGCTGCCGGCCTCGGCGGCCCGCCGGTACCAGCTCTCGGCGATCTCCAGCGCCCCGCGCTCGGCCGCCCGCACGCCCATCCGCACCTGCGCCCGCCGGTGCCCGGCGTCGGCCGCCAGCGCGTACCAGTGCTCGGCCTCGGCGTCCGCGTCCCCCCGCCGGTCCAGCAGCGAGGCCAGCCGGAACGCGCCCTCCGCCGAGCCGCCCGCCGCGGCCTGCCGGTAGCGCTCCAGCGCCCCGGACAGGTTGCCGCGCTGCTCCTGGACGACGGCGAGCTGCAGCGCCGCCTCCCCGTGCCCCTCGGCGGCGGCCCGCGCGTACCACTCCTGGGCCTGCCGCTGCTCGCCGCGCCCGGCGTGCAGCACGCCCAGGTTGAAGGCGCCGTCCACACTGCCGGCCTCGGCCGCCTTGGAGAACCACGGCTCGGCGCCGGACTCGTCGCCGCGTTGCAGCAGCACCACGGCCAGCGCGTTGCAGGCCTCCCGGTGCCCGGCGTACGCGGCCCGGCGGTACCACTGCTCGGCCTGCTGCTCGCGGCCGGTGCCGGCGCAGAGCAGGCCGAGGTTGAAGGCGCCGTTCTGGTCGCCCGCGTCCAGCGCGGCGCGGTACCAGCGCTCGGCCTCCTTGGCCTCGCCGCGGCTCGCGTGCACCGCGCCCAGCGCGTTGGCGGCGTTGCCGTCCCCGGCCTCGGCCGCCTCCTGCCACCACTCGGCGGCGGCCGCGACGTCCCCGGCGTCGCGCAGCAGGAAGCCGAGCGCGCAGGCCGCGCGCGGCTCCCCGTTCTGCGCGGCCTGCCGGTACCAGCGGGCCGCCTCGTCCAGCAGCGACTGCTCGGTGCGGGCGCGCTCCTCCAGCAGCACGCCCAGGCGCAGCGCGGCGCGGGCGTGGCTGCGGGCGGCCGCGGTGCGGTACCAGGCCTCGGCGGTGTCCTTGTCCCCGGCGGCCTCGCGCATCCGGGCCAGCCGGTAGGCGGCCTCCCGGTGCCCGGCGTCGGCGGAGACCTTGAACCAGCGCTCGGCCCGGACGTCCCGCCGGTGCTCCATCAGGTCGCCCAGCGCGTAGGCGCCGAGCGGGTGCCCGTGGTCGGCGGCGAAGTGCAGCCAGTACTCGGCGGCCTCCTCCTCGCCCTGGTCGCGCAGCTGCAGCCCGAGCGCGTGCGCGGCCGGGGCGCTGCCCGCGACGGCGGCCTGGCGCCACCACTGGCCGGCCTCCGCCCGGTGGCCCTGCTGGTGCAGCAGCACGCCGAGGTTGTTGGCGGCGGAGCGCACCCCGGCCGCGGCGGCGGCGCGCAGGTACGGTTCGGCGTCCTCCAGGTCGCCGCGGCGCAGCAGCAGGGTGCCGAGCCGGGTCGCGGCGTCCGGGTCCCCGCCGTCGGCGGCCTGCCGGTGCCGGGCCTCCAGGGCGGCGGACTCGCGGGCGGCGAGCGCGGTCTCGAAGCTGGTCGGGTCCAGGCCCGCCGGGTCGAGCGCGGCGCCGGAGGGCGGCTCCTCCCCGGGCTGCTCCCCGTACGCGCCGACGGCGGCGGCGAACTGACGGGTGGACACGTGGACCAGGCTGTCGGGGCCGTAGCCCGGGGTGGGGCGTTCGGACAGGCCGCTGGTGCGCTGGGCCGGCAGGGCCCCGGGGCGGTTCTCGGGGCTTTCGGGGCTTTCCGCCCAGGCGTCGGTGTCCGCCTCGGGCGCCGCCGCGGACTTGGCGCCTGACTTGCCGATAAGCCTCATGCCGACTCCCGCTCCCCCAGAGTGTCGCGGCATCGTTCCCCGGCCTGCGGCCGGGGGGACTCCCAGGAGAGGCGCCGGACCCGACGGCTGATCAGCAGCCGTGCACCGTCCCCCGTGTGTCCCATCGTCGCATCACCTGCTACCCGCGTACACCTGCCCCGGCCGAATTCGAGCGGGGCCGACCCGAAGCCGACGAAATTGCTTCGGCGCTTTGTCGATTTCCCGACACTTCCACCCCACAAACCCCGCTGCCGTCCTCCTTGGCGACGGTCGATAGTACCGGAGCGGTTCCCACCGCTTACGGACGAGAGCGCTCCGGGAAACACCAGAGGCCCGGAGGAAGGATCCTCCGGGCCTCTGGCCTTTGTAGCGGGGACAGGATTTGAACCTGCGACCTCTGGGTTATGAGCCCAGCGAGCTACCGAGCTGCTCCACCCCGCGTCGGTAGGTGAACCATAGCACGGAAACGACAGGGGTCCGTCCGGGTGATCGTCCCGGGCCCCGCACACGCCCGAACGGGAACGCCCGCCCGCCCCACCGGAGCGGCGGGATGCCGGCGGGCACGGGCGGCACCGAAGACCTCCGGGAAACACCGGAGGCCCGGAGGAAGGATCCTCCGGGCCTCTGGCCTTTGTAGCGGGGACAGGATTTGAACCTGCGACCTCTGGGTTATGAGCCCAGCGAGCTACCGA
>NZ_JBEZIQ010000025.1:63932-116363 GCF_040651155.1 Kitasatospora sp. NPDC048545
ACCGAGCTGCTCCACCCCGCGTCGGTAGGTGAACCGTAGCACCGATGCGGGGCGGAAGGGAAAACGGTTGCCGCAGCTCACCGGGGTCGCCGCCGCGGGCCGCCACCGAGGGCGGCCCGCGGCGGGGCCCCTGGCCTACGGCTGGGGGCTCGGAGACCCGCCGGTGGCCCCCGGGGCGGGCGTGCCGCCCGGGGTCGGCGCCGGGCCGGCACCGCGGGCCGCGTCGGCCGCCTTCAGCGCGTCGCCGAGCGCCTTCTGGGCATTGCCGTAGGCCACCCAGTCGCCGTTCTTGAACGCGGCCTGGCTGTCGTTGTAGGCCTTGGCCGCGTCCGTCAGCGCCTTCTGCAGCTCCGGCGAGATCGTCCCGCCCGGGGCTGGCGCGGTGGGCGTCGTCCCCGGGGACGTCGGCGACGTCGGCGACGTCGGCGACGTCGGGGCCGACCCGCTGCCCGGCGAGGAGGGCGCGACCGGCGTGGCCGGCGGGGCCTGCCCGGCGAACAGCTTCTTCAGCGCGGCCTCCAGGGTGTCCTCGAACGCCACGTTGTCGTCCCCGTAGACCGCCAGCACCTTCTGCAGCGTCGGGTACTTGGCGCCGCGACCGCGCACGTACACCGGCTCGACGTTGAGCAGTCCGCCGCCGACCGGCAGGGTCAGCAGGTTGCCGTACTCCAGCTCGGTGTCACCGCCGGTCTTCAGTGCGTAGATCTGCGAGGCCACCTCCTGGCGGGAGTTGAACTTCGACTGAACCAGGCCCGGGCCGGGTGCGCCGGACTCGCCCGTCATCTTCAGGACGCGGATCTTGCCGTAGTCGTCTCCCGGGTCCGCGTTGACGGCCATGAACGCCGCCAGGTTCGGGCGGCCGTTGGGCACGAAGGTGCTGGTCAGCGAGAAGCTCGCGTTGGCGGCGTCCGGCGTCCGCACCGTCACGTAGTACGGCGGCTGGACCTGCTTGGTGTCGCTGGTCGGGTCCACCGGGACCTGCCAGATGTCACTGCCGTTGAAGAAGGAGTTGGAGTCGGTCACGTGGTACTGGCCGAGGAGGTCGCGCTGCACCTTGAACATGTCCTGCGGGTAGCGCAGGTGCGGCAGCAGCGACTGCGGGATGTCCGCCTTGGGCTCGACGGTGCCCGGGAAGGCCTTCATCCAGGTCTTCAGGACCGGGTCCTTCTCGTCCCACTGGTAGAGCTTCACCTCGCCGGTGTAGGCATCCACCGTGGCCTTGACCGAGTTGCGGATGTAGTTGACCTGGTTGGCGACGGTCAGCAGCTCACCGCGCTGGTTGGTCAGCGAGTCCTTGGTGGCGGTGCCCAGCGTCGTCTTCGAGGAGAACGGGAAGCCGTCCGAGGTGGTGTAGCCGTCCACCACCCACACCACGTGGCCGTCCTGCACCACCGGGTACGGGTCGGCGTCGATCGACAGCCACGGGGCGACCTTCTCCACCCGCTCCTTCGGCGTGCGGTTGTAGATCACCTTGGCGCCGTCGGTGATCGCCCCCGCGTACAGGATCTGCGGCTCGGCGAAGCGCACCGCGTACGCGGCCCGGGTCACCGGGTTGTCCAGCGAGACACCGCTGTCACCGCCGTACGTGTACTCCACGTTCTGGCCGGTCTTGGTGTCGGTGTAGTCGATCTCCTTGTTCGAGCCGCCGACGATCGAGTACGTCGTCGTCTTCTCGCCGTAGTAGATCCGCTGCTGGTAGTCGCCGAGCGCTCCGGTGGCCGGCAGGCCGGACTCGGTGAACACCGGGCCGCCCTTGTCGTCGACCTGGTTGCCCTTGGCGACCGCGGCGCCGTAGCCGTGGGTGTACTTGAAGTGGTCGTTGATCCAGTTGCGCTGGACGCCGTTGAGGTCCAGCTCGCGCAGGCCGATCACGGTGTCCTGCTTGGTCGCGCCGCTGCCGTAGCGGTCCACGTCCAGCGTGCTCGGGAAGGCGTAGTAGTTGCGCTGCTGCTCCAGCGACTGGAACGTCTGCGACACGATGTTCGGGTCCAGCAGCCGCACGTCGGCGATGGTCTGCGCGTCCGGCTTGAGCGCGTCACCGTTGGTCGACCCCTGCGGGCTGTACGGCGTGGTCTGCGCGTCGGCGATCCCGTACGCCTGCCGCGTCGCGTCGATGTTCTTCTGGATGTACGGCGTCTCCTTGGCCTGCTCGTTCGGCTTGACCTGGAACTGCTGCACGATCGCCGGGTACAGGCCGCCGATCAGCACCGCCGACAGCACCATCAGGCCGAGGCCGATCAGGGCCGGCGCCCAGGTGCGGCGGATCGGGGTGAGGAAGAACAGCACCGCGCAGATGATCGCGACGAAGAACAGGATGGTCTTGGCCGGAAGGAACGCGTTGGCGTCCACGTAACGCAGGCCCGTCCAGCCCGAGACGCCCTTGTACGCACCGGTCTTGACCGCCAGCGCGTACCGGTCCAGCCAGTAGGCGACGGCCTTCAGCAGCACGAACACGCCCAGCAGCACCGCCAGGTGCCCCTGCGCGCCCGCGCTGGCCCGCCGGCCCGGGCCCTGCAGCCGCAGTCCCCCGTAGAGGTAGTGCACCAGCGCCGAGGTCAGCAGCGAGACGATCACCGCACTGAACGCGAAGCCCAGCACGAACTCGTAGAACGGCAGGTCGAACGCGTAGAAGGAGACGTCCATCCCGAACTGGGCGTCCTTCTCCCCGAAGGACGTCGAGTTGGTCCACATCAGCCAGGTCCGCCACTGGCCGGACGCGGCGGCGCCCGCCACCAGGCCGATCACCAGCGAGACGCCGATCAGTGCCCAGCGCTTGAACGGCGCCAGGCCGGCCCGGTAGCGGTCCAGGCTCTGCTGCTCCACCGACATCGCCGACAGCGGCGGCCGCAGCCGGTGCGCCAGCCAGATGTTGAAGCCGACGGTCGCCGCCATCAGCAGGCCGAAGACCGCGAACAGCCCGATCTTGGTCCACAACTGGGTGGTGAACACCGAGGAGTAGTGGACCGACCTGAACCACAGCCAGTCCGTCCAGAAGCCCGCGAACATGACGAACAGCAGGAACAGCACCGCGAGCACGCCCAGGGTCAGCAGGGCCACCCGCGCCCGCCGGGAGGGCGGGCCCACCCTTCGCCGGAAACCCGGCCCTGAGCGTTCCGGCATCTGGAATACCACGGTGGCACCTCAGCTGTGTCGTCTGGATAGGTCGGTCGTCAGAGCAACTAAACCAGGCTTCGGCCGAGTTCCCACCGTTAGCAGACGGTTACGACGACGCCCCGCCCCCGGCCGTCCGGCCCGCCCGCCCGGCGAGCACGCCCCGCCCGGCGTGTGAGGATTGAGGCATGTCCGACGCGCCTGATCTGAACAACTCCCCCGACGACGTCTCCAAGCTCCCGGCCGCCTCCCCGCTGACCCGGGCCGCCCTGGAGATCGACGAGTACGCCGCGACCCTCGGCTGGGACCTCCCGGCCCGGCTGTTCGCCCTGGTGGACAGCGCCGCCCTGCGCAAGGCCGATCCCAGGATCGCCAAGCAGCTCGGCCTCGCCGACAGCGACGAGCCCGGCCTGACCCCGGTCGAGCAGGACGAGCTGCCGGCCGGCATGGAGCTCGACAAGTTCCTCGGCACCATCGCCTGGCCCGACGCGGTGGCCGGCTGCGCCCTGGTCGTCGAGCGCCTGATGCTGCCCCCGGGCGCCGAGCAGTCCCGCCCGCGGGGTGCCAGCGACGCCCAGCTCGCCGAGTGGGTGGCCAACCACCCCAAGCGCGAGGAGGTGCGGATCACCGCGGCGGTGCTGCGCGACGGCCGGAAGGAGATCGCCCTGCGGCTGCGGTCCAAGGACGTCGCCCGCGAGGTGCTGACCGGCCCTGACCTGGTGCCCGGCCTGACCGAGGCGCTGCTCGCGACCTTCTCGTAGGCGGGCCTGCGCGGGCCCCGGCCCGCGGGCTACTTGGCGCAGGACGGCAGCGCGGAGGTCTGCCCGGAGCGGATCTGCTCCAGCGACTTCAGCGCTCCGTCCAGCGTGTCCGTCTTGATCAGGGTCAGCCCGGACGGGATGTTCTTGGTGGCCTCGGCGCAGTTCGAGGACGGGGTGAAGAAGTACTCGGCCCCGGCGTCCCGGGCGGCGATCAGCTTCATCGATATCCCGCCGATCGGGCCGACCTTGCCGTCGTCGTCGATGGTGCCGGTGCCCGCGACGAACTTTCCGCCGGTGAGGTCGCCGCCGGGGGTGAGCTTGTCGATGATGCCGAGCGAGAACATCAGGCCGGCGCTGGGGCCGCCGACGTCCTGCAGGCCGATGTCGATCTGGAACGGGTAGGTGTGCCGGATCCCGGTGCCGATGCCGACCACCGCGAGTTCGGCGCGCTCGGCCGGGGCCTTCGGGTCGAGGTCCTTGGCCCGGACGGTCGGGACCGACACGTCCGTCCTGGCGCCCGGGTCGGCGGCGCCGTTGCCGGCCGCGTCCTTGACCCTCGGGACGACGGTGAAGACCACCGGCTCGCCGGGCTTGTGCCGGGTGACCGCCGCGACCACCTGGTCGACCGTGGTCACCGGGGCGCCGTCGACGGCGACGATCTGGTCGCCCGCGTGCAGCTTGCCCTCGGCCGGCGCTCCGGCGGTGACCGACTTGACGATCAGCTCGCTGCCGACCGGGACGCCCAGCTGCTTGAGCGCCGCGGTGCGGGCGCTGTCCTCGGAGGAGGCGAACTCCTCGGCGTTCTGCTTCTTGGCGTCCGCGTCCGACTGCCCCTTGGGGTAGACGTTGTCGTGCGGTACCACCATCACGTCGTCGCGCAGCCAGCCGACCACCGCGTTGACCAGGCTGGGCTCGTACTTGGCACCGGTGACCTGGACGGTCGTCATGTTGAGGTGCCCGGTCGTCGGGTACGAGTCGCGCCCGGAGATGCTGATCACCGGCTTGCCGCCCTGGTTGCCGAGCGTGTTGTACGTCGGCCCCGGGCTCATCTCCGTGTACGGCACCTTCATCAGCACCGAGACGCAGAGCAGCGCTATGAGCAGCAGGGTGGCAGCGAGCATCGTCGCGGAGCGGCGTGGCATGCCTCGACAGTACGGGACGCGGGTGACGCGCCGCCCGGCGGGCTACCGGCCGGATCCCTCGCCGGGGGCCGCCGCGCCGGCGGTGGTGCGTTCCATCGCGGCCATGAAGCGCTGGTGCTCGGCGAGGGAGGCCGGGTCCCCGGTGGCCCGCGGGGCCCGTTGGGCCCAGCCCGCCCAGAGGGCCGCGACCAGGGCGGCGACAACCGGAATGATCAACCAGGCGAGCGCACCCATGTCAGTACTCCCAGCTCGTCGTGTCTATGAGCAGATTAACCACTCCGGCGGACAACGCGGCCGGCGCCGTCCGGGTTACGGAACGGCCGATCGGCTCAACTTCCAGGGAGTATTCGGGGCAGCGCCGCGAACCCGTTCGAGTGAGACCCCGGCGCGCCTGACCCGACAGACGTGCGGGACGTGCGGGCGGTTGCAGGGTGCGAAGACCGGTCGTCAGCAGCCGCCGGCGCCGACCCACTCCTCCTCGCCGTCGGCGAAGACCTGGTGCTTCCAGATCGGCACCTCGTGCTTGAGGTCGTCGATCAGCCGGCGGGCGGCCGCGAAGGCCTCGCCACGGTGGGCGCAGGAGACGGCGACGATCACGGCCTTGTCCGTGATCGACAGCCGGCCGATCCGGTGGACGGCCGCCAGCGCCCGGACCGGGAAGTCCGCGACGACCTTCTCGGCGATCCGGCGCATCTCCGCCTCGGCGGTGGGGTGGCAGCTGTACTCCAGCGCGGCGACCGACTTGCCGCCGTCGTGATCACGGACCGTCCCGACGAAGACGGTGGTGCCGCCGGCCGCGTCGTCGCCGACCGCCTCGTACACCTCGTCCAGCGAGAGCGGGGTGTCGCGCACGGCGAGCAGGCGGATGGGGTCGTGGTTCTCGGACATGACCCCATGATTCCCCATCCGGCCCGGCCGGAGGCAAGTGTCTTCCGCATCACGATGTGGGAATTTCGCATCGTGAGAAACGGTGTCGGTCGGCCGACCGGCACCGCCTCAGAACCGGCGCCGCTTGCGGGCCCGGCGCACCAGCGCCGCCGTACCGACCAGCGCCACCGTCGCCCCGGCCGCGCCCAGGCTGGTCGCGGCCTCCTTCCCGCCCAGCCGGCGCCCGGCCACCGCGTGCTTGCCGGACACCTGGGCCAGCAGCTCGGCCAGCACCTGCTCGTTGGTGTGCACCGGACGCCAGCCCGCCTCGTGCAGCCGGCTGCCGGACACCACCCACGGGTACATCGTGTACGCCAGGTCCCCGGCCGGCGCCGGGGTCAGGCCCAGCCGGTGCAGCCGCGCCGCCGTCCCGAGCGCCAGCGCGGCCGGCAACTCCATCCGCCGGATCCCCGACAGCCGCTCCACGTCCTCCTGCTCCAGCCAGCCGTCGCAGCCGACCGTCACCTCGCCCTCGACCAGGCCCAGCGCCGCGTACTCCAGCGCCGCCGCCAGGTCGTCCACGTGGCAGAACTGCCAGCACGGGCGGGAGCCGGCCACCACCAGCAGCCGGGGCGCCTCGAAGTGCCGGGTCAGCACGGTGTCCACGCCGGGGCCCACCACCACGGCCGGACGCAGGACCGTCACCTGCAGCCCGGGGTGGGCGCGCGGCGCACGGCGGGCCAGCCGCTCGATCTCCAGCAGGTCCCCGACCAGCGAGGCCTCCTCGGTCGCCCGCAGCTCGGAGTCCTCGGCCAGCGGCACCTCGTTGTCGGCCAGTGCGCCGTAGACCATCGCCGAGGTGCACAGCACCACCCGGTGCACACCGGCGGCCGCGGCCGCGGTCAGCACCGTCTGGGCGCCGCGCACGTTGTAGGCGCTGCGGGCGCGCGGGTCGGACTCCATGCCGAAGTCCATCGCCAGGTGCACCACCACGTCGACCCCGGCCAGCCGCTCGGCCACCGCCGGGTCCCGCACGTCCAGCACCCGCCACTGCACGCCTGGGGCCTCGCCGCGCCGGTCGTCGACCGCCAGGACCCGGCGCACGTGGGGGGAGGAGACCAGTCGCGTCGCGACCCGCTCCCCCAGGACACCCGCGGCACCCGTCACCGCCACGGTCAGCGGCCGTCCGCCGTAGGCTGGAGGCGGCGACGCCGTGGTGTCCGACGCGTCCTCTCCTCCGGTCAGCCCAGAGCGAACGTCCGAGGGCGGGGAACTCACCGGCCATCCTCCACGGTTAGCTTATGTGCGTACGGACGTGTGTCACGTACGTCCATCCTGCCCGAGGCGAAGGCCCGGCGGTGCACCCGGCGCGGGCCTGCCGCGCGGGAGCCGCCCCCGAGTTCCCCGCTCCGCCACCGCCCCGGGCGCAGACTTCCCCGCCACACCCGCATGACGGCCGACCGGATCGAGGACCCCGTGAGCGACCTTCCCTTCGGATTCGGCGTTCCGCCCGAGGAGCCCGAGGACGGCAAGGCCAAGCCCGACGACGCGCAGAAGAAGAAGGACCAGGACCCCGCCGCCGGCGACCCGCACCCCTTCGGCTTCGGGGGCGGCAACCCCTTCGGTGCGATGTTCGGCATGCCCGGCGCCCCGGGCGGCCCCGGCGGCGCCGGTGCCGACAACCCCTTCGCCGCGATGTTCGGCGGCATGAACCCCGGCGACCTCGGCGCCGCCTTCCAGCAGCTCGGGCAGATGCTCTCGTTCGAGGGCGGCCCGGTGAACTGGGACCTCGCGCAGAACATCGCCCGCCAGAGCGTCGTCGCCGAGCCCGCCGAGGGCAAGAGCAAGGACCGCTCGGTCAGCGCCACCGAGCGCTCCGCCGTGGCCGAGGCCGTCCGCCTGGCCGACCTGTGGCTCGACGGCGTCACCGAGTTCCCCTCCGGCGCCGGCACCGCCGTCGCCTGGAGCCGCGCCGAGTGGATCGAGGCCACCCTCCCGGTCTGGAAGGACCTGGTCGACCCGGTCGCCGAGCGCGTCGGCAACGCCATGGGCGGCATCCTGCCCGAGGAGATGCAGGCCATGGCCGGCCCGCTGATGGGCATGATGCGCTCCATGGGCGGCGCCATGTTCGGCACCCAGATCGGCCAGGCGCTCGGCGCCCTCGCCGCCGAGGTGGTCGGCTCCGCCGATGTCGGCCTGCCACTCGCCCCGGCCGGCAAGGCCGCGCTGCTGCCGCAGAACGTCGCCGAGTTCGGCGAGGGCCTGAGCGTGCCCGCCGACGAGGTCCGCCTCTACCTCGCCCTGCGCGAGGCCGCCCACCAGCGGCTCTTCGCCCACGTGCCGTGGCTGCGCGCCCACCTGCTGGGCGCCGTCGAGGCCTACGCGCGCGGCATCAAGGTCGACACCTCCCGCATGGAGGAGCTCGTCGGCCGGCTCGACCCGAGCAACCCGGAGGCGCTCCAGGAGGCGCTGGCCGGCGGTCTGCTGCAGCCCGAGGACACCCCCGAGCAGAAGGCCGCGCTCGCCCGCTTGGAGACCGCGCTCGCGCTGGTCGAGGGCTGGGTCGACGCTGTCGTGCACGCCGCCGCCGAACCGCACCTGCCGCAGGCCGGCGCGCTGCGCGAGACCGTCCGCCGCCGCCGCGCGGCCGGCGGGCCCGCCGAGCAGACCTTCGCCACCCTGGTCGGCCTGGAGCTCCGCCCGCGCCGCCTGCGCGACGCCTCCCGGCTGTGGGCGCTGCTCGCCGACGCCCGCGGCGTCGAGGGCCGCGACGCACTCTGGGGACACCCGGACATGCTGCCCACGGCCGCCGACCTCGACGACCCGGACGCCTTCGTGCACCGGGGCGGCGGGGACGACCTGGAGGGCGGGATCGACTTCGACGCGCTCGACAAGCTGCTGGGCGAGGCCGCGGCCGGCAAGCCCGACCTCACCAAGGGCGACTCCGGCGAGGACGGCACCAGCCAGGGCGGCAACGGGCCGAAGGCCGACGGCACCGACGGGAAGGGCGAGCCCACCGCATGACGGACACCGACACGTCCGCGTCCACCCTGCACGCGGACGCCGTCCGCACGCTGTCCGGGTGGCACCCCGCCGACGAGGACCAGGAACGGCTGCGGCTCGACTACCTGGAGCACCTGGCCGAGCAGCCCGGGGGCATGTTCCGCTCCTGCCTGCCCGCGCACATCACCGCGAGCGCGGCGGTCGTCGACCCGGTGGCCGGGCGGGTGCTGCTCACCCTGCACCCCAAGGTCGGCATGTGGCTGCAGATGGGCGGGCACTGCGAGCCCGGCGACCGCGACCTCGCCTCGGCCGCGCTGCGCGAGGCCGTCGAGGAGTCCGGCATCCCCGACCTGGTCCTGCTGGAGGCGGACGGCGTCCCGGTCCCGGCCAAGCTGGACCGCCACCAGGTCCGCTGCACCGGCAAGGACCGGCCGGAGAACACCCACCTGGACGTCCAGTACGTCGCGGTGGCCCCGGCCGGCGCGCAGGCGCTGATCAGCGAGGAGTCGCTGGACCTGCGCTGGTTCGACTACGAGCGGCTGCCGGAGCTCACCGACCACTCGGTGCGCGACCTGGTGGCCCGGGCGCGGCAGCTGACCGGCTGAGGTGTGACACGAGAAGGGGGCGCGGGCCGTATCGGCCCGCGCCCCCTTCTTGTCGTCCTCCGGTCGGCCCCGCCACCGCTCCGTCCGTCCCTTCCGGGCCGTCCGCTCGGGCCGCGGCCGGCTCGGCCGCCGCGGGCCTCAGCCGCAGGACGCGGCCGGGTCCGGGCGCTGGTCGGAGTGCCGGGCCCCGGGGATGTGCGGCAGACGGGCCGCCGAAACCACGCCCTCCAGGTAGCCGCGGGCCCGCTCGGTACGGGGGTAGGCCTCCAACAGGGCCCAGAACGCCGGACCGTGGTCCGGCACCAGCAGGTGCGCCAGCTCGTGCAGCAGCACGTAGTCCAGCACGTACTCCGGCATGCCCTGGAGGCGGTGCGAGAGGCGGATCGTGCCCTCGCTCGGGGTGCAGGAGCCCCAGCGCGAGTTCTGGTTGGTGACCCAGCGGACCTGACTGGGATGGGCGCGACCGTCCAGGAAGGCGGCCGACAGTTCGCGGGCCCGGGTCATCAGGGCCTCGTCCCCGGGGATCCGCCGGGACTCCTGGGCGGCGAGCTTCTCCAGCATCTGCGCGACCCAGCGCTGTTCCTCGGCGTGCGACATCCGGGCCGGGATCAGCACGACGGTGCGGTCGCCCTCGCGGTAGGCGGAGACCGTACGACTGCGACGGGCGCTGCGGCGGACCTCGACCCGGCTGCGGTCGTGCGCCTCCGGGGAGACCGCCCCGACGTGCGGGTGCTGCGACGGCGCCGGCCTCGACTGCTGCTCGGGGTGCTTCTGGTCCGGGCGCCCGCGCGTGTTCGGCGTCGCGATCTGCGACCCGGACGCTGCACGGGCACGCCGACGCGACGCCGGTGGATGGGAGTCCCGCTCGGCTGCCATGCCACCCGACGTTACCCGGTGCCACGGACAGAAGTCCGCTGCCATGGCCGGAATCTTTCATGGAGTGATCGGGAACGAAAAGTCGACGGCGGGTGTCCGGAAACCGACGCCGGAGAGGATGGCCAGTTATCCACAGGGTGCGCGAACTGCTCTTCCGATCATGTGTGCGGGCCTGTGGACAACGGTCGGCGGGCCGCCGGTCCGGTGGGGCATGCTGCGGTCGACCGTCCGGAAACGATCGGAAGGGAGATCGCCGTGCGCCTCGCTCTGAAGCCCGCCCTGTCCCGCAGCTGGCGGGACTCCGAGACCCTGCAGTTCGGCACCGTCACCCGGCACGCGGGGATGCTCGGCAACGCCGACCCGGCCCTGTGCGAGTTCCTCGGGCTGCTCGACGGCACCCGCGACCGACCCGAGCTGGTGGAGGCCGGCGAGCGGATCGGGCTCGGCCGCGAGCCGGCCGACACCCTGCTGACCGAACTCGCGGAGACCGGGCTGCTGGACGACGCGGAGGCCACCGACCGGGCGCTGGCCCGCTTCCCCCAGCCGCAGCGCGAACTGCTCGGGCCCGACCTGGCCTCGCTCTCCCTGGTCCACTCCGGCCCGGGCGCCGCCCCCGCCGTCCTGGCCCGCCGGGCCGACGCCCGGATCGAGGTGCGCGGCGCGGGCCGGGTCGGCGCCGCCGTGGCCGCGGTGCTCGCCGCCGGCGGAGCGGGCACGGTCACCGTCGCGGACGGCGGCCGGGTGAGGCCGGGTGACTGCTCCCCGGCGGGGCTGCCGCCCGGGGACGTCGGCCGGCTGCGCTCGACGGCGGCGCGGGAGGCCGTGCGGCGCGCCGCGGGCCGCCCGGCGGCCCCGGCAGCGGCACCGCGCCGCCGGCCCGGCGACCCGCCACCGGACTTCGTGGTCCTCGCGCCCCGGGACGGCAGCGCCGCCTTCGCGGGCGGGACGTACGAGGCCCGGCTGCTGCTCCGGGCCGGGGTGCCGCACCTGTACGTGGGCGTGGTCGAGGAGTTCGGTGTCGTCGGGCCGCTGGTGGTCCCGGGGATGTCGGCGTGCGGGCACTGCCTGGTGCTGCGGCGGGAGGACGAGGACGCGGCCTGGCCGCGGGTCCTGACCCAGCTGGCGCACGGAGGTCCCGGACGCGCCCGCACGCCGGCCTGCGACACGGCCCTGGCGACGGCGGTCGCCGGGCTGGCCGCGCTGCACGTCCAGGTGTACCTGGACGGCGGCCGGCCGCCGAGCGTGGACGGGTGGTGCGAGGTGTCGGCGGGCGACGGGACGGCCCGGCGGCTGCGACTGCGGGGGCACCCGGACTGCGGGTGCCTGTGGCAGCCGTTGCCGCCGGGGTGAGGGGGCGGCGACAGCTCCGGGGAACGCCGAAGGCCGGCGCCCCGGGGCGCCGGCCTTCCCGGTGGTCCTCACCGCGGCCCTCACCGGCCCGACCGGGGCCGGACCGGACCTCAGGCGGCGATCGCGGCCTCCCCCGCCTCCGCCTCGGTACCCGCCGGCGCCTTCCGGTCCCGCATCACCAGGGTGGCCACCAGCGCCGCCGCCAGCACGCCGATCGCGCTGACCGTGAAGGTCGTCGCCATCGCCCCGGTGAAGGCCTCCCGGGCGGTCCGGACGAGTCCGGCGTCCCCGTGGGCGATCGCCAGTGCCCCGGCGATCGAGTGCTTCGCCTGCTCCGGCGTCCCGGCCGGCATCCCGCTCGCGAAGCCGCTCGACAGCAGCGAGCCCAGGATGGCGATGCCGAGCGCGGTGCCCGCCTGCTGGATAGTGTCGTTCAGCGCCGAGCCGACGCCCGCCTGCTCCGGCGGGATCGTCCCCATCAGCGCGCCCACCGCCGCCGGCATGGCCAGGCCCGCCCCGAGGCCGAGCAGCCCGAGAGCGACCGCCGGGACGGCGAATCCGGTGTCGGCCGAGACGGTGGTCAGCAGGGCGAACGAGGCGGACATGACGAGCATCCCCGTGAGGATCAGCGCCCGGTTGCCGGTCCTCGCCGCGAACTTGGCGCCGGCCCCGTTGCCGACCAGCGCCGCGACGGCCAGCGGCAGGAAGGCCAGGCCCGCCTTGACCGGCGAGTACCCGAGCACGAACTGCAGGTACTGGGTGAGCACGAGCAGCAGCCCGCCGTTGCCGATCTGCACCAGGGTCAGCGAGAGCGAGCCCCCGCTGAAGTTGCGGGCCTTGAAGAGGAACAGCGGCACCATCGGCGCGGCGGTGACGTTCTCCCAGACCACGAACCCGACCAGCGCGACCACCGCGACGGCGAGGGTGACCAGCGCGCGGCCGGTGAACGCGCCGTGCAGCGGGATCTCGATGATCCACCAGATCAGGGCGGTCATGCCGACGGCCGACAGCACCGCACCGAGCGGGTCGGGCTTCTGCCACGGCCCCTTGGACTCCGGCATCAGCAGCAGGCCCGCCAGGATCGCCAGCACCACCACGGGGACGTTGATGAAGAAGATCGAGTGCCACGAGAAGTGGTCGATCAGCACGCCGCCAAGCACCGGGCTGCCGACCAGCCCCAGCATCGCCACCGAACCCCAGGCGGCCATCGCCTTGTTGCGCTCCTCCTCGTCGAAGACCGTGATGAGGATCGACAGCGTCGAGGGCATGATCAGCGCCCCGCCGACGCCCATCGCGATCCGGGCCGCGATGACCTCGCCGGGATTGGCGCAGAAGACCGCCGCGAGCGACGCCGCCCCGAAGAGCAGCAACCCGATGATCATGACCTTCCGGCGGCCGAAGCGGTCACCGAGGCTGCCCGAGGTCAGCAGCAGGCCGGCGAAGACCAGGACGTAGGAGTCGAGGATCCACTGGGTGTCCTGGGCGCTCGCGCCGAGGTCGGCGGTCATCGAGGGCACCGCGACGGTCAGGGCCATGCTGTCGACCACCAGCACGAGCGAGCTCAGGCAGAGCACGACCAGGATCCACCAGCGGTGCGGGTTGCGGCCCCCGGTGTCGCTGTTCCCGGTGTCGCTCCCCGCGGTCACGTCGTCGGCTGACATCGGCCACTCCTCCCCATCTGCGCACACCGTTCCCCGGGTGCGCACTGCGTTCCTTCGGTGCGAACACTGTACGCACATCGGAACGGTGTGCGCAACATCCGACTCCTGTACGCTCACTGCGAACGGTGTCCGCAGCGTGTAGGAGGAGGAGCCGCCATGGCCGCCCGAACGAACCCGATCCCGTCCGTGTGGGCCCGACGGCAGAGCGAGCCCGACCAGCCGGCTCTCAGCCGGACCGCGATCGTCCGCGAGGCGATCGTCGTACTGGACGCCGAGGGCATAGAAGCCCTGAGCATGCGCAAGCTCGCCGCCCGCCTGAACGCGGGCGCCACCTCCCTCTACCGGCACGTGGCCACCAAGGACGAGCTGATGGAGCTCGCCGTGGACGAGGTCTTCGGCGAGATGGCCCTGCCGCCCGCCGACAGCCCCGACTGGCGCGCCGCGGCCACCGAGGCCGCCGAGGCCTTCCGCGCGACGGCCCTGCGCCACCCCTGGCTCTCCTCCGTGCTGGGCCAGGCCGGCCTCGCCTACCTCGGCCCCAATCTGGCGTCCTACGGCGAGCGACTGACCGCGTTCTTCACCGCCGTCGGATTCCCCGAGCCCGTCCGGGCGATCGACACGCTCATCTCCTACGTCGTCGGGATGAGCACCACCGAGGCGGCCTGGCTCACCACCGTCGCCCGCTCCGGGGAGAGCGAGGCCGACTTCATCGCCCGCCTGATGCCCGCCGCCCGGCAGGCCAGCGCCGACTACGCCCACCTCGCCGACGCCTACGCGGCCGCCGCCGCCAGCCCCGACCCGGTCGAGGTCCGCAACAGCAAGTTCGGCTACGGCCTGGAGGTCGTCCTGGACGGCCTCGCCCTGCGCCTGCCCCGCTGACCCCGGCCGACCGGACCAAGCCGCCCAAGTCCCCGCAAAGGGGACGTCGTTCCCCACCCCGCCCCGCGGAATTCCGCCGGGCCCGGGGCGGGGAGCGGGCACAATGGCGTAGTGATGGTCGGCCGTCCGGTGTCGGGGGGCCAGGGATTGGAGGCCCGGGTGAGCGATCTTCCGCGCAAGGCAGTGACCCGCACGGCACGGCTCGCCGCCCTGCCGCTGGGAATAGCCGGTCGCGCCACGCTCGGCCTGGGCAGGCGCATCGGCGGCCGCTCCGCCGAGGTGGTCACCGCCGAGCTCCAACAGGCCACCGCGGACCAGCTGTTCAAGGTCCTCGGCGAACTCAAGGGCGGGGCGATGAAGTTCGGGCAGGTGCTGTCCGTCTTCGAGGCCGCGCTGCCCGAGGAGGTCGCCGGTCCGTACCGGGCGGCGCTCACCAAGCTGCAGGACGCCGCTCCCCCGATGCCCGCCGCCACGGTGCACACCGCCCTCGCCCAGCGGCTCGGGGAGGACTGGCGCGAGCTGTTCCTGGAGTTCGATGACCGCCCCGCGGCCGCGGCCTCGATCGGGCAGGTGCACAGGGCGGTCTGGCACGACGGCCGCCGGGTCGCGGTCAAGGTGCAGTACCCGGGCGCGGGCGACGCGCTGCTCGCGGACCTGTCGCAGCTGAGCCGGGTGGCCTGGCTGCTGGGCCCGCTGATCCCCGGGCTGGACATCAAGCCGCTGATCGCCGAGCTGCGCGAGCGGGTGTCGGAGGAGCTCGACTACGAGCTGGAGTCGCAGGCCCAGCGCCGGCACGCCGAGGAGTTCGCGGGCGACCCGGACATCGCGGTGCCGGGCGTGGTGGCGCAGGCCGACCAGGTGCTGGTCACCGAGTGGATGGACGGCACCCCGCTGGCCGAGGTGATCGCGCGCGGCACCCAGGAGGAGCGCGACCGCGCCGGGCAGCTGCTGGCCCGGTTCCTGTTCGCCGGCCCGTCCCGGACCGGCCTGCTGCACGCGGACCCGCACCCGGGCAACTTCCGGCTGCTGAAGGACGACGGCCCGGTGTCCGGCTGGCGGCTGGGCGTCCTGGACTTCGGCACCGTGGACCGGCTTCCGGGCGGCCTGCCCGCGCCGATCGGGGCGTCGCTGCGGATGGCACTGGCCGGGGACGCGGCGGGCGTGCTGCAGATGCTGCGCGAGGAGGGCTTCGTGAAGCCCTCGATCCAGCTGGATCCGGACGCGGTGCTGGACTACCTGCTGCCGATCATCGAGCCGGCCGCGGTGGAGAGCTTCCACTTCACCCGGGCCTGGATGCGCTCCCAGGCGGCCCGGATCGCCGACCCGCGCTCGCCCGCCTACAACCTGGGCAAGCAGCTCAACCTGCCGCCCGCGTACCTGCTGATCCACCGGGTGACGCTGAGCACCATCGGCGTGCTGTGCCAGCTGGGCGCCAAGGCGCCGTTCCGCGCGGAGATGCTGGACTGGCTCCCCGAGTTCGCCGACCGGACGCGGCCGTCGCACCGGCCCGGGCACCCCGCGGGGCCCGAGCGGTCGGAGCAGCCGAAGGCCCGCAAGGGCACCGGCTCCGCCCGCCTCACGAAGGGCTGACGGCGCCGGGCACCGGCGGAGGCCACCGCCCACCGGGCCCCGACGGCCGCAGGCCGCTCCCCCTGGATGGGGAGCGGCCTGCGGCACGACGGGGGTCGGACGGAAGAGGCCCGACGGGCCCACGGGTTCTACATCAGCGCCACGGCGAGCGCCTTGCGCGCCCGCAGCGAGGCCCGCTCGGCCCGCTGCCGGAGCCTGCGGGCCCGGATGACCCGGCTGACGAGCCGTTGGTTCTCGGCCTCGTGGAGCCTGTCTTGCATATGGGCACGGGCCAGGGATTCGTGGAGGAGTTGCATTTCGAGGATCCTGTTCTGGGTCTGGAGTTCTGCGGCCTGCTCGGCGCGGGCGGTGGGATCGACGACGGCGGGGGTCATGTGGTGGTCCTGCTCGTGGTGCGTGCTCGGGAATGGGGTTCGGGCTGCGGCATCGGCCTTGGCGGCGGCGATCCGCACGGAACGGCGGAGGGCGCTGTCCAGCGGGGGCTGCTCTCCCCGGCGGACGACCCTGGCCTGGTCGGCGGGGTTCACGCCATGACCTCGGTCTTGCGCGGACGGCCACGGGGACGCTTGCGGGCCACGACGACGCCCTGGACGAACAGCTCGCCGCCCCAGACGCCCCACGGCTCGCGCCGCTCCAGGGCGCCGGCCAGGCAGGAGTCCTTCACCGGGCAGGTGCCGCAGAGGGACTTCGCGTACTCGACGTCGGCCGGCGTCTCGGCGAAGAAGACCTCGGGGTCGAACGCGCGGCAGGGGATGGGGAGACCGAGCGCTTCGGCCTGCTCGATCGAGCTGATCTGCATGGAAAGAACCTCCGGGGGGTCGGCCTGGTCGGCCTTGGTGATCTGGCTTGTCGGCGGTACGGACGGGGTGGGCGGCGTGATGACCGTGGACACTGTGGCGTCTTCCTCGTCTTCTCAGTGGTTCCGGCCCAGGTGACTGGTGGTGCTGGGCCGGAGGCCCCGGAGGGCCTGGGTGGTCTTGCGTACCGGACAAAACAGAAGGGCCGCGGATCCCGGTGTGACGGGTTCCGCGGCCCTGGAGGTGCCGACCTGAGGCTGACTCAGGTTCGTTCTCTCCAGGGTTCAGGCCCGCGGAAGGCCCACATCCGGACGGCCTTGGCGCCGTTGAAGGCGGCCATGGCCTGGTTAATCTGCTGCTCGTTCTGCTTCTGGGGGTTTCCGGCACCGATGACCTGCTCATAGCCGCCATGCATGGCGGCGGCTACGGCCGCCTTCGGTGCCTGGGTCGGTCGCTCGTCGCGCAGGGAGCGCGGCGTGCCGAACGACGCCCAGCCACGGGACAGACCGGTCTCGACCGAGGTGCCTTCGACGCTCCTGCTGCCCGTGAGGCACAGATCAGTGTGTCCAAGACCACTGACAACGGGGGCGAAGGAGACACCGGTGGTGTCGAGACCCAGACCGGTTCCACCGAGCTCGGCGAGCGCCCGCAGACGGGCGGCACGCAGGGAGGCAGCGACAACGGTCTGGCCAGTCATTTTGGTGATCATGATGTTTCCCACTGTCTTCGCCTCCTCTCGGCGTCTCGCGGAGCCAGGTCGCCCCGGCTCCGAATGTTCGGATGTCTGTCTCGGTGAAGCTGTGTGGGTGCGGGGGATTCGGCACAGGTGTGACCCCGTGCGATCGCGTCCCCTTGACCGCCCCGGCAGGCTATTGCGCTCCCGGTACGCCGCGCAAACTATTTTTCGCGGTGAGTTCCACGGCGCGCTCCGCAGCCGGTTCGGAAGTCCCCGAGCAGTCCCCTGGACCGCGCCCGCGCCGGCTCACGCCGGATCGACCGGACCGTCGTCCTCGACGCCGTCCGGATCCTCCTCGGGCTCCTCCCCCGCACACAACGAGAGCACGGCCGCCCCGTACTTGTCCAGCTTCATCGCACCGACCCCCGAGATCGAGGCCAGGTCCTGGCGGTTGGCGGGCACGTCCTCGGCGATCGCCATCAGCGTCGCGTCGGTGAACACCACGTAGGCCGGGGCGCCCTGCTTCTTGGCCTGCCGGGCCCGCCACTCGCGCAGCCGCTCGTAGAGCGCCTCGTCCATCGTGGAGGGGCAGCTCTCGCAGCGGCGCAGCTTGCGCTCGACGGCATCGGTGAGCACCCGGTCGCAGACCCGGCACGTGACCGGTCCGCGGACCCGCCGGGCGGCGGAGCGCTCGCCGTGCTCGACGCCCCCGCGGCCGCCGCGCGCGCCGGTCCGCGCGCCGGGTGCGGAGGAGCCGGGGCGCAGCCCGTCGAGGAAACGGCTGGGCTTGCGGCTCGCGCGCCCGCCCGGGGAGCGGGAGAGCGCCCAGGAGAGCGTGAGGTGCTTGCGGGCGCGGGTGACCCCGACGTAGAGGAGGCGGCGTTCCTCCTCGACCTGCTCGTCGGTCTTCGCGTAGATGATCGGCAGGGTGCCCTCGGTGAGGCCGACGAGGAAGACGGCGTCCCATTCGAGGCCCTTGGCCGCGTGCAGGGAGGCGAGGGTGACGCCCTCGACGGCGGGGGCGTGCTGGGCGGCGGCGCGGGCGTCGAGTTCGGCGACGTAGGCGGCGAGGTCGGTGCCCAGCCCCTCGGCGGCGCGGGTGCGCTCGAACTCCTCGGCGAGGCGGACGAGAGCGGCGAGGGACTCCCAGCGGTCGCGGACCGCGCCCGAGCCGGCCGGCGGCTCGGCGGTGAAGCCGCGGGTGGCGAGGACCGCGCGGACCTGGCCGGCGAGGTCGGGGGCGTCCGCGGTGAGGGGGTCGGAGGCGGCCCGGGCGGCGCCGCGCAGCAGGACGCCGGCGTCGCGGACCTCGGGGCGCTCGAAGAAGCGCTCGGCGCCCTTGAGCTGGTAGGGGACGCCGAGGTCGGCGAGGGCCTGCTCGTAGACCTCGGACTGGCCGTTCGTGCGGAAGAGGACGGCGATCTCGCTGGCGCGCACGCCGGTGGCGATGAGGTCCTTGATCCGGCGGGCGGTGGTCTCGGCCTCGGTGGGTTCGTCCTCGTACTCGGTGTAGACGGGCTCGGGGCCGGCCTCGCGCTGGGAGACGAGTTCGAGGCGGTGGCGGGCGGCCTCGCCGCGGGCCTGGGAGAGCAGTCCGTTCGCGAGGTGGACGACCTGCGGGGTGGAGCGGTAGTCGCGGACGAGCTTGACGACGGTGGCCTCGGGGTGACGGCCGCGGAAGTTCAGCAGGTAGTCGGGGGTGGCGCCGGTGAAGGAGTAGATGGTCTGGCTGGCGTCGCCGACGACGCAGAGGCTGGCGCCGCCGCCGGGCCCGGTCCACTGGTCGAGCAGGCGCTGCTGGAGCGGGGAGACGTCCTGGTACTCGTCGACGGTGAAGTGCCGGTACTGGGAGCGGACCTGGTCGGCGATGTCCGGCCGGTCCTCCAGGATCGCGGCGGTGAGCAGCAACACGTCCTCGAAGTCGATGGTGCCGCGGCGGCTCTTGGTCTCCTCGTACACGCGGTAGACCTGGGCGGTCTCGGCCGGGTCGCGGGGGGCCTCGCGGCCGGACTTGGCGACGGCCGCGGGGTAGTCCTCGGGGGCGGTCTGGGTGACCTTGGCCCACTCGATCTCGGCGGTGAGGTCGCGCAGTTCGGTGCGCTGGACGCGCAGGCCGCAGCGGCCGGCGGCCTCGGCGACGAGCTGGACCTTGCGCTCCAGGAGCTGGGGCACGGGGCCGCCGACGGCGCGGGGCCAGAAGTAGTGGAGCTGGCGCAGGGCGGCGGCGTGGAAGGTGCGGGCCTGGACGCCCTCGGCGCCGAGCTGGCGCAGCCGGCCGCGCATCTCGCCGGCGGCGCGGGCGGTGAAGGTGACGGCGAGCACCTGCTGGGGGTGGTAGACGCCGCTGCGGACGCCGTAGGCGATGCGGTGGGTGATGGCGCGGGTCTTGCCGGTGCCGGCGCCGGCGAGGACGCAGACGGGGCCCTGCAGGGCGGTGGCGACGGCGCGCTGTTCGGGGTCGAGCCCGGCGAGCACGGCGTCCGGGCCCGTGGCGGCGCCGGGGTCGGCCCAGGGGGAGCCGTGGGAGGCGTCGTGGGGGCTGCCGCTCAAGAGGTCTTCCTGCATGCGTTCCATCCTCTCAGCCCGGTGGGACAACGGGGGCGGGGTTGTCCACAGGCCCGGTGTGATCGCAGGATGATCGCTCCGCAGTGTGGTCGGTGGCGGGCCGGAATGCCCGCCGTCCGGTGGACGTTCGTCCCGGAGACCGAACGCACCCCTCTTCCTAAGGAGCCCCCTCGATGTCCGGCACCGTGACGATGTACAGCACGACCTGGTGTGGTTACTGCAACCGGCTCAAGAGCCAGCTGGACCGTGAAGGCATCGGCTACACCGAGATCAACATCGAGGAGGACCCGGCGTCGGCGTCCTTCGTCGAGTCGGTGAACAACGGCAACCAGACGGTGCCGACGGTGCTGGTGACGCCGGTGGGCGGCGGCGAGCGGGTGGTCATGACCAACCCGAGCCTGCTGCAGGTCAAGAAGGCCCTGGCAGCCTGATCCGGCCGGGCCGCCCGGGCCGGCGCGCGTCACGTCGCGTCGGCCCGGGCGGGGTCGACGGGCGCGGCGGGCGCGGGCAGGCTGGTGCGCGCGTCGAGGTCGCCGACGCCGTAGACGAGCCGGCTGCGGTCGGCCGAGTAGCGGGTCTCGATGACCCGCACGGGCCCGCGGCGGTCGTAGGTGACGCGGGTCTGCACCATGAGCGGCACACCGGGGCCGCCCTGGAACCACTGGGCCTCCTCGGGGCCGGGCATCCGGGCGACGAGGTGGTCGACGGCCCCGACCTCGGTGCGCCCGAGGGTGGCGAGCACGGCCTCGTCCCCGCCCTCGACGGGGTCGGGTTCCATCAGCGGGGTGCCGGCGGCGAGGCCGGCCCGGTAGTGGCTCTCCTCGATGGAGTACGGCTCGCGGTCGAGCAGCCGCAGCTGACGGCGGACCACGATGGCCTCGCCGGGGCGCAGTCCGAGGCGTTCGGCGATGTCGACCCGGGCCCGGACGATCATCATCTCGAAGTCGGTGCTGAGTTCGCGCCCGGCTTCGGCGGCCTCGCCGAGGTAGACGGCGGAGGGCGCGGCCAGGCAGTCGCGCGGCGCGGGGGTCGAGGTCGGACCGAAGGCGCGGTGGTCCAGGACCGGGTGTTCGCGCAGGTAGGTGCCCTTTCCCTGGAGGCGGACCAGGCGGCCCTCGTTGACCAGGACGTCGACGGCGAGGCGGACGGTGTTGCGGGCGACGCCGTACTGGCGCTCCAGTTCGCTCTCGACCGGCAGGGCGGCGTCGGCGGTGAACTCGCCCTCGGCGATCCGACGGCGGAGGTCGGCGGCGAGGCGCTGGTATTTGGGCGATTGGGCGGTGCCCCGGGGGATTGTCACCCGAGTGAATGTAGCGAGCGCGGTGACGCGGTTTCAGCCGTTTCCGGCAATGTCGTCCGTGCGGGTCGACGACGACCCTCCCGGACCGCGTTCCGGTAGCAGAACTGGCCCGTCCGGATACGAACAGAAGGTGGTGTGGAATTCGGGAAGGGATTGAAAAGAAAGGAGGGGGCGCGCGACATTGGTCGCACGCCCCCTTTCCCCGGAGGCCCCGCCCGGCGGAACCCCCCGCACCGAATTACCAGCGCGCCGCCGGGGGCAGCGGCTCGCCGTACCAGAGCTCGACCAGGTGCCGCGCGATCGAGATGCCGGACGGCGGCAGGATCTCGCCCGCCTCCATCCCGGCCTTCAGCTCCTCGCGGGAGAACCAGCGCGCCTCGGCCAGCTCCTCGCCGTCCACGGTGATGTCGGTGCCGCCCGGCACCGCCTTGCCCGCGAAGCCGAGCATCAGGCTGGAGGGGAACGGCCACGGCTGGCTGGCGACGTAGCGCACCTCGCCGACCCGCACGCCCGCCTCCTCGTGCACCTCGCGGGCCACCGCCTGCTCGATGGACTCCCCCGGCTCGACGAAGCCGGCCAGGGTCGACCAGCGGCCCTCCGGCCACAGCGCCTGGCGGCCGAGCAGGCAGCGGTCCTGCTCGTCGGTGATCACCATGATCACCGCCGGGTCGGTGCGCGGGTAGTGCTCGGCCGCGCACGAGGTGCAGCGCCGCACGTGCCCGGCGCCGGCCTTCTCGGTCGGGTGCCCGCAGCGCGAGCAGAAGCTGTGCAGCCGGTGCCAGTGCTCCAGCGCGACCGCGTGCACCAGCAGTCCGGCGTCCCGGTCCGACAGCAGCCCGCCGACCTCGCGCAGCCCGGCCGGGCGGGCGTCGCCGTCCAGCCGCCCCGGCAGGCTCTCGCCGGCCAGCGCGAAGTACGAGACGCCGTCCTGGTCGGTGCCGAGGAAGTACCGGTCGCCGGTCTGCGGCGCCTCGAAGGACGGCAGCAGCACGAGTTCGGTGCCCTTCGCGGTGTCGACCACGAACGCCTCGCCGCCGGCGATCGGCAGCACCCGGGTGTTCGGGTGGCTCCAGGCCGCCGCCAGCCAGGGCTCGTCGAACCGGTGCTCGGCCGCCCGGTCCACCCCGGCCCTGGCCAGGGCCAGGTGCAGCGGGCGCTCGGTCTCAGGCACGGTGCTCACGTCGTTCCATCCCCACGTGGTGAATCATCCGGATGAGTGATCTGACTGCCTCGGTGTGCGGAGCGTCGGTCACGCGCCGGGCCGGAAGTTCTCGGCCAGGTCGCCCCACAGGTACGCGGCGGTCTCCACGCCCTTGGCCAGCAGGTCGAGCTCGACCTTCTCGTTGACCGAGTGCCAGCCGTCCGAGGGCACCGAGATGCCGAGGAACAGGACCGGCGCGCCCAGCACGTCCTGCAGGTCGGCCGCCGGGCCGGAGCCGCCCTCGCGGGTGAAGAGGATCTTCTGCCCGAAGGCCCGGCCCATCGCCCGGACGGTGGACTGCAGCGCCGGGTGGTCCAACGGGGTCAGGCAGGGCCGGGTCGCGCCCGGGAAGACCAGCTCGTACCGGACGCCCTCGGGCACCCGCTCGGCCACCCAGGCCCGCACCGCCTCGCGGACCTTCTCCACCTCCTGCCCGGCGACCAGCCGGAAGGACAGCTTGAGGTGCGCCGACGCGGGGACGATGGTCTTGCCGCCGGGGCCGGTGTAGCCGCCCCAGATCCCGTTGACCTCGGCGGTCGGGCGGGCCCAGATCCGCTCCAGGGTGGAGTAGCCGGCCTCGCCCCGGGTGCCGTACGACTTGGCGACCTTCAGCCACTGCTCCTCGTCGAAGGGCAGTTCGGCGAACAGCTCGCGCTCGCGGTCGGTCAGCTCGACCACGCCGTCGTAGAAGCCCGGGACCGCCACCCGGTGGTCGGCGTCGTGCAGGCCGGCGGCCAGCTCGGCCGCGACCTGGGCCGGGTTGGGGACGGCACCGCCGAAGGAGCCGGAGTGGATGTCGGTGTCCGGCCCGTACAGGTCGATCTGGGCGTCGGCGAGACCGCGCATGCCGGTGCAGACGGTCGGCGTGGAGGCGGACCACATGCCGGTGTCGGAGATGACGACCACGTCGGCGGCCAGCCGGTCGGCCTCGCGGCGGACCAGGTCGGCGAAGTTCGGCGAGCCGGACTCCTCCTCGCCCTCGATCAGCAGCTTGAGGTTGACGGCCGGCGCGGTGCGGCCGGTCGCGTCCAGGTGGGCGCGCACGCCCAGGGTGTGGAAGAACACCTGGCCCTTGTCGTCGGCGGCGCCGCGCGCGTACAGCCGGTCGCCGACCACGGTCGGGGTGAACGGCTCGGTGTCCCAGCCGTCCTCCTTGGCGGCGGGCTGCACGTCGTGGTGCCCGTAGACCAGGACGGTGGGCGCGGACGGGTCCCCGGAAGGCCACTCGGCGAACACCGCCGGCAGCCCGTCGGTCTCCCACACCTCGGCGACCGGGAAGCCGGTCTCGCCCAGCTTGGCGGCCAGCCACTCGGCGGAGCGCCGCACGTCGCCGGCGCGCTCCGGGTCGGCGGAGACCGAGGGGATGGCCAGCCACTGCGCCAGGTCGGCGAGGAAGGCGGCCTGGTGCCGGTCGATGTAGGAGCGGACGGCGCTGTCCGGGGTTCTCGTCATACCGACGACTGTAGTTCGCCCGTGCGGGTGCCCGCCCCGGCCGTCCGGGTGCCGGGCGCTCCCGGGGCTGTAACCTCCGTCACCCCCGCCGCGGCACGGGCGCGGACGGGGGTGACGGGGGCGGGACGGGGCCTCAGCCCGAGCGGCGCAGCATCGTGATCCGCGAGCGGGTGAGCACCGCCGCGAGGGCGGCCGCGAGCAGCGGGAGCACCACGACGATGGCGGCGATGGTGGGCCACGGGAAGACCACGAGCGCCTTGTCGGCGAGCTTCTCGGGGCTGATGCCGGGGTAGTTGTTCGCCGCTCCCTCGACCTTGCGCAGCGCCACGCCCGGCACGATGCCGCTGACCACGCCGAGCAGGGCGCCCATGGCGGCGATCACCCCGCACTGGAAGCCGGACAGCGAGCGCCGGATCCGGGGCTCGGCGCCGACCGCCGCGAGGGTGGTCAGGTCCCGCTGGGAGTCCGCGGCGGCCAGTCCGGTGGCGATCCCGGCCGCGCCGAGGGCGACCAGACCGGCGAAGACGGTCAGGCCGAGGGTGATGAGACCGGCCCTGGACTGGTAGCCGCGCTCGACGGTGAGGAGCCCCCGGTCGGTGATCCTGGCGAGCGCGCCGTCGGCCTTCTGCTGGGAGCCGTCCGAGGGCGCCGCGCCGGGGAGCCAGACCGAGCCGGACGTCGCGGTGGTGAAGCCCAGCCTGGCGGCGGTGTCCGGGCTGATCACGGCCTGCCCGGGGGCGGGCAGCACCGCGTCGGCGAGGACCGCGTCGACGGCGACCTCGTGACGGACGGGCTTGCGGGCGGGGCCGCCGCTCACGTTGAAGTCGGTCGGCTCGTTGTAGTTCAGGGCGAGCTTGCCGTCCTTGAGGTACCGGGCGTCGAAGACCACGGCCTTGCCGGCGGCGAGGGCCTGGCCGGCGGCCGGGTCGGTGACGCCGTAGAGGTTGTGCAGCAGGACGGCGTCGCCGGCCGTCAGCGACCCGAAGGGGCTGCCGCGACGGTCGTCGGTCTGGCAGCGCTTGTCGGTCGACAGGATCCGCTCGGCCTCCCCGGGCCCGAACTCGCGGTCGTCGTCGAGGACCGGGCAGCGGATCTCCTTGGGCAGGTCGACGCTGATGTAGCCGCACGGCCCGCCGTCGGAGCAGTCGCCCTTGTAGTGCACGTTCTGGACGTCGGCCCGCGGGCCGAGGTCGGGGATGCTGCGCTCGACGGCCTCGCGCATCTGCGGCAGCAGCTTGCCGTCGGTGCCGGACAGCCAGCCGCTGCCGAGCAGGACGGCGCCCGAGGGACCGTGGGCGACGTACTCGCGCCGGTACTGCTCCTCGAAGCTGGCGGTGTAGACGCTGACGGCGACCGAGCCGGCGACGGCGGCCATGACGGCGGCGACGGCGGGCGCGGTGCGGCCGCGGTGGCGCACGGAGTCGCGCAGGGCGAGCCGGGGGCCGAGCGAGAGCCAGCGGCCGAGCCGGCCGAACAGGCCGACCAGGTAGGGCGTGAGCGCGACCATGCCGAGTTCGGCGACGGCCGAGCCGCCGAGGACGGCGAGGCTGCGGTTGCCGATCCCGCTGGTGGCGCCGAACAGGGCGAGGGCCGCGCCGCCGCCGAGCATCAGCAGACCGAGCACGGCGAGCTTGCGGTTCGGCGGCTTGAGCGAGTCACGGCCGGTGAGCGCGGAGACCACGTCCTGGCGGGAGGCCTGGACGGCGGGAACGACGGCGGCGAGCAGCCCGGTGACCAGGCCGACCAGGAGCACGCCGGCCAGGTCGAGCGGCTGGAGGGCGAAGTGGCCGAAGCGGCGGCCCGAGTACTCCTCGGCCTGGGTGCGCAGCAGGGCGACCAGGCCGACGCCGAGGGCGAGGCCGACCGCGGCGCCGGTGACGCCGAGGACGATGCCGCCGCCGAGCACGACGGCCCGGACGTTGGCGCGGTCACCGCCGGCGGCGGCGAGAAGGCCGAGCTGCCGCCGGGAGCGCCGGGCCCCGACGGCGAAGGCGGGGCCCGCGAGGAGGACGATCTCCAGCAGGGCCATGCCGACGACGGTCGCGAGGATGACCACGCTGGTCTTGTCGAAATAGGAGACCGTCGTCCCGTGCAGGTCCTCCTCGGCGAAGAAGGGGACGTCGGCGCGGGCCGGGGGGTCGATCAGGACGGCGCGGGAGGTGACGGTGAAGCCGTGGCCGTTGAGCTCGACGACCTTGGGCCAGTCGAGGTCGACGCCCGCCGGGAGCTTGACCAGCCAGGTGGTGGGTTCGCCGCTGCCGGAGGACGGCCCGCGGGAGGCCCCGGGGGCCGCGGCGAGCCGGTCGACCAGGGAGCCGGGCGGGGCGATGAGCTCGGTGGCGGTGAGGTCGCCGGGGTACTCGTAGACGCCCGTGATGGTGAACGGGGTGGCCTCCAGGCCGCGAACGGCGGTCCGGTCGCCGATCTTGAGGCCGGAGCGCTTGAGGAAGTCCGGGGTGACGGCGGTCTCGTGGTCGTTCGCGGGGGCGCGGCCCTTGACCCGGTCCACGCGGCCGTTCCAGACCGGGTCGTTCAGGTCGGCCTCGGTGACGCGGGTGGAGAGCAGGCCGTCGGCGCTGCTCGCCGCGGTGTACGGGCCTTGGCGCTCGGGCACCAGGGTGGCGCCCGCCGGTAGCAACTGGCTTGCCAGTTTGGCGGGTTCGGTGTCGAGGGAGCGCTGCTGCGCGGGGGTGTACTGCGGGGCGGCGCCGTCCTTGGCCTTGTCCTTGGGGTTCTCGACGCTGAACCCCTTCTCCGGGTCGGGCGCCTGCTTGACGGCGGAGCCGCGCTCGACCATCTCCAGTTCGGCGGCGGCCCGGCCCATGACCCGTACGGCGTGTTCGGCGGGCGAGAGGTCGGCGCTGCGGAACACCACGTCGGCGCCGGTGACGCCGAGGACGGGCAGGGCGACCATCGCGACGACGAGCGCGCTGCGGCCCTTGGCACGCAGGGCGTCGCGGCGGGCGATGCGCAGGGCGAGCCGCCAGGCGCTGAGCTTCACTCGTCCACCTTCATGCTGTTGGTGGCGGCGCTGACGAGCAGGCTGGCGGCGTCCTGGCTGACGGACTCGTCGACCATGCGGCCGTCGCGCAGGAAGACCACGCGGTCCGCCCAGGCGGCGTGCCGGGCCTCGTGGGTGACCATCATGGCGGCCGCGCCGGCGTCGCAGCGGGCGCGCAGGACGGCGAGGACGGCCTCGCCGGTGGTGGAGTCGAGGGCGCCGGTGGGTTCGTCGGCGAGGACCAGGCGGCGGTCGCCGATCAGGGCGCGGGCGATGGCCACGCGCTGCTGCTGGCCGCCGGACATGTCGTCGGGGAAGCGGTCGGCGAGCTCGGGGATGCCGAGTTCCTCCAGGGCGGCGAGGGCCTCGCGCCGGGCGGCCCGGGCGGACAGGCCGTCGAGCTCGCGCGGCAGCGAGATGTTCTCGGCGGCGGTGAGGGCCGGGATCAGGTTGTAGTCCTGGAAGACGTAGCCGACGGAGCGGCGGCGGACCTGGGCGAGCTTCTTGCGGTTGAGGTCGCCGAGGGCGACGCCCTCGACCAGGACCCGGCCGCCGCTCGGCGTGTCGAGGCCACCGGCCAGGGTGAGCAGGGTCGACTTGCCGGAGCCGGAGGGGCCCATCACGGCGACGAACTCGCCGGGGTGGACCTTGAGGTCGACGCCGCGCAGGGCCTGGACCTCGGCTGCGCCGTGGCCGTGGACGCGGGTGACGTTCTCCAGGTGCAGCACCGGCGTCTGCCGGGACTCTCGGGTGTGGGACACGATTCCCCCCTTGTACTGGGTGTGGGCCCGGGGTCGGGGGCCCGGGCCGGTGGTTCGGTGCCGGGCGCTCAGGTGCGCAGGCGGCGGCCTCGCTTGGCGGGCGCGCCGCCGTCGCGGGCGACCTCGGCGGTACGGGTCTGCAGGAGTTCGGCCTGCTGGGCGAGCCGGGTCTCGCAGTGGTCGAGCCAGCGGATCTCGGCTTCGGTCTGGAAGATCAGCTGGTCCAGGACGAGCAGCCAGGCGAGGTCGTTGCTCGCCGAGGGCACGACGCCGGGCCGGGCCTCCCCGGCCAGGGCGCGGCCCTTGAGTCGGGTGTAGTCCTGGAGCGCCTTGATGCTGTGCCGGCGCTGGCCCTGGACGACGGCGGAGACGTCCACCCCGGGGACGGTGACGGCCATGGCGAGCTTGATGGCCAGTTCGTCGCGCGGGGGGTTGGTCCGGGGCACCGGGGTGTCGAACCAGGCCCGCAGCTCGGTGCGGCCGGCGTCGGTGACGGCGTAGAACTGGTGGCCCTCGTCGTCCTCCCCCGCGGCCTCGACCAGGCCGTCCCGTTCCAGCCGGGACAGCGTGGTGTAGACCTGTCCGACGTTGAGCGGCCAGGTGGCGCCGGTGCGCGCCTCGAATTCGGTGCGCAGCTGGTAGCCGTAGCGCGGGCCCTGGTCGAGCAGGGCGAGCAGACCGTGACGGATGGACATACCGAGTATGTATACCCGGTATGCCCCACCGCCTCAAGCCGCACCCCCCTCCCCCGGCGACCGGGTACCGTCGTGCGGTGTGAGCCAGTTGCGCATCGCCACCTTCAACCTGTTGCACGGTCAGCCGCTCGCCCCGGACGGCGCGCCGCGGCCCTACCCGGCCGACGCCGGGGAACCGCTGGCCGGGGCGGTGGCCGCACTGGACGCCGACGTGCTGGCCCTGCAGGAGGTGGACCGGCACCAGGCGCGTTCCGGCGGCACCGACCAGGCAGCGGTCGCGGCCGCGGCGATGGGCGCCAAGGACTGGCGCTTCGCCGCCGCGCTGCACGGCCGCCCGGCACCGGTGGCGGGCTGGGTGCCGGACCCGTCCGAGCCGAACGGCCTGCAGGTGTACGGGCCCGACGAGGTGGGCGACGACGCCCCGCCCTCCTACGGGACGGCGCTGCTGACCCGGCTGCCGGTGCGGCACTGGCGGGCCCGGCGCTTCGCCCCGGCGCCCTTCGGGCTGCCGCTGCGGGTCGCCGGGCGGCGCGGGCTGACCCCCGTGCCGGACGAACCGCGGGCGGCGCTCGCGGCGGTGCTGGAGGGCGAGCGCGGGCCGTTCACCGTGGTCGCGGCGCACCTGTCCTTCGTCCCGGGCTGGAACATGGCGCAGCTGGCGGGCATCCGGCGGTGGATCGCCGACCTCCCGCAGCCGTACCTGGTGCTGGGCGACTTCAACCTGGTGGGCGCGCTGCCGCGCACGGTGCTCGGCGGGGCGACGGCGCTGGAGCGCACCGCGCCGCGGGTACGGGTGCGGGAGCTGCGGGCGGCCCGGCGGGCCCGGCCGCTGTCGGCCGAGCCGCGCCGGCGGCGGGTGCGCGAACCCCGGCCCAGGATGCAGGGCTGGTACGACCTGGCGCGCACGCCGACCTACCCCGCGCACCGGCCTGCGGTGCAGTTCGACCACGTGCTGGCGGTCGGCGTGCCGCGCACGGCGGTGGGCCCGGCGGCCGCGCCGCGCGCGGCGGTGTCGGACCACCGGCCGCTGCTGGTCGAGGTGTCGCTGTAGGGGCTCAGTGCCGCGCCAGGACCCCGGCCTGCTGCGGCACGTGGACGCCGGGTGTCGGCGGCGGTTCGTACTGCAGGAGCAGCATGGCCGCGTCGTCGCCGAGCTGGCGCCCGACGTGCCGCACCACGTCCTCGTGCAGGCGCTGCAGGACGTCGGCGGGGCAGCCGTCGGCGCAGCGCGGGAACCGTTCGGCGAGCGGATAGAAGGTGCCCGCGCGGTCGCGTGCCTCGATCACCCCGTCGGTGAACAGCAGCACCCGGTCCCCGCCCCGCAGCGGCACCCGGTGGACCGGCGGGCTGACGTCGGCCGGGTCGAGGACGCCCAGCGGCGGTACCGTCTCGGCGAGTTCGAGCGGCCGGACCTCACCGCCGCGCAGCAGCAGCGGTGCGGGGTGGCCGCAGTTGACGATCTCGGCGGCACCGTCGGGCCCGACGCCGATCAGCACCAGGGTGACGAACTCCTCCTCCACACCGGGGTGGTCGTTCTCGTGCAGGGCGCGGTCGAGGCTGACGGCCAGCCAGCCGGCCACCCGGTCCAGTGCGGGCTCCTGGTGGGCGGCCTCGCGGAAGGCGCCGAGCACCGCGGCGGCCGTCTCGACCGCGCCGAGGCCCTTGCCGCGCACGTCGCCGACCACGGCCCGCACGCCGTGCCGGGTGTTGACCACCTCGTAGAGGTCGCCGCCGATGCGGGCGTGCGCGGCGGCGGCCTCGTAGTGGACGGCGGCCCGGACGGTGCCGACCCGCTCGGGGACGGGCCGCAGCAGGACCCGGCGGGCGATCGAGGCGACCAGTTGGGCGTCGGCCAGCGCCCGTTCCTGGCGTAGCCGCAAGGTGGCGCTGACCCAGCCGATGGTGGCGACGAGCAGGACGGCGATGACGCTGGCGGCGTGCACGGACGAGCCGAGCGTGTCGCTGCGGAAGGCCATCAGGAAGGCCGCCGCCTCGGTGCACAGGCCGATGACGAACGGGTACCAGGTGCGTCGGCTGACCACGGCGGCCAGCGCGGGCACGGCGGTGAGGGCGGGTTCGACCGTCACGCCGGTGCCGCTGAGGTAGTCGAGGACGACGATCAGCCCCATGCCGATGAACGGCAGCGCCAGCGCCGTCCTCGGCCAGGTGCCGGTCGCGCCCGGAGCGGGCCCCGGGGTCGGCCCGGTGAACCGCTCTCTGATCCATCCGGTCGCGCTCAACGTCGGTTTCTCCAGCAGAAGGCGCCGATGCCCGGGGGCACCTGCGGTGATGACTGAGGGTCAGGGAATACGGGCCTCGCTGGCGGCCGGAGCACGGGGGTTGACCGGTTACCGACCCCACAATAGGCGCGAAACGTGCACGACGCACAGGTTTCGGGCACTGGCGTGATGACTTGGGTGCTCTGCGTGACTCATTAGTCACTGTTCCCGATCAGGAGCCGTTCCAACTCTTTTCGGCCGGGAAGTCCTGCCGGACGGACGATCCGTCCGCTGCGGACGTACAGGAACGACGCCGTCACCTGCTCGGGATCGACGCCCGCCTGCTCGGCCCAGGCCAGCCGGTAGACCGCGAGCTGCAACGGGTCCGCGGTCTCCTCCCGGTGGGTCTTCCAGTCCACCACTTCGTAGCGTGACGCACCACCGGATCCCGACAACCCGTCATCGTCACGGTAGACCACGTCGATCCGGCCGCGCACCACCCGCCCCGCCAGCACCAGTTGGAACGGCGCCTCGACCCGGTGGGGCTTGCGCTGCGCGTACGGGGTGCGCAGGAACGCCTCCTTGAGCCGCTCCAGGTCCTGCTCGTCCTCGATTCCGTCGTCGTCGGCCCCGGGCAGCGCGCCGGGCTCGACCAGCAGCAGCGGCTCGATCCGGGACTGCACCCAGGCGTGGAAGCGGGTGCCCCGCCGGGCGGCGGGCTGCGGGGGGCGCGGCATCGGGCGGGCCAGGTCGTGCGCGAAGCCGTCCGGGTCGGCGGCCAGCCGCAGCAGCTGGGTGGCGGACAGCGCGGCGGGCAGCGGCACCTCCCGCTCGGTGCGCCGGGAGCGCTCCAACTCGCCCAGCAGCGCGGTCAGATCGCGGTCCCAGGAGGCCAGCCGGCGCTGGTCCTCGGGGGCCATCGGCTCCGCCTCCGGCTCGGGCGCGCCGGCGAGGCGGGCGCGCACCACCTCGGCGACCCGGCGGCGCGCGTGCTGCGCGGCCGGGTCCAGCGGCAGCGGCCAGGGGCGTTCGGCGGGGGCGGCCAGCGCCGGGTTCTCGGCCTCCTTCTCCGGCTGCTCGGCCCAGTGCTCGACCTCGCCCGCGCCGGGCCGCTCGCAGTGCTCGCGCAGCCCCTCCAGGAAGGCGGACGGGCCCCGGACGGTCTTCTGGCTCGGCCCCCACCAGTGGCCGGAGGCCAGCAGCAAGGAGCGGGGGCGGGTGAACGCGACGTAGCCGAGGCGCAGTTCCTCGGTCGTGGTGTGCTCGGTGAGCTCCTTCTTGAAGGCGGTCATCGCCTTGCCGTTCCACCCGCCGCGCACGTCGGGCAGGGTGGCCGCGTCACCACGCAGGGCGTGCGGGAGCACCCGCTTGGAGCTGGTCCAGCGCTCGCGCGGGGTGGAGGAGGGGAACGCGCCCCGCACCAGCCCGGGAACCGCGACCACGTCCCACTCCAGCCCCTTGGACTTGTGCGCGGTGAGCACCTTCACGGTGTCCTCGCCGCCGGGCAGGCTGCTGTCCAGGCCGCGCTCGTACTCCTGCGCGGCGCGCAGGAAGCCGAGGAAGGCGGCCAGGCCCGGGTCTCCGTCGAGGTCGGCGAAGGAGGCGGCGACGTCCAGGAAGGCGTGCAGGGTCTCCCGCCGCCGGGCGGCCAGCGCCTGCGGGGAGGCGGCGAGTTCGACCTCCAGGCCGGTGACCGCCAGTACCCGGTGCAGCACGTCCATCAGCGGGTCGGCCAGCGAGCGGCGCAGGTCGCGCAGCTCCTGGGCGAGGCGGGCGAAGCGCACCCGCGCCTCGGCGGAGAACGGCAGGTCGTCGGACTTCCCCTCCTCGCCGTACGGGGAGTCCAGGAAGCTCTCCACCGCGTCGGCCAGCGACACCACCTCGGTCGGGTCGGCCTCGGCCACGGCGGCGGCCAGCGCCTCGACGCCCTCGGGCCGGTCGGTGCGGACCAGCTCGGCGGCCCGGCGGCCGAGCAGCGCGAGGTCGCGGGGGCCGATCCGCCAGCGCGGGCCGACCAGCAGCCGCACCAGCGCGGCGTTCGCGGTCGGGTCCTGCAGCACCTCGCAGACCGCCACCAGGTCGGCCACCTCGGGCAGCTGCAGCAGCCCGCCGAGGCCGACCACCTCGACCGGCACCTCCCGGGCGACCAGCGCCGCGTGGACGTCCGGGAAGGCGGCGCCGCCGCGGCACAGCACGGCGATCCGGCCGGGCGCGGTGCCCGTGCGCACCAGGTGGGCGATCGAGTCGGCGAGCCAGTCGACCTCCTCGGCGTGGGTGGGCAGCAGCGCCGTCCGGACGAAGCCGTCCAGTTCGGCGCCGGGGGCCGGGCGCAGCGCCTCGACGCCCTCGTGCATCGCGCGCAGCGGCGCGGCCAGTTCGTTGGCGAAGGCGAGCAGGCGTCCCCCGCTGCGGCGGTTCTCGCTGAGCGCGTAGCGCTCGGCCGGGCGGCCGCCGGACCGGGGGAAGTGCCGGGGGAACTCGTCGAGGTTGGCGACGGAGGCGCCGCGCCAGCCGTAGATCGCCTGGCAGGGGTCGCCGACGGCGGTCACCGGGTGGCCGCCGCCCGCGCCGTCGGGGCCGGCGCCGAAGAGCCCGGCGAGCATCAGGCGCTGGGCCACCGAGGTGTCCTGGTACTCGTCCAGCAGCACGACCCGGAACTGGCCGCGCAGCAGCTCGCCGACCTCGGGGCGCTGCTGGGCGAGGCGGGCGGCGGCCGCGATCTGGTCGCCGAAGTCCATCAGCCCGGCGGCGTGCTTGCGGCGCCGGTAGTCCTCGACCAGGCGCAGCAGCTCCAGCCGGGCCCGGGCGGTGGCCGGGACGGCCCGCAGGTCGTCGTTGGTCAGCTTGACGCCGGCGAGGGTGTCCAGCAGGTCCTCGTCGAAGTCGCGCAGGGTCTGCGGCTCGACGAGGTGCTCGGCGAGTTCGCCGTCCAGCGCGGTGAGGTCGGCGACCAGGTTGGCGAAGGTGCCGGTGAGCGCCGGGAACGGGCCGCGGGCGGTGCGCAGCACCTTGGCGGCGAGCTGGAAGCGGGTCGCGTCGGCGAGCAGCCGCACGTCCGGCTCGATGCCGATCCGCAGGCCGTGCTCCTTGAGGAGGCGGCCGGCGAAGGCGTGGTAGGTGGAGATCTCCGGGTCGCCGAGCGGTTCGGCGGCGTCCCGGTCGGACGCCCTCCCCCAGCCTTCGGCCGGGGGTGCCCCCAGCCCGCAGACACGCAGGGCGGTCCGGACGCGTTCGGAGAGCTCGCCGGCGGCCTTGTTGGTGAAGGTGAGGCCGAGCACCTCCTCGGGCCGCACCGAGCCGGAGCCGACCAGCCAGACGACCCGGGCGGCCATCACGGTGGTCTTGCCGGAGCCCGCGCCGGCCACGATCACGGCCGGCTCCAGGGGGGCGCCGATGGCCGCCATCTGCTCCCGGTTGAAGGGGATCCCCAGCAACTCCTTGAGCTGGTCGGGATGGCTGAGCACGGCGGTCACCACGCAACCGTAACCGGAGCGACGGACAAGCCGTGCCTCCCCGGGTCCGGCGGGACGGCTCGGACCGTCGGGGCGGCGGCGACGGCCGGGACCCTCCGGGCAGCCGGGGCCGTCGGGGCTTGGGGCTTGGGGCCGGGGGCCGGGGGCCGGGGGCCGCTACTCGACCAGTTGCGCCCCGTCCCGCTGGGCCGAGCAGCTGCGGCGGAAGGCGCAGCGGTCGCAGCCCCCGCCGGTCTGCGGGACGAAGCGCTCGGCGAGGACCTTCCCGGCGGCCTGGGCCAGCAGGCCCTCGATCCACGGCTCGCCCTCCGGCGGCTCCTGCCGCTGCACCTTGGGGGCGTCCCGGGAGGCCTTGGCGGCGGGCTCGCGCAGGTGCACCAGTTCGGCGCCGCCGGTGGCCGGGGGCCGCTCGGCGAAGCCGGGCAGCTCGTTGAGGGCGCCGGCCCGGACGGCGAGCTGGTAGACGGCGAGCTGCTTGTGGTCGGGCATGGACTTGTCGGTGGGGATCTGCTTGCCGGTCTTGAAGTCGACCACGTAGGCGCGCCCGGCCTGGTCCTTCTCCACCCGGTCCATCGAGCCGCGGATGCGCACCGCGACGCCGCCGACGTCCAGGGTGACGTCGAAGCCGTGCTCGGTGGCGACGACGTCCCGGCCGCGTTCCAGGACGTGCCAGTTGAGGAAGCGCTCCAGGGCGGCGCGGGCCTCGTTCTTCTCCTGGTGGGACTTCCAGGGCGCGTCGAAGGCCAGCGCGTCCCAGACGGTGTCCAGGCGCTCCATGAGGACGGCGAGGTCGGCGGGGGTCCGGCCGGAGCCGACCTCGTCGGCGAGCGCGTGCACCACGTTGCCGAAGCCCTGCGCGGCGGAGCCGGCGGCGCGCGCCCTGACCTCCTTGTCCAGGAACCACTGCAGCGAGCAGCTCTCCAGCTGTTCCAGGCCGCTGCCGGACAGCCGCACCGGCAGGACGGCGCTACGCAGCGGCTCGGGCGCGGCAGTCGGGTCGTCCAGGCCCCACCAGCGCTCGGGGTGGGCGGCGGGCACCAGCGGCAGGCCGTCCTCGTCGGTGGCGGCGGCCAGGGTGGCGAGCCGTTCGGCGGCGGCGCGGCGCAGCGCGGGCGTGCAGGCGGGGTCGACGGTGACCGCGCGCAGTTCGGCGACCAGCGCGGCGACGGACAGCGGCCGGCGCGGACGGTGGGTGACGTCCTCGACGGTGACCGGCGGGGTGCGGCGCACCACCTTTCCGCTCCGGATGTCGATGTCCTCCCGGTAGAGCTCGCGCAGGAAGCGGGAGGGCTCGTCGCCGTCGTCGGCGGGGGCCTTGACGGCGGTGACGATCAACCGCTCCTTGGCCCGGGTCGTGGCGACGTAGAAGAGCCGGCGCTCCTCGCCGAGCAGGGCGGCCGGGGAGAGCGGTTCGGCGAGGCCGTCGCGGCCGATCCGGTCGGCCTCCAGCAGGGAGCCGCGGCGGCGCAGGTCGGGCCAGAGGCCGTCCTGGACGCCGGCCACGACGACCAGGCGCCACTCCAGGCCCTTGGAGCGGTGGGCGGTCATCAGCCGGACGGCTTCGGGGCGCACGGCCCGGACGGTGAGGGTGTCGGCGGCGATGTCCTGGGCTTCGAGTTCGGCGAGCAGGTCGAGGGCGCTGCGGTGGCCGGTGACCTGCTCCTCGGCGCGGGCGGCGGTCTCGAACAGGGCGCACAGCGCGTCCAGGTCGCGGTCGGCGTTGCGGCCGGCGGCGCCGCCGCGCAGGGCGGCCCGTTCCAGGCGCTCGCGCCAGCGGCGGCTGCCGTCCCACAGCTCCCAGAGCGCCTCCTCGGCGGTGCAGCCGCCGGCCAGCAGTTCGCGGACCTTGCGCAGCAGGGTGCCGAGGTCGCGGGCGCGGCGGGCGTGCGCGGGGTCGAGGGCGATCAGCCGCTCGGGCTCGGCGAGGGCCTCGCGGATCAGCTCGTCGGCGGGGCGCGGGGCGGTGGCGGGGAGGCCCTCGGCGCGCAGGGCGGCCCGTTCCTCCTCGCGCAGGGCGCGGCCGAGGCGCCGCAGGTCGGAGCCGTCGAGGCCGCCGAGCGGGCCGGTGAGCAGGGCGTGCGCCAGGTCGGTGGTGAGCGGGTCGGGGGTGTCGGCGGCGGGGTCGTCCTCACCGTGCCGGTCGCGGGCGCTCTGCCGGGCCGCCTGCTGGGCGCAGACCCGCAGGGCGAGCAGCAGCTGGGCGACGGCCGGCTCCTCGCGCAGCGGCAGGTCGTCGCCGTCGATCTCCAGCGGGACGCCGGCCGCGCCGAGCGCCCGCCGCACGCCCGGTATGGACCGGGCGCCGGCCCGGACCAGCACGGCCATCTCGCCCCAGGGCACGCCGTCCTCCAGGTGGGCGCGGCGCAGCAGGTCGGCGATCGAGTCCAGCTCGGCGCCGGGGGTCGGGTAGGTGTAGATCTCGACCCGGCCGCCCTCGCGGGAGGGCAGCAGGGCGCGGTGCTGGGCGAGCTTGTCGGCGGGCAGCCGTCCCATCGGCATCCGCCGGGCGAGCTCCCGGGAGGCGGCGAGCAGCAGGGCGCCGGAGCGGCGGGAGACCCGCAGCACCTTGACCTCGGCGGGCTCGCCGTCGGCGCGGCGGAAGGCCTGCGGGAAGTCGAGGATGCCGTTGATGTCGGCGCCGCGGAAGGCGTAGATCGACTGGTCGGGGTCGCCGACGGCGACCAGGTCGCGTCCGCCGCCCGCGAGCCGGCGCAGCAGCCGGACCTGGGAGGGGTCGGTGTCCTGGTACTCGTCGACGAAGACGACGTCGTAGCGCCGGCGCAGGTCCTCCTCGACCTCGGGGCGTTCGGCGAGCAGGACGGCACGGTGGACGAGTTCGGCGTAGTCCAGGACGCCGCGCAGGTCGAGCACGTCGAGGTAGTCGGCCAGGAAGTGCGCGGCGGCGCCCCAGTCGGGGCGCTGGACGCCCTGCGCGAAGCGCTCCAGCTCGGCCTCGCCGAGGCCGAGCTCGCGGCTGCGGGCAAGGACGGCGCGGACCTCGTCGGCGAACCCGCGAGTGGTCAGGCAGGCCCGCAGGTCCAGCGGCCAGGCGATCCGGGAGCTGCCGAGGCGGGCGTCCTCGGCTCCGCCCGCCAGCAGTTCGCGGACCATGACGTCCTGCTCGGGGCCGGAGAGCAGCCGCAGTGGCTCGGCGTAGTCCCGGGGGTCCTGGTGGGCGCGCAGCAGGGCGTAGCAGAAGGAGTGGAAGGTGGTGGCCTGCGGGGCGGCGGCGGAGCTGCCGAGCCGGCCGGACATCCGGTCGCGCAGTTCCATCGCGGCCTTGCGGCTGAAGGTGAGGACGAGGATCCGCTCGGGGTCGGTGCCGTCCTGGATCCGCCGGGCGACGGCCTCGACGAGGGTGGTGGTCTTGCCCGTGCCCGGTCCGGCCAGCACCAGCAGCGGCCCGTCGCCGTGCTCGACCACGGCACGCTGGTAGGCGTCCAGCGTGGGTGGGTCGGGCTGGACGAGCTGGCTGCGCACGAGCCGGTAGGGAGACGTCACGGACCGTTCCTGGGGGTCGGGCTGGGGCATGGCGGGGGCGGGCCCGCCGGGCCCGCCCACATCGAGCCTACGATCCTCCCCCGTCAATCCCGTCCGTGCGGGGAGTTCGGGGAAGTCTCCCGGCCGTCCCAGCGGGCCCGGCGGAGGTCGACCCGGGGCGGGTCGGCGAGTTCGCGCAGCGGGGTGCCCTCGTCGCCGTAGTGGGCGAGGGCACGCTGTTCGTGCCCGGGCAGGAAGCGGCCGTCCGCGCGGATGACCCGCCACCAGGGCACCGAGCCGCCGTACAGTGCCATCACCCGGCCGACCTGCCGGGGACCGCCCTGGCCGAGGTACTCGGCGACGTCGCCGTAGGTCATCACCCTGCCGGGTGGAATCCGCTCGGTCAGGTCGAGCACCAGTTCGGCGAAGGGTGGTAGGGCGTCCTGGAGGCCGTCGTCTGTTACGTCCGTCACCTGGGGCATTCTTCCTCACAGGGGCGTACCCGCGGTCCGGGGCGAACGGAACGCCGCGCCCGATCCGCCCCCTGTCCAGCACGGGGGGTCGGGGCATGCCACCATCTTCGGGGCGGTGAGTGGTGATACGAGGACAAGACCAGATGACCGGGACGGCTGACGTGGGCGTGGACAAGGACTCCGACGAGTCCTCCGCCGCCGTGCCCCCGGCACCCGGTGCCGGGACGGAAGGCCGGCCCGAGCACGGGCCGACGCCGGAAGTCTCCCTGATCAAGGACCTGACGATCAAGACCCCCGTGCCCGCGCCGGCCCCCGAGCCGACCGAACGGCCCGCCCCGCCGGAGGCCACCGAGCCGGAGGCCCCGAAGCCGGTGGTGCCGGCCCCGGCCCCGGAACCGCTGCCCGACCACCAGGAGCCGCTGGACGACGCCCCCCACCTGGACGTCGACGAGCCGCTGCTCGCCGCCCGCGCGCACCGCCCGTCCGACCTGATCCGCTTCCTGGCCGGGGTCTTCGGGATAGTCGCCGTCTTCGTGCTCGCCGGCATCGCCACCTCGACCACCACCGGCATCGAACAGGACATCGCCACCAACGCGCCGCACTTCTCGGCGGTGCTCTCCACCATCACCGGCCTGGTCTCCAGCGTCGCGGTGCTCGCCGTACCGCTGGCGTTCGCCGTCGAGCGGCTGATCAAACGCGACGGCCTGCGGGTCGCCGACGGCGTGCTCGCCTCGGTGCTCGCGTACGGCGTCTCGCTCGGCATCGACTGGTGGGTGGCCGAGGGCGCCTCCGAACACATCCGCGACGCGCTGACCCGGCTGCCGCTGGACAGCAACGGCACCCTCACCGACCCGGTGCACGGCTACCTCGCCCCGGTGATCGCCTACATGACCGCCGTCGGCATGTCGAGCAGACCGCGCTGGCGGGTCGCCCTGTGGGTGGTGGTCGTCTTCAGCGGCATCACCGAACTCCTCGGCGGCTACACCACCCCGCTGTCGCTGATGCTCACGGTGCTGATCGGCTGGTCCGTCGCCTACGGCACGCTGTACGCCATCGGCTCCCCCAACATCCGCCCGACCGGCCAGCACCTGATGATCGGCCTGCGCAAGGTCGGCTTCACCCCGGACGGGGCCCACCGCGCCCCCGACGCCCCCGGCGGCACCCGCCGCTACTACGTCACCCAGCAGGGCGGCCCGCCCCTGGACGTCCACATCGTCGACCGCGAGCAGCAGGCCTCCGGCTTCTTCTACCGGGCCTGGCGTCGGCTGCGGCTGCGCTCGGTCGCGGTGCGCCGCAGCCCGCAGTCGCTGCGCCAGGCGCTGGAGCAGGAGGCCCTGATCGCGTACGCGGCGGCCGCCTCGGGCGCCTGCGCGCCGCAGCTGGTCGCCACCTCCGAACTCGGCCCGGACGCCGCGATCCTGGTGTACGAGAACGTCGAGGGCCGCACCCTCGACGAGCTGGCCGACGACGAGGTCACCGACCCGGTGATGGCCTCGATCTGGCAGTCGGTGGGCGCCCTGCACGAGCGGCGGATCGCCCACCGCCGGCTGACCGGCGAGTCCCTGCTGGTGGTGGACGACCGGACCGGCTGCCTGGTCAACCTCTCCGGCGGCGACATCGCCGCCACCGACCTCACCCTGCGCATCGACGTCGCCCAGCTGCTCACCACCTTCGCACTGCGGATCGGCCCCGAGCGGGCCGTGGCCACCGCCAACGCGGTGCTCGGCGCCGAGCGGGTCGCCCAGGCCCTGCCACTGCTCCAGCCGGTCGGGATGAGCCGCTCCACCAGGGTCGACCTCGCCAAGCAGAGCAAGGAGCGCAAGGCCACGGCCCGGGCCAGGGCCCTGGAGCAGGTCGCGGCCGGCGAGCGCACCCAGCAGCAGGCCGAGGAGGACATCGCGGCGGCCGGCGAGGACCTGCTGAGCCGCATCCGCGGCCAGATCCTGCAGATCGCCCCCGAGGCGCCGATGGAGCCGGCCAAGCTGGAACGGCTGAAGCCGAAGACGCTGATCATGGTGATCGCGCTCACCTTCGCCGCCTACCTGGCCCTGACCACCCTCAAGCCGGCCCAGCTCAAGCTGTCCCAGATGAACTGGGCGTGGGCGGCCGCCGCCCTGGTCGCGGCCGCCTTCAGCTACGTCGCCGCCGCGATGAGCCTGACCGGCTTCGTCCCCGAGCGGCTGCCGTTCCGGCGCACCGTCGCCGCCCAGCTGGCCGGCTCCTTCGTCAAGCTGGTCGCGCCCGCCGCGATCGGCGGCATCGCCCTGAACACCCGCTACCTGCAGAAGGCCGGCATCCGCTCCGGCCAGGCGGTCGCCTCGGTCGGCGCCTCCCAGCTGGCGGGCCTGGCCGGGCACCTGCTGCTGCTGTTCAGCTTCGGCCTGATCACCGGCAGCCAGACCAACGGCGACCTCTCCGCCTCCCGCGCGGTGATCATCGGTGTGCTGAGCGCCGCCGTGCTCGCCCTGGTGGTGGCCGCCGTCGCCCCGCTGCGCCGGTTCGTCCTCGGCCGGCTGCGCTCGCTGTTCTTCGGCGTGGTGCCGCGGATGCTCGACCTGATGCAGACGCCCAGCAAACTGGTCACCGGCTTCGGCGGCATCCTGCTGCTGACCCTCTCCTTCACCGCCTGCCTGGACTTCTCGGTGCAGGCCTTCGGCGGCACCATCAGCTTCTCGGCGGTCGCGGTGGTCTTCCTGACCGCCAACGCGGCCGGCTCGGCGATCCCCACGCCGGGCGGCATCGGCCCGGTCGAGGTCGCCCTGATCGGCGCCCTCACCGTCGCGGACGTGTCCCCCGCGGTCGCCACCCCGGCGGTCTTCCTCTACCGGGCGCTGACCTTCTGGCTGCCGGTCCTGCCGGGTTGGATCGCCTACAACGTGCTGCAGCGCAGGAACGCGCTCTGAAGGTCCCCGGCGCACGACGGAGGGCCCTGCCGATCGGCAGGGCCCTCCGTCGTGTACACGTCCTACGCGTGCGCGGCCTAGTAGACCGGCTTGTGCGGCTCGATCTGGTTCACCCAGCCGAGCACGCCGCCGCCGAGGTGGACGGCGTTGGCGAAGCCCGCCGCCTTCACCACGGCCAGCACCTCGGCCGAGCGCACGCCCGACTTGCAGTGCAGCACGATCTTCTTGTCCTGCGGCAGCTTCTCCAGCGCGTTGCCCATCAGGAACTCGTTCTTGGGGATCAGCACCGCGCCGGGGATGTTGACGATCTCGTACTCGCCGGGCTCGCGGACGTCGATGAGGTAGATGTCCTCCTCGTCGTCCTGCCACTGCTTCAGCTGCTGCGAGGTGACGGTCGAGCCGATGGCGGCGGCCTGCGCCTCGTCCGACACGACGCCGCAGAAGGCCTCGTAGTCGATCAGCTCGGTGACCGTCGGGTTCTCCCCGCAGACCGCGCAGTTCGGGTCCTTGCGGACCTTCACCTGGCGGTAGTTCATCTCCAGGGCGTCGTAGATCATCAGCCGGCCGACCAGCGGGTCGCCGATGCCCGCGAGCAGCTTGATCGCCTCGTTGACCTGGATCGAGCCGATGGACGCGCACAGCACGCCCAGCACGCCGCCCTCCGCGCAGGAGGGGACCATGCCCGCCGGCGGGGCCTCCGGGTACAGGCAGCGGTAGCAGGGGCCGTGCTCGGCCCAGAAGACGCTGGCCTGGCCGTCGAAGCGGTAGATCGAGCCCCACACGTACGGCTTGCCGAGCAGCACCGCGGCGTCGTTCACCAGGTACCGGGTGGCGAAGTTGTCGGTGCCGTCCACGATCAGGTCGTAGCCGGAGAAGATCTCCATGACGTTGGAGTTGTCGAGGCGCTCCTCGTGCAGCACCACGTCGACGTAGGGGTTGATCTCCTTGACCGAGTCGCGCGCCGACTCCGCCTTGGAGCGGCCGACGTCCGACTGACCGTGGATGATCTGGCGCTGCAGGTTCGACTCGTCCACCACGTCGAACTCGACGATGCCCAGCGTGCCGACACCGGCCGCGGCCAGGTACAGCAGGGCGGGCGAACCGAGGCCGCCGGCACCGACACAGAGCACCTTGGCGTTCTTCAGCCGCTTCTGCCCGGCCATGCCCACGTCGGGGATGATCAGGTGGCGGGAGTACCGGTGGACCTCATCGACGGTGAGCTCGTCGGCCGGCTCGACCAGGGGTGGCAACGACACGGGGACTCCGATGGGTGTCTTGTTCGGGTGGCCGGGGCCAGCCGCGGTGTGGGGTTGTTGCGCCGCCACTCGGGTGGCTGTCTAGGCCAACAGTGTCACGCCCGACCGGTATTCCGAGACAGCTCGTCCGATGGGCGAGACGGGCGGCGCCGGATCGTGGGACCGGTCACCGCACCCCCCGCAGACGCCCCGAGCCTGTGTTTCCGGGGCCCGGGACATCCCCGCGGCACCACTCAGACCCGGCAGGCCGTCTCCAGCCAGACGTCCCCCAGCGACTCCTCCAGCGGCACCTGCGTCCGCCATCCGAGACGGTCCCGGGCGGTGCGGACGTCCGCCTGCCGCCACGGCACCGGCTCGCCCGGCACCGCCCGGCCCTCCGGCCGCTGACCCTCCGCCCGGTGGCCCGGCAGGTACGGGCCGGGCTGGTGGTGATGGTGGCCGGACAGGTGGTCGCCGCCCGCGCCGACCGCCTGCGCGGGCAGCAGGACCTGCCGGTTCTCCTCGACGATCGACCCCTCGAAGCCCGAGGCCCGCACCAGCAGCTGGGCCGCGTCCCGGGCCCGGACGGCGTGCCCGCTGCCGATGTTGACCACCCCGGTCGCGGCCGACACCGCCGCCGCCTGGATGGCCCGCGCGACGTCCCGCACGTCCACGAAATCCCGGTATCCGGACAGGTCCGGCATCCGCACCTGGTTCTCGTCCCGCTCCAGCGCCCGCCGCAGCCCCTCGGCCAGCCGTCCGAACAGCGAGGCGGTCGGCGCGCCGGGCCCCACCACGTCGAACACCCGCAGCACCGCCGCATCCAGCCCGGAGGCCAGCACCAGCTCCGTCCCGGCCAGCTTGGACACCCCGTACGGGCCGACCGGCCGCGGCTCGGCCTGCTCCGACACCGGCACCCCGCCGGGCACCGGCCCGTACTCGGCGGCCGAACCGACGTGCACCAGCCGGGCCGGCTCCCGGCTGCGCCGGATCGCCTCGCAGACCGTCGCGACGGCCAGCGTGTTCGACCGGATCAGGGTGCGCGAGCTGCCGTAGGTGGCGCCCGCGCAGTTGATCACCACCTGTGGCGCGACCGCGTCCAGGAAGCGGGCCAGCGCACCCGGGCTCCCGGCGGTCAGGTCGAAGCGGATGTCGGCCGAGTCGCGCCGGCCGAGCACCGTCACCTGCAACTCCTGGTCCATCAGCAGACGGTCGGTGACCCGGCGGCCGATGAAGCCGTCGGCGCCCAGCAGCAGCACCCTCATCGGGGGTGTCCTTCCACGAAGCGAGGTCGGGAGACGACCTGGCGGACTGAAATCAACGAACGGACGAAACGCAGATCGGGGATCGGAGTTCGGGACCGGGACCACGGAGCGGACCGGGGTCGCCGAACGGATCGGGGCCGCGGACGACGCGGCGGGTCAGCGGTGCGCGCCGGCCCGGCCGAGCACCGCCCAGGCGTACGCCAGCAGCGCCGCCGCGACGGCACCGCCGCCGAGCAGGAGGGCCGACGGCAGCGAGCGGCCCAGGGCGAGCAGCCCGAGCGTCGCGGCGGGCCCGGCCAGCGCGCCCACCGCTGCCGCCGCCGGCCGGTCGCAGCGCGCCAGCAGCGCGGGCAGCACCAGCAGCAGGCCCAGCACGCCCTGCGCCGCCCACGGCGCGGGGCCGGCCCGCTCGGCCGCCAGGTGCAGCAGCCCGCCGTCGTGCCCCGGCCCCGGGCGCGGTGCGACGACGGCCAGCACGGCCAGGGCGGCGAAGGTCAGCACCGCGAGCACCGCCAGGTGCAGGGCGACCGCGACCGGCAGCACCGGCCGCATCCGGGACCGGAACTCCGCCAGCGTCCCCGCCGTGCCGAGGTGACCGCGGCCAACCTGCCGGTACCAGCGGGCCGCCCACTCGGCCGACCCGGCCGACACCGCCGCCGCGAGCACCAGCGCGACGGTCAACGGCCGGTCCCCGCCCGGTACGGCCGGCGGGAGCAGCAGCAGCCCGGCCAGCCCCAGTCCCCGTCCCGACCCGTGTCCCGGCGCGGCCGGTCCCCTGCGGGAGCCGGCCGGCCCGCCCGGCTGCGGCGCCGGCCCGAGCACGTCCGCCGGACGGAACGGCCCGGCGGACGGCGGTCCCGGCTCGTCCCGCGGCGTGGTCAGCGTGGTCAGCGCGGGCAGCAGCACCAGCGGCACGGCGGCGGGCAGCAGCACCGGCCAGCGCGCACCGAGCGCGGCCACCCCCGCGCAGGGCAGCGCGGCCAGCGCGGCGGCGGTCAGCGCCGCCCGGCCCGCGGTCCCGCGCCGCCCCGGCCGGACCGGCCCGGGCTCCGGCGGGCGGCGGGGCACCCGGGCGTACAGCTCGTCGGCGAGCGAGAACAGGTCGGCATGCCGGCAACGGGCGGCGGCGTCCGGGCCGAGCCCGGCCTCCTCCAGCCCGGCGGCGATCTCCAGCGGGTCGACGGCGCGCTCGCACAGCTCGCGGTGCTCCGTCATGACCTCGCGCACCGGGTCCGCGCTGCTGCCGGGCGCCGCGGCGCCGGACATCAGACGGCCTCCGCGAGCGCGGCGGGCTCCCGCTCGGCCGGCTGCCGCGCGCCGGAGTCCCCGTCGTCGCCGGGGGCGCCCGCCCGTCCGCCCGCCAGCCAGTACTCGGCGGGGCGGGCGAACGGCCGCGGCACCGGACCGCCCTCGCCGCCGCCCCCGCCGCCGGGGAAGGCCGGGTACTGCGAGACCAGCTCCAGGTAGATCTCCCGGAAGGCGCCTATGACCGGCTCGACGGCGAAGCGTTCCTGTGCCCGCAGTCGCCCGGCCAGCCCGAGCCGGGCCCGCCGCTCCTCGTCGCGCAGCAACGCCAGGCAGGCGCCCGCCAGGGCGCGCAGATCGCGGGCGGGCACCAGCAGACCGGTCGGCCCGACCACCTCGCGGGCCACCCCGACGTCGGTGGACACCACCGCCCGGCCGCTGAGCATCGCGTCCGCGAGCAGCCGGGGGGCGCGCTGGGAGAGCGCCGAGAAGACGACCACCGTGCCGGACTCCCAGGCCTGCGCGAGCGACGCCGGCCGCCCGGCGAAGTCCACCGCCGCGGCCACCCCCAGCCGCTCGGCCAGCGCGGCGCAGTACGCCCGGTAGCCGGGCGCCGTCTCCTCGCCGTACAGGACCAGGCGGACACCGGGCAGTTCCTCGCGGACCCGGGCGAAGGCGTGCAGCGCCAGCTCGGGGTGCCGGCCGGGCTCCAGCGCGCCCGCCCACACCAGGGTCGGCGCGGCCGGCTCCGGCCCGGCGGCCGGGCGGTCCACCGCCGGCGTCCCCTCGTACACCACCCGGGTGCGCGCCGGGTCGGCCCCGCAGCGGCGCTGCCACTGCCGGTCGTGGACGCTGCCGGGGGTCAGCACGGCCGCCTGCCGGTAGGTCTCCTCGGTGAGCGCCCGGAAGAAGGACAGCAGCAGCGCCCGCACCGGCCACCGGTAGGGCGCCTCGCGGTAGCCGAGGTACTGCTCGCGCAGGTGCAGCCCGTGCTCGGTGACGGCGAACGGCACCCCGTGCAGGTGCCGGGCGACCAGCGCGGGCAGCGCGGCGAGCCCGCCGCCGACCACGTGGCACAGGTCGGCCGCGCCGAGGCCGCCCGGGCCGGTGCCGTACCAGGGCGCGGACAGCGGCCGCAGGAACTGCTCCAGCAGGTCGGCCGCGACCAGCACGTCGCACACCAGCGGCTGTCCGGCCGAGGTGTCCGCGCCGGGCAGCCGCCAGGACCGCTCCAGGATCCGGCGGGCGTGCCCGGAGGCCAGGAAGGCGGGCAGCGTGCCGTCCTCGCCGGACAGCACCGCCAGCCGGTACAGCCCGGGGCCGAAGCCGGCCCGCTCCCCCGGCAGCACCAGTGCCCGCACCAGCTCCTCGTACGCCCCGGCGTACCGGCGTCTGCGCAGCGCACCGGGCGCCCGCCCGGCCGGCCGGGGCCCCCACATCGACAGGTCGCGGGCGTCGCGCCACAGCGGCGACGGCCGCTCGACGGCGCCCGGGCCCCGTTCCCCGCTGAGCCGGTACAGCGCGAAGTCGTGCTCCGGCAGGCCCCGGGCCAGCCGGTCGCACCAGCCTCCGGCGCCACGCTGGGAATACGGACGGGCACCCTCGGTGAGCAGGGCAACGCGCACGGGAGACCTCCAGGGCAGAGTGGATTCGCGGGCGGATCACGGACGGATCGACGGACGGCCGAGCGGCCGGGGCGCCCCCGCGCGGCGACCGGGGAGCCGGTCGGCCGGGCCGGTGCCGCGGCGGTCCGACGGCGCGGCCGCGGCCGTGCCGCGGTCCGCTCCCCCGGGCGCCCGCCTGCTCCGGCGGCCTGGGGAGCCCCGCCGGAACCCGGCCGCGGCCGCCCTCCGGTTTCTCCGGCGGCCGCGGTTCCCCCACACCTGTTCGGTCCGACAGCAGAAAGGTAGGACCGGCCCCGGGCAATCCATCGGTCACATGCCTGGCTGCCACCTGAACGAGTGAAACGCCGTGACCTCGACCCGAACCGGGCCGTTACCGGGCGGTACGCGCGGCCGCCCGTGATACCCGCTCCCGGCGGGCTCAGCCGGCGGCGTGCGCGATCAGCTCCCGCACGGCGCGGGCGACCTCGTCGGGGTGCTCCATCATCGCCACGTGCCCCGACTCCGGCAGCACCAGCAGCCGGGCGTCCGCGAAGGCCGCGCAGGCACGGCGGGCCGAGCGGTAGGAGACCAGCTTGTCGCGCAGCCCGTACACCAGCAGCACCGGCACCCTCACCTGCTCGGCCTGCCGCCACAGCGCCTGGTCGCCGCGCTCGGTGTACGCCGAGACGATGCCGCGGGCCGAGCCGATCAGCGCCGGCATCGCGTGCGGCACCTCCAGCCGGCGCCGGTACTCGGCGACGGCCTCGGCCCGGGCGGCCGGGCTCAGGCCGGTCGGGTCGCCGTAGACCAGCCGCAGCAGGTCCTCGGTGGCGGCCTCGATGTCGCGCCCGTTGGCGGCCAGCCGGCGCAGCACCGCGGGCACCCCGGGCACCGCGAGCAGGCCGGTCGGCCAGGCGGAGCGCTGCGGGGGGAGTTCGGGCAGGGCCGGCGAGACCAGGGTGAGGCTGCGCACCAGGTCCGGGCGGAGCGCGGCGAGCCGCACGGCGACCGCGCCGCCGAGGGAGTTGCCGAACAGGTGGACCGGGCCGCGGTCGGCGGCCTCCAGGCAGCCGATCACCGCGCGGACGTGGCCGGAGAGGGTGAGGTTGCCGTCGGTGGGCGGGTGGGAGCGGCCGAAGCCGGGCAGGTCCACGGCCTCGCCGTCGACCAGGCCGGAGAGCCGGTCCATCAGGGCCGTCCAGTTGGCGGCCGAGCCGCCGAGCCCGTGCACGAAGAAGCCGGGTTCGCGCCCGCCGGCGGGCCCGTCGTCGGCGGGGCGGTGCACCGCGAGCACCGCCCCGGGGACCTCGACCGTACGTACCTGCTGCTCAGCGCTGCTCATGGTGGACGATGGTAGTGAGCCGAGGGCCGGAGCACCCGGGACGGTCGGCCGTTCCTTGCCTCTGTCGCACCACTGCCGAGGCCGAGGTCAGCGCCGTATTGTGGGCTCCTGACAACAAGGCCGACCGTCTTTTCTCGCCTTCGCCGAACGCGGGCGCGGTTACCGAAAAGTAGAATCGGCCATCTTGCCAGCCCCGAACAGACCCGAAGTGAGGAGCGCCGTGACGGCCATCCAGGAGGCGCAGGAGCGCCCGCGCGGTGCCCGCCTGCCGCGAAGCGCCCGCCGTGAACAACTGCTCGGTGCCGCCCAGGAGGTGTTCGTCGCGCAGGGCTACCACGCGGCCGCCATGGACGACATCGCCGACCGCGCCGGGGTCAGCAAGCCGGTGCTCTACCAGCACTTCCCCGGGAAGCTGGACCTCTACCTGGCGCTGCTGGACAAGCACTGCGACGCCCTGGTCGAGTCGACCCGCCACGCGCTGTCGACGACCACCGACAACAAGCAGCGCGTGGCCAACACCATGGAGGCGTACTTCAACTACGTCTCCAGCGAGTCGGGCGCCTTCCGGCTGGTCTTCGAGTCGGACCTGACCAACGAGCCGGCCGTGCGCGAGCGCGTCGAGCGGGCCTCCGAGGCGAGCGCGACCCTGGTCAGCAAGGTGATCCAGGAGGACACCGACCTGCCGGAGGCGGAGTCCAAGCTGCTCGCCGCCGGGGTCTGCGGCCTGGCCCAGATCACCGCCCGGTACTGGCTGTCGCAGGGTCTTGAGATCCCCCGCGACGAGGCGGTTCGCCTGGTCGCCAGCCTGTCCTGGCGCGGTCTGAAGGGCTTCCCGATGCACCCGGGCGACCAGCCCGGCGAGGGTGCCCACCAAGGGTGATCCGGCGACCTTCGCCTGGGCGGTGATCCGGTGCTCTATGGTGAAGCCGTACGGCGCGGTCGCCGCGAACGCCTGTTCCAGGCGGTCTGGTGCCCGCGCGTGGAGGCTGCAACCCCGGAGGGACGGAAGCCGTGGAGGTCAAGATCGGCGTGCAGAACGCGCCGCGCGAGATCGTGATCGAGAGCTCGCAGACTGCCGATGAGGTCCAGAGCGCGGTCGCGAAGGCGCTGGAGGGCCCCGAGAAGCTCCTCACCCTGACCGACGAGCACGGCCGCCGCGTCATCGTCCCGGCCGAGCGCCTGGCGTACGTGGAGATCGGCGAGCAGGCCGTCCGCAAGGTCGGCTTCGGCACCCTCTGAGGCGCCGCCCGAGCACGCGTTCCGGTGCCCCGTTCCCGCGAGGGAGCGGGGCACCGCTGCGTGTACGGCCGGGTGGGGCGGGGTACGGCGACAGGTGCGGCACCGGCGCCGCGGCCCGTCCCCCGGGGAGGCAGTCTTGCTGGTCGAGTCGATCGTCTTCACCCTGATCGGCCTGGCCACGGCCGGCGCCGCACTGCTGGCCCTGCCCTCGTACTACCGGGCCGCCCGCGCGCTGACGGTCGGCACCGCACTGGCCTCCGCCCTGTTCGGCGGGGTGGTGGCGCACTTCTGCCTGGACGGGCGCCACCCCGCGGTGTCCGTGGCGGCCTCGGCGCTGACCTCCGGCGTGCTCACCTCGCTGCTGGCCCGGCCGGACCTCGCCGACGGGCGGGCCCCGGCGCACCGGCACCACCCGCACCGGACCGGCGCCCACCGCGCGCCGCGGCGGCACCGGCCGGCGTAGCCGTCGTCGGGGCGCGGCCGGTCAGCTGGCCAGGCCCAGGGCGGCCATCCGCTTGGTGTGCGCCTCGGTGATCCGGTTGAACATCTTGCCGACCTCGACCAGGTCGAAGCCCTGCACCCGGACGCCGCCGACCAGCAGGTTGGACAGCGCGTCACGCTCGGCGACCACCCGCTGCGCCTGGCTGAGCGCCTCGCCCATCAGCCGCCGGCCCCACAGCGCGAGCCGGCCGCCGGACCGCGGGTCGGCCTCGATCGCCTCGCGCACCTTGTCGACGGCGAACTGGGCGTGGCCGGTGTCGGACATGACGCCGAGCACCAGGTCGCGGGTGTCGTCGTCCAGCCGGACGGCCACCTCGCGGTAGAAGTCGGTCGCAATGGCGTCGCCGACGTAGGCCTTGACCAGGCCCTCCAGCCAGTCCGAGGGCGCCGTCATCCGGTGGAAGAGCTCCAGCGGCTCGACGAACGGCCGCATCGCCTCCTGCGGGTCGGCGCCGATCTCGGCGAGCCGGTCGTGCAGGCGCTGGTAGTGCTGGAACTCGGCGGAGGCCATCCGGGCCAGGGCCGCCTTGTCGGCGAGGTCTGGCGCCAGCTTGGCGTCCTCGGCGAGCCGCTCGAAGGCGCTCAGCTCGCCGTAGGCGAGCGCGCCGAGCAGATCCAGCACCGCCGCCCGGTAGCCGGGGTCGGCCGAGCACGCGGCCCAGTCGCCGATCGAGCCGGCCGCGGTGTCCTGCGTCTCACCATGGGTCTCCATGACCTGCCAGCTTAGTCCCGCACGGCCGCCGCCCCCACCACCCGCCGCAGCCCGGTGACCGGCCGGATCGCCCGATCCCGCGGTCGTCGCCGGGGGCAATGTCAGACGCGTCACGTGTTCGAGTCGTCGCCTGACTGTATGGTGGTACGGAGCCCCGTCGTGCTCGCACGGTGTGACCGCCGTCTCGGTACCCGCGCAAGCCCGCTCCCAAGCGGCACCGTCCAGCCGGACGTGTCCGCACCGGAGGCACGGGTACTCACGTACGCGGATGCCCGGTCGGAGAGCCGATCGGCTCCGACCATGGCTTGGACTTCAAGCCTTGGCACCGCATCAGTGGCCGAGCGAGGGCCGCCGAGACCACGCCCCCTGGCGGAGGTCCCGCGCAGGTCCCTCACGGGAATCCTCCCCGACGCCGCCGGCGACGCGCCCCCGCACCGGGGCAGCGCGCACCGGCCGGCCGCAGGGACCGGCGCGGTTGTGCGTCCGCGCAGCTGTATTCGGGGCCGCACAGGCCCGTACGCAGCCGCGCGGCTGCCCGCCCGCCGCTCGCTCTCGGCCCCTCCACACGGAAGAGGCAGCACCCTGTCCACCACCGCTGAACCCATCAAGACGACCTTCCGGGACCTGGGGATCCTCCCGGAGACCGCCGAGGCCCTCGAGTCCGTCGGCATCGTCCACCCCTTCCCCATCCAGGAGATGACCCTCCCGGTCGCGCTGACCGGCCACGACGTCATCGGCCAGGCCAAGACCGGCACCGGCAAGACCCTCGGTTTCGGTCTGCCGCTGATCGAGCGCGTCACCGTGCGCGCCGACGTGGACGCCGGCCGGGCCACCGAGGAGCAGCTCACCGACTTCCCGCAGGCGCTGATCGTCGTCCCGACCCGCGAGCTCTGCACCCAGGTCACCAACGACCTGCAGACCGCCGGCAAGGTCCGCAACGTGCGCGTCCTCGCCGTCTACGGCGGCCGGGCGTACGAACCGCAGGTGGAGGCGCTCACCAAGGGCGTCGACATCGTGGTCGGCACCCCGGGCCGACTGCTCGACCTGGCCGGACAGAAGAAGCTGAACCTGTCCCAGGTCCGCTCGCTGGTCCTCGACGAGGCCGACGAGATGCTCGACCTCGGCTTCCTGCCGGACGTCGAGAAGATCATCACCATGCTGCCGGCCAAGCGGCAGACCCTGCTGTTCTCGGCCACCATGCCGGGCCAGGTCATCAACCTCGCCCGCCGGTACATGAGCCAGCCGACCCACATCCGGGCCACCGCCCCGGACGACACCGGCACCACCGTCGCCAACATCGAGCAGCACATCTTCCGTGCGCACTCGCTCGACAAGGTCGAGATGGTCTCGCGCATCCTGCAGGCCGACGGCCGCGGGCTGGCGATGATCTTCTGCCGCACCAAGCGCACCGCCGCCGACGTCTCCGACCAGCTGACCCAGCGCGGCTTCGCGGCCGGCGCGGTCCACGGCGACCTCGGCCAGGGCGCCCGCGAGCAGGCCCTGCGGGCCTTCCGCAACGGCAAGGTGGACGTGCTCGTCTGCACCGACGTCGCCGCCCGCGGCATCGACGTCGAGGGCGTCACGCACGTCATCAACTACCAGTGCCCCGAGGACGAGAAGACCTACCTGCACCGGATCGGCCGCACCGGCCGGGCCGGTGCCTCCGGCACCGCCGTCACCCTGGTCGACTGGGACGACATCCCGCGCTGGCAGCTGATCAACAAGGCGCTGGACCTGCCGTTCAACGACCCGGAGGAGACCTACTCCACCTCGCCGCACCTGTACGAGCTGCTGAAGATCGCGCCGGGCACCAAGGGTGTCCTGCCGCGCTCGGAGCGCACCCGCGCGGGCCTCAACGCGGAGGAGGTCGAGGACCTCGGCGAGACCGGCGGACGCGGCAGCCGCTCCGGCCGGGCCGGCCGCGGTCGCCCCGCGCAGGGCGGCCCCGGCCGTCCGGCCGCCGCCCCGGCCGAGGCCGAGGCCGAGGAGCAGAAGCCGCGCCGCACCCGTGAGCGCCGCCGCACCCGTCGGGGCTCGGCGGTCGGCGAGGGCGCGGCCGCGGTCACCGTGACCGACGCCGCCGCGGCTCCGGCCCCGGCCGTCGAGGGCACCGAGGGCGAGGCCGCCCCGCGCCGCCGCCGTCGCCGCTCGCGCGGTGGCGCCGCCGGCGAGGCGGCTGCGGCCGTCGAGGTCGTGGAGGCCGCCGAGGCGGTCGTCGCCGAGGCCGTCGCGGCCGTCGTCGCCGAGGCTCCGGCCGAGGAGAAGCCCGCCCCGCGCAAGCGCACCCGCAAGCCGAAGGCCGAGGCCGTCGAGGCTGTTGCCGAGGTCGTCGTCACCGAGGCTGTTGCCGAGGCCGTCGTCGCCGAGGCTCCGGCCGAGGAGAAGCCCGCCCCGCGCAAGCGCACCCGCAAGCCGAAGGCCGAGGCCGTCGAGGCTGTTGCCGAGGT
>NZ_JBEZIQ010000025.1:116461-139741 GCF_040651155.1 Kitasatospora sp. NPDC048545
GTCGTCGTCGCCGAGGCTCCGGCCGAGGAGAAGCCCGCCCCGCGCAAGCGCACCCGCAAGCCGAAGGCCGAGGCCGTCGAGGCTGTTACCGAGGTCGTCGCCGAGGCTCCGGCCGAGGAGAAGCCCGCCCCGCGCAAGCGCACCCGCAAGGCAGCGGCCACCGCCGAGACCGCCCCGGCGGCCCCGGCCGCCGAGGCCGACGTGGCCGAGGTCCCGGCCCCGCGCAAGCGCACCCGCGCCCGCAAGGCCGCCGCGCCCGTCGAGGCGACCCCGGAGAGCTGACCGCAGCGCATGCCGTCCGAGGGGGCGGGCCAGGCCACCCGGCCCGGCCCGCCCCCTCGGCGTTCCTCCCGGCCCGCCCCGCCGCCGGACGCGCCGACGACGGGGTGCGCGACCCACGGCCTAAGCTCGGGGGCGTCGGGAAGCAGTGGGTAGCCGAGCAGGGAGAACACGCCATGAGCACGCCGCCGTTTCTGAGGTTGCCCGGGTGCGCGCGGGCCGAGCGGGTGGTGACCGGGCGTGGGGAGTTCGCGGTGTTGCGGGCGGAGCCGGCGGGGCCGGTGCGGGGGTCCGCGCTGCTGGTGCCGGGCTTCACCGGCAGCAAGGAGGACTTCATCGGGCTGCTCGAACCGCTGGCCGCGGCCGGGTACCGGGTGACCGCCGTGGACCAGCGCGGGCAGCACGAGACCGGCGGGCCGGACGATCCGGCGGCGTACGCCGTCGGGGAGCTGGGCGCGGACGTACGGGCGCTCACCACGGCGCTGGCGGCGGACGGCGGGCCGCTGCACCTGGTGGGCCACTCCTTCGGCGGTCAGGTGGTGCGAGAGGCCGTGCTCGCCGCCGCGCCGGGCCCGCTGCCGTGGCGGTCGCTGACGCTGATGTCCACCGGCCCGGGCGCGATCGACCCGGCCGAGGCGGCCCGCACCAAGCTGCTGCTGGACGCACTGCAGGTGATGGGCCTGGAGGAGATCTGGCAGGTCATGCGGCAGATGGAGGCGGACAGCGGGCAGTCGCAGCCGGGCCCGGCCCCGGCCGTCGCCGAGTTCCTGCACCGCCGCTGGCTGGCCAACGTGCCGCAGGCGCTGTCCGTCACCGGTGGCCACCTGGTCGCCGCGCCGGACCGCGTGGACGAGCTGGCCGCCGCCACGGCGGGGCTGCCGGTGCTGGTGCTGTCCGGGGTACGGGACTACGCCTGGCCCGTACCGGAGCAGACCGGGATGGCCGAGCGCCTGGGTGCCCGCCGGGTCGTCGTGGCGGACGCGGGCCACTCCCCCAACGCGGAGCAGCCGGCCGCGACCGCCGAGGCGCTGGCCGCGTTCTGGGCCTGACCGGCCCCCGCCCCCCGGCCTGACCGGCTCCGTCGGACCTCCCGCCGGAAGTGGTCTCTACCACTTTCGGAACTTCGATCGGCTTCAACACAGGACAAAATTCGTTAGTTACGGTAATCTTTGATTCTGTCCGGGAATCATCGTCGGCCTCGACGCCGACGCACATCATCCGAAACCTGGACTTCACGGACGGGCAACGGCCCGGTAGCACCGCCACGACACCGTGGCTCACGAGGCACTGGACGCACCAGGCAAGCAGGGGGAGCCCTTGCCGCAGCAGACCGCCGCACGTACGACCCGCCCGGTCCGACCGATCCGCCGGACCCGCAACATCCCGAAAGGGCTGATACCCACTCAGCCGCGATCGCCCCGCCCCGCGGGGCAAGGAAAGGAGACGCCCATGACGAAGACCATGCGCTTCGAGATCGTCCGACTGGACGACGCCAACGGCTCCGCCACCGACCGCCTGATCGCCGACGCCGCCACCGTGCGCGAACACGTCCAGGCCGCCGCCCGCACCGGCGAACGCCTGCTCATCCGGCCGTGCCCGACCGTCTGACCCCGCGCGGCGCCTCCACCCCGGAGCCCTCACCCGCCGCAGACGAGCCGGGAGCGTCCGATCCGGACGTGCCGATACCCGACTGACGCCCCGTCACCGCAATCGCCGATGACGGGGCGTCAGTGCGCCCGGGGTCCGCGCCCGAAACGTTTGCCGCCGCCCCTCACGGGACATCCCCCAACGGGAACCGCCCGCGAACGCGCCCACCCAGCGCCGGCCGGGCGTCCGCGACCGACAGGTGCCGCCGAGCCCTCCGTACGGGTGATCGTCCTTGACGCGGCGGTCCGGAGGGAGGAGCGTTGTCGGCTATGAGGGGCGAGCCAAGCTGCCCGAGGTGCGCCGGTCGGGTCCGCGCCCCCGGTCTGTTCTCAGACACCTGGCAGTGCGACCGGCACGGAGCCGTCCACCCGATGCAGCCCGTGCTGCCCCCGAGTGTCGAGGCCCTGGGCGTCGCCGTCGTCCGTTCTCAGGTCCCCGTCTGGCTGCCGTGGCCGCTCCCGGTCGGCTGGCTGTACACCGGCATCGCCCACGTCGGTGACGACGTCTCCGGTGCCCGGGCCACCGCCGTCGCCTGCGCCGGCCCCGCTCCGCTCGGCGGCTTCGGCGAGCTGGTGCTGGTCGCCGAGGAACTGGGCGTCGGGCTCGGCGCCCGCTACGCCGGCCTGCCCGGGCCGGACCCGGGCGACTCCGTCGGCCTCTACAAGCCCGCCGACGCCAAGCTGATGGCGGCCGGCCGGCCCACCCCGATGTTCCACGTCCCGGACGCCCCGGCCGACCGCGCGGTGTTCGCCGGCGAGGCCCGCGGGCTCTGGCTCTGGGCGATCGCCTGGCCCGAGCAGTCCGCCCTGGTGATGTACGACGAGCTGGTGCTCACCGACCTGCGCGAGGCCGGCGCCGAACTGGACCTGCTGCCCTGCGGGGCGCTCTCCCCCCGGCTGCTCGGCTGACCCGGGCCCGGGGCCACCCGGACGGCCTATCCTGGGCGGCACCCACGAGCCTCCAGGAGTCCGCCCCGTGCGCATCGACCTGCACGCCCACAGCAACGCCTCCGACGGCACCGACAGCCCGGCCGAGCTGGTCGCGGCGGCCGTCGCCGCGGGCCTCGACGTCGTCGCGCTCACCGACCACGACACCGTGGCCGGCCACGTCGAGGCCGCCGAGGCGGTGCACGCGCTGCCCGACGGCGCCCGGCTGACCGTCGTGCCGGGCACGGAGCTGTCCTGCGTCGTGGACGGCATCAGCATGCACCTGCTGGCGTACCTGTTCGACCCGGAGGAGCCGGAGTTCGCGCGCGAGCGGGAGCTGGTGCGCACCGACCGGTTCCGGCGCGGGCGGGCGATCGTCGAGCGTTGCCGGGACCTCGGCGCGGACATCGGCTGGGAGCAGGTGCAGCGGATCGCGGGCACCGGTTCGGTGGGACGGCCGCACATCGCCAGCGCGCTGGTCGAGGCGGGCGTGGTGGCCACCGTCTCGGACGCGTTCACCCCCGAGTGGCTGGCCAACGGGGGCCGGGCGGACGTCCGCAAGCACGAGACCGACCCGGTCGAGGCGATCCGGCTGGTCCGGGCGGCCGGCGGGGTGCCGGTCTTCGCCCACCCGGGCGCGGTCAAGCGCGGCCGGACCGTCTCGGACGGGGTGATCGCCGGCCTCGCGGTGGCCGGACTGGCCGCGCTGGAGGTCGACCACACCGACCACGACGAGGAGACCAGGGCCCGGCTGCGCGGCCTGGCCGGCGAACTCGGCCTGCTGGTCACCGGATCCAGCGACTACCACGGCACCCGCAAGACCGTCCGGCTCGGCGAGCACACCACGGACCCTGCGGTGTACGAGGCGCTGCTGGCACAGGCCACCGGCGCGAAGCCGATCGAGCGCTGAGGGGTCGCGCCGCCGCGCTCCGGCTCGCGGGGCACGGCGTGAGCGTACGGCGCGGCGCGCACGCCCCGACCGACCACTGCCCCGGCGGCCCCTGACCGTCCGCCGGCGAACGCCTCGGCCGGAGTCCGGGCCGGCCGCCGGTCGGGCCGTCAGTCCAACCGGGCGCCGCGGCGGTCCGGGTCGCGCAGGTCGGTGCCCTGGTTCAGCCAGCGCTCCTGCAGGGCGGCCGCGCCGTGCACCCGCTTCCAGCCCGCCTCGTTGGGCGTCATCGGCAGCAGCGGCAGGAAGCGGACCGGGTCGGCCGGATCCGCCAGTTCCAGGTCCTCGACCAGCCCGCCCGGTTCGGCCGCCAGCACCGAGGTGAAGGGCGCGCCGTCCCACAGCGGGGCGCCGAGGTCCAGCGAGCCGCCCGGGGCCACCACCAGCCCCTCGACCTGCGGCGTCGCGGCAAAGGTGGCCAGGCTGCGCAGCACGCTGTCGCGCCCGCCGCGGACGGTCAGCACCAGTTCGACCCGCGGGCCGCGCACCTGGTCGGCGACCGGCGAGGTGGGGTCGGCCATCGGCGCGGCGGACATCCCGAGCGTCGCGTACCGCACCAGGCCCTCCGGGTCGGGGCCGAAGCGCAGCACCTCGATCCGGTCGGTGCCGAGGAAGGTGACCGCCGCGCGGCCGCCCGGTTCGCCGAAGGTGGAGATCAGCCGGGCCTCGACGGCGGCCAGCACCGCCTCCCGGGAGAGCTCCGGGGAGCTGCCGCCGTGGGGGTCGCCGAAGAGCGGGAAGTCGTGGGCCATGCCGGTGAGCGTAACCCGCGGGTCCGCGCGGCCCCCGTGCGGGCGGCGCGGAGGCCCGGCCCGTCAAGGACCCGTAAAGCCTCGGGAACCCCCCGGCGCCGATGGCCGGTCAGATGTTAGGGTGAGCGACTGGCCACCGGGATTCTTCCGTTCCGGGGCGGCGGCGCGAAGGAGGTGGTTGCGGTGGATACCGGCCGACCATGCAGTACCGGCAGCTCTGCCCGGCCCCGACTTCCCCGTATCCCGCGCCCCGCAGGCCCGATCGGCTGATTCAGCCGCAGTAGCCCCGGGCGCAGGCCCCACGGCGGACGGACCGGCCGGGAGAGCACCTTCATCCCCCCTTTCACCGGTGTTCTTCGCCGTCGTACCGCGGCCGAACGTTTCTCCATTCCGCGCCGCACCGCGACGGCTCCCCGCCCCTGGGAGCCTGCCATGTCGATGATCAACAGCCTGCGTGCCGCCGTCCGCACCAACCGCCGCCGCGGCGCGGCCGGGGTGTACGACGTCCTGTCCGAGGACGCCGCCTCGGCGATCGTGGACTGCGCGGTCTACCAGCACGGCAAGCGCAAGGGCGAGACCTGCAGCCCGCGCGAGGCCGCCCGCCGGGTCAAGGCGGAGCAGCAACTCCCCGAGGGCGAGGGCTCGTTCAGCTGGATCGGACTGCACGAACCGACCGAGGCGGAGTTCGAGGGGATCGCCCAGCGCTTCGGCCTGCACCCGCTCGCGGTCGAGGACGCCGTACACGCCCACCAGCGGCCCAAGGTCGAGCGCTACGACGACGTGCTGTTCGCCGTCTTCAAGACCATCCGTTACGTCGAGCACGACCAGCTCACGCCCACCAGCGAGGTGGTGGACACCGGCGAGCTGATGGTCTTCGCCGGGCGGGACTTCGTGATCACCGTCCGGCACGGCGGCCACGGCTCGCTGCAGGAGCTGCGCCACCGGCTGGAGGCCGACGCCGACGAGGCCGGACTGCTCGCCAAGGGCCCGGCGGCGGTGCTGCACGCGATCGCCGACCACGTCGTGGACAACTACCTGCTGGTCGCCGAACGGCTGCAGAACGACGTCGACGAAATCGAGTACGGCGTCTTCTCGGCCAAGGGCGGCCGCAGTGCCGACGTCGGCCGGGTCTACCAACTCAAGCGCGAGGTCCTGGAGTTCAAGCGGGCCGTGGTGCCGCTGCTGCGCCCGATGCAGCAGCTGTCCGAGCCGATGCAGCGTCTGGTGGACCCGGACATCCAGAAGTACTTCCGGGACGTCGCCGACCACCTGGCCCGGGTCGCCGAGCAGGTGCACGGCTTCGACGAACTGCTGAACTCGCTGCTGCAGGCGAACCTGGCGCAGGTGTCGGTGGCGCAGAACGAGGACATGCGCAAGATCACCGCCTGGGCGGCGATCTTCGCGGTCCCCACCATGATCACCGGCGTCTACGGCATGAACTTCGAGTACATGCCCGAGCTGCACCACAAGTACGGCTACCCGATGGTGCTCGGCGCGATCGCCCTGATCTGCGTCGGGATGTACCGGGGCTTCCGCCGCAACGGCTGGCTCTGACCCTCAGCGCCGCCCGCCGCGGGCGACCAGGACCAGCCCGAGCAGGATCAACACCACCGCCGGGTAGGCGGCCGCCGGAGGCCACTGGCCCAGCCAGAGGGCGGCGATCAGCGCCGCCCCCGGGGTCTCCAGCAGGATCGCTGTGGAGGTGATCGACGGGCCCAGGCTGCGCACCACGCGGTTGCTCAGCGAATGGCCGAGCAGCTGGGCGGCGACCATCAGCAGCACGATCTGCCACCACACCCCGGCCGGCCATCCGGCCAGCGGGGTCCCCGCGACCAGGCAGATCCCGAGCAGGACCACCGCCGTGGTGGCGTAGCAGACCAGGGTGTACCCGGTCGTGCTGACCGTCTTGCGGACCTCGGCGCCCAGCAGCATGTACCCGGCCGCGGCCAGTCCGGCGGCGAGGGCGAGCGCGTCGCCGAGCAGCGCGCGCGGGGAGAGCGCGAGGTCGACCCCGGTCAGCACCAGCACCCCGGCGAAGGCCACGACCGTGCCGAGCCAGACCGCCCGGGGCGCCCGGACGCCCATCAGCCGCATCAGCAGGATGGTCCACAGCGGGGTGGTGGTGACCAGGGCGGTGGCGGAGGCCACCGAGGTCATCCGCAGGCTGGGCATCCACAGCGCGAAGTGCACGGCGAGCAGCGCCCCCGCCGCGACCGCGAGCAGCAGCGCCCGCCGGCCGATCCCGCGCAGCTCGGCGCGGTGGCGCAGCAGCGCGTACGGGCCGAGGACGCCGACCGACATGACGTTGCGCCAGAAGGCGATCGCCAGCGCGGGCGCGGCGGTGGCACTGATCAGCGGACCGGACAGCGAGATGCCGCCGATCGACACGGCGAGCAGCAGCAGGTCGACGGTGGGGAGCGGACGCGTCGACCCCGGGTCGGCGATGGGTGCGGGTGCGGGGGCGGTCGCGGGCCGGGCGGCGGGCACAGCGCTCCTATGCTGGTCGCGGCGGGTGGGGCGGCTCATACGGTAAGGCCCGTGGCGCGGCAATGGAACTGTCGCCCGGAGGCTGAGACGTCCCGTGGACGGAACCGGAGGGGAAAGCCGTACGCTGTCGGCCATGGACCGTACGCCCGCCGCCCCGACCGCCGACGCCTTCCTCGACCAGGCCCTGCTGGAGGAGGCCGCGAAGAAGTCCGGCCTGCTCTGGGTGCGCGCCGACGGGCAGGAGCAGGCCCGGCCGCTGTGGCACGCCTGGCACGACGGCGCGGTCGTGGTGGTCGGCGACGGCGACGAGCAGCCGCTGCACGGCCTGGCTTCCGGCGCCGCGGCCGTGGTCACCGTCCGCAGCAAGGACAAGGGCGGCCGGCTCACCGGCTGGAGCGCCCGGGTCGTCGAACTCCCGCCGCACGGCGAGGCCTGGCTGGGCGCGGTCGAGGAACTCAAGGGCAAGCGGCTCAACGCCCCCGACACCGACGCCATCACCGAGCGCTGGGCCCGCGAGTGCCGGGTGCTGCGGCTGGAGCCGGCCGGCCCGCTCACCGAGCGCCCGGGCGCGATGCCGGACGGCTCGCACGCCGCCGAGCCGATGCCCTCCCCGGCCACCACCCGCCGCCCGGTCCCGGCCGGACTGCCCAAACTGCTGTTCAAGCGCCGCTGAGGGTTCACTCCGGGGACTCCTCCCGCCGCTACGGTGCTCATCGGGCCGGGCCCCGCGGTCACGGGTAGATTTGGCCCCGGGTGCGCCTCGGCGTACCGCGTACGGCGTCGAGCGAGTCGAGGGAGTTCATGGCAGGGCCAGGCACCCGGGTCTTCATCTCCCATCTGTCCGCCCTCGCGGTATTCGACCCCAACGGCGACCAGGTCGGCCGGGTCCGGGACGTGGTCGTCTCGCTGCGCCTCGGCGGGCGTCCCCCGCGCGTGCTCGGCCTGGTGGTCGAGGTGGTCGGCCGGCGCCGGATCTTCCTCCCCATGACCCGGGTGACCAGCCTGGAGTCCGGCCAGGTGCTCACCACCGGCGTGATCAACCTGCGCCGCTTCGAGCAGCGCCCGTCCGAGACCCTGGTGCTCGCCGAACTGCTGGACCGCACCGTCACCTGGTCCAAGACCGGTGAGGACGTCACCGTGCTGGACATCGGCATGGTGCAGAGCCGGCTGCGCGAGTGGGAGATCAGCAAGGTCTTCGTCCAGCTCGGCCGGGCCGGCCGGCTGCGCAAGGCCAAGGGCGAACGGCTCACGCTGGACTGGCAGGACGTCACCGGCTTCGCGCTGCCCGAACAGGACCAGGGCGCCGCCAACCTGCTCGCCACCTTCGAGCAGCTGCGCCCCGCCGACCTCGCCAGCGTGATGCACCACCTGTCCGCCAAGCGCCGCGCCGAGGTGGCCGCCGCCCTGGACGACGAGCGGCTCGCCGATGTCCTGGAGGAGCTGCCCGAGGACGACCAGGTCGAGATCATCGGCAAGCTTCAGGAGGAGCGCGCCGCCGACATCCTGGAGGCGATGGACCCGGACGACGCCGCCGACCTGCTCTCCGAGCTGCCCGGCGACGAGGCCGAACGGCTGCTCCAGCTGATGGAGCCGGACGAGGCCGCGCCGGTGCGCCGCCTGCTGACCTACGAGGAGGACACCGCCGGCGGTCTGATGACCACCGAGCCGATCGTCCTGGAACCGGACGCGACCGTCGCCGAGGCCCTGGCCCGGGTCCGGGTCAGCGACCACAAGCCGGCCCTCGCCGCGCAGGTCTTCGTCTGCCGGCCGCCGAACGAGACCCCGACCGGCCGCTACCTGGGCACCGTGCACTTCCAGCGGCTGCTGCGCGAGCCCCCGTACGTCCTGGTCGGCTCGCTGGTCGACGACGACCTGGACCCGCTGCCGCCGGACACCCCGCTGTCGCTGATCACCAGCTACCTGGCCGCCTACAACCTGGTCGCGGCGCCGGTCGTGGACGAGGCGGACCACCTGCTCGGCGCGGTGACCGTCGACGACGTGCTCGACCACCTGCTGCCGGACGACTGGCGCGACGCCGCACTGCACGCCGACGACGAGGCCCGGCACGACGACAGGGAAGGGGTGACCGGTGGACGGTGACCGCAACGGCCGGCCGGACGACTCCGCGCGCCGCCGCCTGCAGGGCGAGCTGCGGCAGCTGCGGCAGCTGCGCGAACTGCGCACCCGCGAGGGCAGCCGGGAACGGCGGGTGGAGACCGCCCCGATCACCGGCACCGGCCGCACCCGGCTCGACCAGCCGCGCACCGCGCGGCCCGGCCTGCTCTCCCTGCCCTCCTACGACCCGGAGGCGTTCGGCGTCCTGTCCGAACGGATCGCCCGCTTCCTCGGCACCGGGCGGTTCATCGTCTGGATGACCGTCGTGGTCGTCGTCTGGATAGCCTGGAACACCCTGCTGCCGGCGACCGTGCGCTTCGACGAGTACCCGTTCATCTTCCTGACCCTCGCGCTGTCCCTGCAGGCCTCGTACGCGGCCCCGCTGATCCTGCTGGCGCAGAACCGCCAGGACAACCGGGACCGGGTCAACATGGAGCAGGACCGGGCCCGCAGCGACCGCAACATCGCGGACACCGAGTACCTGACCCGCGAGGTCGCCGCCCTGCGGCACGGGCTCGGCGAGGTCGCCACCCGGGCCTTCATCAGCTCCGAGATGAGCGGCATCCGCTCCGAACTGCAGTCCCTGCTCAGGGAGATCGAGGAGCGCCGGGACGCCTCCGAGCCGCTGTGACCGGCGGCACGCTACCGACGGGTTAAGCGGTTCGCCCGGCGCCGTACCATCAAGGCATGGCCAACGAGACAGAGGTCGCGGCCGGCGTCACGGAGGAGTCCGTACGCCAGGCGCTGGCGACCGTCAACGACCCGGAGATCAACCGCCCGATCACCGAGATCGGCATGGTGAAATCGGTCGGGATCGCCGAGGGCGGCGCCGTGCACGTCGCGGTCTACCTGACCGTCTCCGGCTGCCCGATGCGCGACACCATCGTCACCCGGGTCCGCGAGGCGGTCGGCAAGGTCCCCGGCGTGACCGGTGTCGAGGTCGAGCTCGACGTGATGAGCGACGAGCAGCGCAAGGAACTCTCCCAGCTGCTGCGCGGCGGCGCCCCCGAGCGGGAGATCCCGTTCGCCAAGCCGGGCACGCTGACCCGCGTGTACGCCGTCGCCTCCGGCAAGGGCGGCGTCGGCAAGTCCTCGGTGACGGTCAACCTGGCGGCCGCGATGGCCGCCGACGGCCTGAAGGTCGCCGTCGTGGACGCCGACATCTACGGCCACAGCGTGCCGCGCATGCTGGGCGTCGAGGGCCGGCCGACCCAGGTCCAGGACATGATCATGCCGCCGCAGGCGAACGGCGTGAAGGTCATCTCGATCGGCATGTTCACCCCGGGCAACGCCCCGGTGGTCTGGCGCGGCCCGATGCTGCACCGCGCGCTGCAGCAGTTCCTCGCCGACGTGTACTGGGGCGATCTGGACGTGCTGCTGCTGGACCTGCCGCCCGGCACCGGCGACATCGCGATCTCGGTGGCCCAGCTGGTCCCCAACGCGGAGATCCTGATCGTCACCACCCCGCAGATGGCCGCCGCCGAGGTGGCCGAGCGGGCCGGCACCATCGCGGTGCAGACCCACCAGAAGATCGTCGGCGTGATCGAGAACATGTCCGGCATGCCGTGCCCGCACTGCGACGAGATGATCGACGTCTTCGGCACCGGCGGCGGCCAGACCGTCGCGGAGGCGCTCACCCGCACGGTCGGCGCGACCGTCCCGGTGCTCGGCTCGATCCCGATCGACGTGCGGCTGCGCGAGGGCGGCGACGACGGCCGCCCGGTCGTGCTCGCCGCGCCCGACTCCCCGGCCGGCGCCGCCCTGCGCGCGGTGGCCGGCAAGCTCGGCGGCCGCCAGCGCGGCCTGTCCGGGATGTCGCTCGGGCTGACGCCCAAGAACAAGTTCTGAGCCGTTGACGCCCGCCGCCCCTTCGCCCCGCGAGCGGGCGGACGGGCGGTGTCGGGGGCCGGGTGGTGCCGTGTGCACCCGCCCGGCCCCTTCGTCGTGCCGCGGCCCCTACGGGCGGGTGTAGGCCGCCAGGTCCGGGACCGTGGAGAAACCGACGCCGTAGGCGCTGACGCCGCGGCCGAAGGCGCCGAGCAGGACGCCGGGGGCCTCGCCGGCCAGCACCCAGCCGTACTCGGACTCGCGGTAGCGGAAGGGCTGCGGAAGGCCGTTGACCGGCAGGCTGAGGGTGGACCAGCCGGGGCCCGCCAGATCGTCGGCGAGGTCCCAGGCGAGGCTGCTCTGCTGGTCCAGCCAGTCCTGGCGCAGCGCGCGGTCCAGCTGGCCGGGCCAGGTCGCGGCGAGCAGGCCGGAACCGGCCAACCAGGCGGCCGAGGAGGCGGAGGTCGCCTCCAGCGTGCCGGTGTTGTCGGCGCTGCGGCGGCTGTCCCGGCGGGCGACGGTGACCACGGCCGCGAACTTCCGCACGTCACGCGGCTCGAACTGCTTGGCAGGCTCGTCACCGTGGCCGAGCGAGCCGTAGTCGACGCTGCCCGCGGTGCGGGTGCCGGCGCCGGCCTGCATCAGGTAACGGCGGCCGGTCCAGCCCTCGTCCAGCCCGTACCAGGGGAAGTCGGCGGACAGGTAGGGCACCAGCGGGTCCGCCGGGCCGGCCTGTCCGCCGACCACCGGGCCGCCGGCCGTGGCCGTCGCCCCTCCCGCCTGACTCGTCGCGTCCATCCCCGGGCCTCCTCAAACGCACGTTTGCCTGCCGTGGCGCGCTCCCATGGTGGCGCACCGCGGCGTTCCCGGGGGCCGTTCCTGGTCCGCGAACACGCGGAATGTGACGGACGGCTCAGCGGGAACAATCAGCACAATAGCGGCGCACGCACCACCGCCCCGCTCAGCAGGGCGGCCGGGCGGGGCGGTGGCGTGCTTCCGGGGCGTCGTGCCGGAGCGGGGATCAGGTGGCGTCGGGGTCGAACGGGGGCCGCTCGCCGGGCGCCAGCGGGGCACCGGCGGAGGCGGGCGCCGGAGCGGACTTCTCGAAGCTGACGCTGCCGCTGCGGCCGTTCACCGGCACCGCGGGCTTGTCGTCCAGGACGGACCGGATGTCCAGCGAGTCCTTCATCTCCTTGAGGCCGAGCGGGTCCTCCTCGCCGCCCATGAGCTGCTTGCGGACGAAGTTCTTGGGGTTGAGGTCCTCGAACTCGAAGTCCCTGAACTCGGGGCCGAGCTCGCTGCGGATGTCCTCCTTCGCGTTGTCGGCGAAGGAACGGATCTTCCGGATGAAGCCCATGGTGTCCTGGATCAGCTTGGGCAGCTTGTCCGGACCGAAGATGATGATCGCCATGACGACCAGGGTCAGGATCTCCAGCCCGCCTACGTCGCTGAACACCTTTGCTCCCTAGCTCGTCGGACGACGGTCCCTACAGGGTAATGGCCACCGGCGAGTCCCCGGCCCACGCTGCGATGAAGCCGTGGTAAAGACCTGCCGGTGGCCGAGCGCGTCGGGACCGGGGCGCCAGGGCCCGTCCAGGGGTGCTCTAGCGGGTCTGCTGGCGCAGGGCGGCGACGCCGCCGGGGTAACGCTCCGGGGAGGACGGCGGGGACGCCTCACGGGTCGCGGCGACCGGGCGCCCCGGGAAGTCCACCGGGACCTGGGCGGTCATCGGGACGAGACCGCCACCGCGACCGGTACCGGTGCCGCCGCCGGGCGGGCTGACGGTCGTGCCGTGGCGGTCCTCGCCCTGCGGGCTGAGCCCGCCGACACCGCCGAGCGTGACCGCGGCGACGGAGAAGGCGCCCGCGGCGGCGAACACCAGCCGGCGCCCGCGCGCGGAGGAGCGGACGGCGGCCGCGGACGGCTGCGGCCGGGCGACGTGTTCGGGCGCGACTGCTTCGGGACGGGCGGAGCGCCGGCCCATCAGCGGCCGCAGCACCGCGCCGCGCCCGAAGGCCCGCGGGTCGACCCCGGGCACCGGGGTGTCGGCACCGAGCGCGCCCGCGCCGAACGAGGCCCCCGCGCCGCGGCCGAAGGAGCCGCCGGTGAGCCGGCTGCCGCCGAGCGTGCCGGTGGCCGCGACCCCGCCGCCGGGCAGGTCGTCGTCATCGTGGCGCCCGCGCCCGGGCGGCCAGTCGCCGTCCGACGGGCCGTCCTCGGGGAGGTTGCCGACGGCCATCAGCCGGGCCATCAACGCGGAGGACGGGCCGGGCGTGCCGGTGCGGGTCAGCAGGTGCTTCACGGAGCGGCCCTCGTCGGCCTCAGCGAGGCACTGCGGACAGGTCGCCAGGTGCGCCTGGACGCGCTCGCGCGAGTCGTGGCCGAGTTCGCCGTCGAGGAAGGCGGAGAGGCGGTCGCCGAGGTGGTGCTCCTCGACCGCGGGTTCGGCCGGCCGTACGGGCAGCGCGTGCAGGGCCGTGTCGGCGGGCAGCGCCAGCGCGGGCAGCACGGGCTCTCCGGGTTCGTCGGTGCCCCGACGGCCCGGCAGGCCCCAGCTCCGCCGGTTCAGGGCCCGGCCGGACGCGTCCGACCGGTCCGAGCCGGACCGGCTGGTTCCGCTCACGATCGCCTCCGTCCGCGCCCACCGGGCGCGACCGCGGCCTCCACCGCGCCGACGCCGACCGGCACCGGCTCCTCCGAGCCGCCGCGGCGCTCACGGCCGGGGGCCGAGCCGGGGGCGCGGTGCTTGAGCGCGGCACGCAGGTGCGAGCGGCCGCGGTGGATGCGGCTGCGGACGGTGCCGAGCTTGACGCCCAGCGTGGCGGCGATCTCCTCGTACGACAGGCCCTCGATGTCGCACAGCACCACGGCCGCGCGGAACTCCGGCGCGAGGGTGTCCAGGGCCTGCTGCACGTCGGCGTCGAAGTGGGTGTCGCTGAAGTGCTGGGCCGGGCTGGGCTCACGGGAGGCGAGCCGCTCGGCCGCGTCCTCGCCGAGCGCGTCGAAGCGGATGCGCTGGCGGCGGCGGACCATGTCCAGGAAGAGGTTGGTGGTGATCCGGTGCAGCCAGCCCTCGAACGTGCCGGGGGTGTAGGTGGACAGCGAACGGAACACCCGGACGAAGACCTCCTGGGTGAGGTCCTCGGCATCGTGCTGGTTGCCCGTCAGACGGTAGGCGAGCCGGTAGACGCGGGCGCTGTGCGCCTCGACGATCTCCTCCCAGGTGGGCGGAGTCCAGGTCTGCGCGTCGGGGCCCTCGGCGAACGTGGCGAGGGCGGGGGCCTCGGTGGTACCCGCGGCCGGCGTCGCGGCGGCGGGCTGGTCCAGGTCGGAGTGCGCAGACTGGTTCATCACGGGCTTCGGCGTACGGGCTGACGTGGTGCCGCGGGAGTGCCGCCGCACGGGGACGTCGCCCTCGGCCACACCTCCTCGGTCGGCTCTTCTGCCCAGCAGGGCCACCACCATATCCACCTCACCCGTCAAGCCCGGATAAAAGTGCCCGGGAGGTCTCCCGCACCCGGTCCGTCATGACAACGGCCCGCCGCCGTACGCGGTTCCCGGTCGGCCAGTAATCTGTGGCAGGAAATATCGACATCCCCCGGCACCGGGCCGCCACCCGGGGCTCCGAAAGAGGCAGCCATCAGCGAGTTCGGGCCCGCGCGAGCGGCCCTCGCCGACACCTACGTGGGCGAGGACGCGGTGCTGACCTACGCCCGGGCGCAGTCCGCGCGAACCGGCATACGCGCGATCGGGCCGAGCGGCGGGGCCTGCCTGCGGCTGCTGGCGGCCGCGCTGGACGCCAAGGCCGTGGCCGAGATCGGCACCGGCACCGGGGTCTCCGGGGTCTACCTGCTGCGCGGGATGCGGCCGGACGGCGTCCTCACCACGGTGGACTCGGAGCCGGTGCATCAGCAGCTGGCCCGCGAGGCGTACCAGGCGGCCGGGTTCGCGGCCAACCGTTCCCGGTTCATACCGGGCCGGGCGCTGGAGGTGCTGCCCCGGCTCGCCGACGGCCAGTACGACCTGGTGTTCTGCGACGGCGACCCGGCCGAGTCCCGCGAGTACCTGCTGGAGTCGCTGCGGCTGCTGCGGCCGGGCGGGATGGTCTGCTTCGAGGGGGTCTTCCAGGAGGGCCGGCTGGCCGAACCGGAGCTGCAGGACCCGCAGACCGGCGCGGTGCGGGACCTGGTCCGCGACGTCCGGGAGAGCGAGGCCCTGCTGCCGGCCCTGCTGCCGGTCTCCGACGGGCTGCTCTGCGCCGTCAAGCGCTAGTCAGACGCCGGAACCCGTCCCCGGACCTCCCACGGGGCGGCCCCGGGACACCGGCGGGCGAGGCCGGGAGGGCCCGCGGGAAAACGCGCGGACCCGGGCCGACGTGACGTCGTACCCGGGCCCGGCAGCGCATCTCCAGGAGATGGCGAGCACCCGCTGCGGTCAGCCGCAGGCCTTCTTCAGGGCCTCGCCGAGGGCGTCGGCCTCGTCAGGCGTGAGCTCCACCACGAGGCGTCCGCCGCCTTCGAGCGGAACGCGCATGATGATGCCCCGCCCCTCTTTGGTGACTTCGAGCGGGCCGTCACCCGTCCGCGGCTTCATGGCCGCCATGCTCGTTCCCCTTCCTGCAACCGCCAGCTACGCACCGGCAGTCCGTCCACCGCCGGTATCGAACGCATTGATCGGAAGCCATTATCCCGCATGCCACGGGCTGATGACCAACATCACTCTCGGTGCAACCTCGGCCGGACCGCCCCCAACCGCCGCAATTCACGTCATAAGCCCTGGCGTGGCGACGGTGTGGACGGCACCGGAAGGTGCGATACCTCACACTCCCCAGGCCACCTCGTGCTCCGGCATCCTGGCACACGACACCGACACCACGACGATCACCCGGGGAGCCCTCGCCCATGTCCGATTCCGTGCTGTACGAGCTGGACGGCGGCCTGGCCGTCATCACCATCAACCGACCCGAGGCGATGAACGCCCTCGACGTCGCCACCAAGGTCGCGCTGCGCGACACCGTGGTCGCCGCGGCCGCGGACCCCGCGGTGCGGGCCGTGCTGCTGACCGGAGCGGGCGAACGCGCGTTCTGCGTCGGGCAGGACCTGAACGAGCACCTGGCGCAGCTGAAGCGGGCCGAGGAGACCGGGGAGGGCGCGCTGCGGACCGTCGCCGAGCACTACAACCCGCTGACCCGGGCGCTGGCCGGGATGCGCAAGCCGACCGTCGCCGCGGTCGGCGGGGTGGCGGCCGGAGCGGGCGCCTCGCTCGCCTTCGCCTGCGACTTCCGGATCGTGTCCGACCGGGCCGGCTTCAACACCGCCTTCGCCGGCATCGGCCTGACCGCCGACTCCGGCGCGTCCTGGACGCTGCCCCGGCTGGTCGGGCACGCCAAGGCGACCGAACTGCTGATGCTGCCCCGGACGGTCAAGGCCGCCGAGGCGATGGAGCTGGGCCTGGCGACCAAGGTGGTCCCCGCCGAGGAACTCGCCGCCACCGCGCGGGTCTTCGCCCGCGAGCTGGCCGAGGGCCCGACGGTCGCGTACGGCGCCATCAAGGCCTCGCTCGCCTACGGCGCCTCGCACTCGCTGGACGAACTCCTCGACAAGGAGGACGAGCTGCAGACGCTGGCCGGCGCGAGCGAGGACCACCGGATCGCGGTGCGCGCCTTCATCGCCAAGGAGAAGCCGAAGTACGTCGGCCGCTAGGGCTGACAGAGCCTGGAAGGCCTGCTCAGCCCTTCGCCCCGGTGCGGACGTGGCAGTCCGCCAGGTGGTCGTCCACCAGGCCGCAGGCCTGCATCAGGGCGTAGGCGGTGGTCGGGCCGACGAAGCGGAAGCCCGCCTTCTTCAACGCCTTCGCCAGTGCCGTCGACTCGGGCGTGACGGCCGGCACCTCGCTCATCCGGCGGGGGGCCGGCCGGCCCGGCTCCGGGGCGAACCCCCAGATCAGCGCGTCGAGGCCGCCCTCCAGGTCGCGGGCGACCCGCGCGTTGGCGACCACAGCCTCGATCTTGGCCCGGTTGCGGATGATGCCGGTGTCGGCGAGCAGCCGCTCCTTGTCGGCCTCGCCGAACTCGGCGACCTTGCCGATCTCGAAGCCCGCGAACGCGGCGCGGAAGCCCTCGCGGCGGCGCAGGATCGTCAGCCAGGACAGGCCGGACTGGAAGGCCTCAAGGCAGACCCGCTCGAACAGCGCGTCGTCGCCGTGGACCGGCCGGCCCCACTCGGTGTCGTGGTAGACCCGGTAGTCGTCGGTGGAGTCGCCCCAGGCGCAACGGCGCAGCCCGTCCTGACCGAGCACCGCGCCGTCGGCCGGGGAGGTCACTGGTCCTTCACCGGCTTCGCGTCCTCGGGCGCCCGGGCCGGCGTCTCGGCCGGCGGCTCGGCCGACGACTTGGTGAGGGCGACGGCCGGCTCGACGACCCGGGCGAACTGCTCCAGGCCGGGCAGCGGTTCGGCCGCCGGGTCGGGGGCGCTGGTCGCCTCGACCGCGCCGCGCAGGTGGGCGGCGGCCTCCAGCTCGGCGATCCGCGCGTCGCGGTAGGCGAGTTCGGCGCCGAGGCGGTCCAGGACGTCGTCCACCTCGTCCATCCGGTAGCCGCGCAGCGCCATCGGCAGGCGCAGTTCGTCCACGTCGGCCTTGCCCAGCGGCCGGTCCTGCGGGAGCCGTGCGGAGATGCGGTCCGGTACCGCCTCCGGCATCGAGCCGCCCCCGCCGAGCGCCACCAGGGCGGCGCCGCCGACCACCACGGCCATGGCGACCACGATCACCCAGAACACGAGCTGTCCTCCCGAACTCCCGGTCGGCCTTCGTCGAGGTTCCAGGGAACCAGACTGATCATGACAGCATGGTCCCTCAGTGAGGCCGGGGGCCATCATCGCACCCGCAGGAGCTCTGGAGGAGACATCGGTGGCACTGCGCCTGGGACCGCGAGAATTCGGTGACGACGAACTGGTGATCATGGCGATCGTCAACCGGACGCCGGACTCGTTCTTCGACAAGGGCGCCACCTTCGCCGACCCGGCCGCGTTCGCCGCCGCCGACCGCGCGGTGGCCGAGGGCGCCGCGATCCTGGACATCGGCGGGGTCAAGGCCGGACCGGGCGACGAGGTCACGGTCGAGGAGGAGCTGCGGCGCACCGTGCCCTTCGTGGCCGAGCTGCGCAAGCGCCACCCCGACGTGGTGATCAGCGTGGACACCTGGCGGCACGAGGTCGGCGAGGCGGTCTGCGAGGTCGGCGCGGACCTGCTGAACGACGCCTGGGGCGGGGTGGACCCCAAGCTCGCCGAGGTGGCCGCCCGCCACGACGTCGGGCTGGTCTGCACCCACGCGGGCGGCGCCGAGCCGCGCACCCGCCCGCACCGGGCCGGGTACGAGGACGTGATGGCGGACATCCTGCGGGTGACCGTGGGGCTGGCCGAGCGCGCAGTGGAACTGGGCGTGCGGCGGGACGCGGTGATCATCGACCCGGGGCACGACTTCGGCAAGAACACCCGGCACTCGCTGGAGGCCACCCGGCGGCTGCCGGAGATGACCGCGACCGGCTTCCCGGTGCTGGTCTCGCTCTCCAACAAGGACTTCGTCGGCGAGACCCTGGACAAGCCGGTGGACGAGCGGCTGCTCGGCACCCTGGCGACCACGGCGGTCTCGGCCTGGCTGGGCGCGCGGGTCTACCGGGTGCACCAGGTCGCGGAGACCCGCCAGGTGCTGGACATGGTCGCCTCGATCCGGGGCACCCGCCCCCCGGCGGTCGCCCGCCGGGGGCTGGCCTAGGCCCCGGCCCGTACCGGTGCCGGTGCCGGTGCCGGTGCCGGTGCCGGTGCCGGGCGGCCCGTGCTAGATCTCGTTCGCCGGCCGGCGGGCGTCGGCGAGGATCTTCATGACCTCGTCGACCTCGTCGGTGATGTGGAACAGCTCCAGGTCGTGCGGGGCCGCCTTGCCCTGCGCGACGAGGGTGTTCTTCAGCCACTCGAAGAGGCCGCCCCAGTACGCGGTGCCGTAGAGGATCACCGGGAAGCGGGTGACCTTCTTCGTCTGCACCAGGGTGAGCGCCTCGAACAGCTCGTCCAGGGTGCCGAGGCCGCCGGGCAGGACGACGAAGCCCTGCGCGTACTTCACGAACATCGTCTTGCGGACGAAGAAGTAACGGAAGTTCAGCCCGAGGTCGACGTACTCGTTGAGGCCCTGCTCGAAGGGGAGCTCGATGCCGAGGCCGACGCTGAGGCCGCCCGCTTCGGAGGCGCCGCGGTTGGCGGCTTCCATCGCACCGGGGCCGCCGCCGGTGATCACCGCGTAACCGGCCTCCGCGAGGGCCCGGCCGATGACCATGCCGGCCTCGTACTCGGGTGAGTCGGCCGGGGTCCGGGCGGAGCCGAAGACGCTGATCGCGGGCGGGAGTTCGGCGAGGGCGCCGAAGCCCTCGACGAACTCGGAGGTGATCCGCAGCACCCGCCACGGGTCGGTGTGCAGCCAGTCGGTGGGGCCGGTGGTGTCCAGCAGGCGCTGGTCCGTGGTGCTCGTGCCGACCTGGTCCCGGCGCACCAGCACCGGGCCCTTCTGCTTCTCGGGCCAGGCCTTCTTCTTCTTCGGCACGCCGACCTGCTCGGGTCCGTGCCCGTACTGCTTCTCGTCTCCTGTGCCTGTCATGACGAAACCCTACGCCCGCCTTCCCCCGTTTTCAGGCAACGGGGGAAGGTCGGTTGGGCAACCGGAAGATGGCGTTCGACCGTTGATCGGATCAGCTGTCCCGGGGGCTGGGGGCTCAGTCGGTCAGCCAGGCGCGCAGCCGCTCCTCGGTCTCGGCGATGGCGCTCAGCGAGCAGTGCTCCTCCCGCTTGTGCGCGAGGTTCGGGTCGCCGGGGCCGTAGTTGACCGCCGGGACGCCCAGCGCGCTGAAGCGCGCGACGTCCGTCCAGCCGAACTTGGCCCGGGCCTGGCCGCCGGTGGCCGCCAGGAAGGCCTGCGCGGCCGGCTGGGAGAGCCCGGGGAGGGCGCCCGGGGCGAAGTCCGTGACGGTCAGCTCGAAGCCGTCGAAGACCTCCCGCACGTGCTTCTCCGCGTCCGCCTCGCTGCGGTCCGGCGCGTAGCGGAAGTTGACCGTGACGACGCACTCGTCCGGGATGACGTTGCCGGCCACGCCGCCGTCGATCCGAACCGCGTTCAGGCCCTCGCGGTACTCCAGTCCGTCGATCTCCACCCGGCGCGGCCGGTAGTCCGCGAGCCGGGTGAGCACCTCGGCGGCCCGGTGGATGGCGTTGTCGCCGAGCCAGCTACGGGCCGCGTGGGCGCGCACGCCGGTGAGCCGGACCTGCGCCCGCAGGGTGCCCTGGCAACCGCCCTCGACCATGGCGCCGCTGGGCTCCATCAGCACCGCGAAGTCGGCGGCCAGCCACTCCGGGCGGTCCTTGGCGAGGTGGCCGAGGCCGTTGCGGTGGGCCTCCACCTCCTCGCAGTCGTAGAACACGAAGGTAAGGTCGCGGTTGGGCTCGGGCAGGGTGGCCGCGAGCCGCAGCTGGACGGCCACGCCGGACTTCATGTCCGAGGTGCCGCAGCCGTAGAGCAGGTCGCCCTCGACGTAGGAGGGCAGGTTGTCGGCGATCGGCACCGTGTCGAGGTGGCCGGCCAGCAGGACCCGCTCGGCGCGGCCCAGGTTCGTCCGGGCGACCACGTTGTTGCCGTACCGGTCCACGGTGAGGTGCGGGCAGCCGCGCAGGGCGGCCTCCACCGCGTCGGCGAGCGCCTGCTCGTCGCCGCTCACCGAGGGGAAGTCGACGAGCCGGGCGGTCAGCGCGCCGCCGTCGAGAGTGAGGTCCAGGGGCGTCGGGTCGAGGCTGCTCATGGCGCCAGCCTAGTCCGCGGGCCGGGTGCCCTCCGTGGTCGCCCTGTGACACGGATCGGCTTCGGTTCGGCAACCGGGGGGCGCCGCACATCCGTCCGAGTGGGTACGGTGTCGGATCAAGGACCAGGTGCGAGAGGGGCGACGGTGGCCAGGAGAAGGAGCAGCGCGGAGCCGGGCGACGAGGCGGCGCCCGCCCGCCGCCGCGGGCCGTTGCGCGCGCTGCTGATGGTGATCGTCGGGTTGCTCGGCCTCGCGCTGGTCGCGGGCCTTGCCGTGGTCGGCATCTGGTGGTTCGGCTTCAAGCAGGGCGAGTCCGAGGGCTGCACGGTGAAGACCGCGGCCGGCAACGGCACCCTGGAGCTGCCGCAGGCCGCGAACGCCGCGACGATCGCCGCGGTGGCGCGTTCGCGCGGGCTGCCGGACCGGGCCACCGCGATCTCGCTGGCGACCGCCATGCAGGAGTCCAAGCTGCGCAACCTCGCGGGCGGCGACCGGGACTCGATCGGCCTGTTCCAGCAGCGGCCCTCGATGGGCTGGGGCACCCCGGACCAGATCGCGGACCCGGTGTACGCGACCAACAAGTTCCTGGACGGCCTGGTCAAGGTCCCGGGCTACACCCGGCTGCCGCTGACCGACGCCGCACAGGCGGTGCAGAAGAGCGGCTACCCGCAGGCGTACGCCAAGCACGAGACCAAGGCGACCCTGCTCACCTCGGCGCTGGCCGGCCGGGAGCCCGCCTCGTTCTCCTGCATCGTGCACGACTACGCCAAGCCGGACCCGCAGGACTCCTCCTCACCCACCGCAGGTGCCACCGCCACGGCCACCCCGGCCGCGGCGCCGGACCGCGCCCAGGTGCTGTCCGACCGGGTGCGCCGGGAGTTCGGCCGCACGGTCACCCCGGCCACCGGCTACGCCTCGACCATCAAGGGTGCCGAGAACGCGGTGTCGCTGACCCCGGACCCGGCCACCGCCGCGCTGACGTCCTCCGCGGACGGCACGGCCGACGGCGGGGTGAGCGCGGAGCGCGCCAGCGGCTGGGAGGTGGCCCACTGGGCGGTCGCCCAGGCCCAGCAGCTGGGCATCGCGACGGTCGCCTACGACGGGAAGATCTGGCGCAAGACCACGTCGGACGACGGCTGGCAGCCGCAGACCTCGGGCACCTCGACCAAGCTCGTCCAGGTCACCCTGGCACCGGCCGGCAAGGGCTGACGAACAGGCGTACGGGTTGCCGCCGGACGGGTGATTCCGGTCAACCCCGGTGGACCCGGGCCCCGTTCCGTCACCCCCGGACGGAGAACCGTCACTTCCCTTGGCCCGGGCCGGTTCGGCAACGCCCGGCGGGGCCCGGCGGGCGCCGCCGCTGCGGTCCTACGATCCGATGGTCGGTCAGACACTTTCCTTGCACGGGCCGAAACCTTCTGGCTTCTCAAGCGGTAACCACGTCGTCCGCCCGGTCGTTCACGCTCGGTCCCACGGGCGGACGGGACGGAACCAGACCCCTTCGAGGAGCCCCATGTCTCACCCCCTCACGCGCCGGATCGCTCAGGCCGCGCTCGTCGTGGCCGCCGGAGCGACCCCGCTGGTCGCGGCCGGCTCCGCGTCCGCCCTGGGCGGGGACGCCCTGCTGCCCAAGAGCGACCTCGCGGCGCCGCTGGGCCAGCTGACCAACACCGACACCGGCTCCACCCTGCAGCACACCACCCACCAGCTGGGCCAGGCCGCCGGCACCACCGGCGCGGCCACCGTCGCCGCGGGCGTGCCGGCCTCCGCCGACGCCGCCGGCAACATCGTCGCCCACCAGCTCCCCGAGGCGAACGAGAAGGCCGGCTCGCTGACCGCGCCGGTCGACCAGACCGCCGCCACCACCGGACAGCTCTCCGCCGTCACCCCGAAGGTCGCCTCGGCGCTGGCCGGCAAGCTCGGCGAGGCCGTCACCGGCAAGGGCGCGGCCACCCGCAGCGCCGACGCCGGCGCCGGCCCGGTCGGCGGGCTCGCCCAGGCGGGCTCCCTCGCCCACGCCCTGCCGGGTGCCGGTCAGCTCTCCGGTGCCGTCCCCGGCACCAACACCGTGACCGACGCGCTGCCGCTGGGCTCCGTGGAGCGCGCGCTGCCGCTCGACTCGGTCCAGCACGCCGTGCCCGGCGGCCTGCCCGGCGCCGACGTGCTCGGCCTGGCCGAGCACGGTTCGGCCAACCGCCTCGGCGGCGCCGACCTCGGGCCGAACAACCCGCTGTCCGGCCTCACCGGCGCGCTCGGCCCGATCGGCGGCCTGCTGGGCGGCGTGAACGGCGGCAGCATCAGCGGCCTGCCGCTGTAGTCCGCTTGCAGTGATCCGCACGTCCACGTGCCGAAGGGCCGGTGCTCCTCCTGGAACCCTGGGTTCCACCGCACTGGGCATCCTCGCCGTGGCGGCCAGTGCCCTGCTCGTCTTCGCCCTGTGCACCTCCGCGTCGCGCGGCGAG
>NZ_JBEZIQ010000026.1:0-139642 GCF_040651155.1 Kitasatospora sp. NPDC048545
CACACCCTCCCGGTCGGTGGTGTGGTCGTCCGCGAAACGACGGTCACCCGTCGCGTCCGGCACGTACTTCACACAGACGACGATCCTCAAGCTCATGAGCGGTTCTCCTGTCACGGGTGCACGGGTGCACTGGATCCATGGCCTCAGGTCATGCCGAGGGTACTGAGTGCCAAGTCCGGCCCGGCCGCGACCCGCGCGCCGCGAGCACCACCTGGACCGGCGTACCGTGCCGGCTCTCTTCGACTGGCGTCAGAGGCTCCACCGAGAGAATACGGCACTCAGTACCCCTGGTAAAGGCACTCAGTACCCTTCCTGGTGTCCCGGGGCCCTCGGGCCGTCCGGGCCGCCCCCTTGCTCCGCGCCGCCGAGGGCGACGGCCGCCTCCCCGGTGTGGACGCGGAAGGTCAGCGACTCCTGGAGGTAGAGCCGGACGGTGTCGGCGTCGTGCGCGAGGTAGCCGACCGAGACGTCCTGGCCGAGGACGAGTTCGAAGTCGCCGCCCCGGGTGGAGAGCAGGAAGGCACCCTCGATGGCGGGGGCCCAGATGATGTCACCGTCGAGCAGGCGGGCCAGGTGGTTGTGCACGGGGTAGCCGTGGTCGCTGGTCTCGTTGACGGCGGTGAAGGCGGCGGCTCCGAGCAGGAGCGAGTACGGGCCGCCGACGCCGGCCAGCCGCAGGGCGGTGAGGGCGCGGCTGACGGCCTCGGGGTACTCCCGGACGTCCTCGGGGAGCGGGACCGGCGGGTTGGTCGCGCCGGCCCGGATGCCCTCGATGGAGGCGGCGCGGTAGCCCTCGAAGACGGCCCGGTCCTCGGCGAGGGCGAGGGTGCGGGCGGCGTCCTTGACCGGCTGCCAGTCGGAGTCCCGGGAGCCGCGCTCGACGTCGTCCACGGCCGCGCGCGAGACGGTGAAGGGCACCCGCAGTTCGACCACCGGACGGCTGGCGCGGGCCTGCGCCCGGACGCCGTCGAGGGGTGGCTCGATGCCGGTCAGGTGGCCGGTGCCGACGGCGGCGAGCCCGGCGCCCCCGGGCCCGGTCAGGTCGACCACCCGGCGGCCGGCGATGTGCAGTTCGAAGGTCTGGCGGGCCTCCTCCTCGATCTCCTCCCAGGCCGGGGCGGAGACCGGGGCGAGGTCCCGGTGGAGGTTGTTCATGCGCGGGGTCCTGTTCCGGGCTGCTGTCGGGGGGTCTGCTTGAGGCTGCCGATGCCCAACGAGCCGTCGGCGGCGGGCCGTGCGGTGCCCGGCGGGCCGCCGACTGCGGGCGGTGCGGTGCCCGGCGCCGGCGGCGGGGAGCCGAGGAAATCGGCGGTCGGGACGAAGAACAGCGAGCCGGTGACGGCCGTGGAGAAGTCGAGCAGCCGGTCGGTGGTGCCGGGCGGGTCGCCGACGAACATGTTGCGCAGCATCTCCTCGGTCACCCCGGGGTCGCGCGCGTAGCCGATGAAGTAGGTGCCGGACTCACCGCCGTGCGCGAAGGAGCCGAAGGCCATGTTGAAGCGGACGATCTTCCGCTCCTCGCCGTCCGGGCCGGTGATCACGGTGAGCGCGACGTGCGAGTCTGCGGGTTTGACGTCGTCGGCCAGTTCGATGTCGGTGAGCTTGGTCCGGCCGACCGCGCCCTCCTGTTCCTCGACGCTCAGCTCGTTCCACTTGTCCAGCTGGTGCAGGTACTTCTGGACGACGACGTAGCTGCCGCCGGCGAAGTCCCGGTCCTCCGCGCCAACCAGCGCGGCGGTCACGGCGGCCCGGCCTTCGGGGTTCTCGGTGCCGTCCACGAAGCCGAGCAGATCCCGGTCGTCGAAGTAGCGGAAGCCCTGGACGGAGTCGACCACGACGGCCGCCCCGGCGAGCCGGTCGGTGAGCTGCCCGGCCAGCTCGAAGCAGAGGTCCATCCGCTCGGCCCGCAGGTGCAGCAGCAGGTCACCGGGGGTGGCCGGGGCCCGGTGGTGGGTGCTGGCCACCTCCTGGAAGGGGTGCAGGGCGGCGGGCCGGGGGCCGTCGAAGAGCCGGTCCCAGAGCGCGGAGCCGATGCCGGTGACGCAGGTGAGGCCGCCTTCGGGGGCCCGGAAGCCGACCGAGCGGCGCAGTCCGGCGAGGTCGGGCAGCAGGTCGCGGACGGCGTCCTCGCCCCCCGGTCCGACGGTGAGCACCAGGAAGATCGCCGCGCTGGTCAGCGGCGAGAGCACGGCCTGCGGTTCGGTCCTGGGCCGCGGTTCGGGTGCGTCCTGCGGGTCGGACTGGGCCTGCGGTTCGGGCTGCATGTCGTGGTCCTCCTCGGGACGCCGGGCTCAGGACACCGTGCCGACGACCGGATCGACCACCATCAATCTGATCATGGGAATGATTACATCGCAGAGCGGACAATTCGGCGCGGCCGACACGCATCCGGACGAACCGACGGGCCCCGGGCACTTCCGGGCCGCCGCCGGGGCACGGCGACGGGCGGGTGCGCCGCATCGCACACCCGCCCCTCCGTCGCCCGTCCCGACCGGTCAGCCCCGCAGGGCCGCCAGCTGCTGCTCGAACGGCACCACCTGTTCGGGCACCGCCGGCGCCGCCGGGGCCCGGCCGGACAGCAGCGCCGCCAGCTCGCCCGCCGCGCGGTCGATCCGGCGCGGCAGCCCGTCGGTGAGGCCGTCCCCGGACGCGCCCCAGTCGTCGGTGGCCGCGTAGACGGCCGTCGGCAGCACCACCGCGCGCAGGTAGCCGAAGAGCGGGCGCACGGCGTGTTCCAGGGCGAGCGAGTGCCGGGGCGTGCCGCCGGTGGCGGCGATCAGCACCGGCTTGCCGGTCAGCGCGTCGTTGTCGACCACGTCGAAGAAGGACTTGAACAGTCCGCTGTAGGACGCCGTGAAGATCGGCGTCACCGCGATCAGTCCGTCCGCCTCCGTGACCGCCTCGACCGCCTCGCGCAGCGCGGCGCCGGGGAAACCGGTCACGAGGTTGTTCGCGATCTCCACGGCCAGGTCGCGCAGTTCGACCACGGTGACGTCCACCTCCCGCCCCTCCAGGGCGAGTCGGCGCACGGTCGAGTCGGCGAGCCGGTCGGCCAGCAGGCGCGTCGAGGACGGCTTGCTCAGCCCGGCGCTCACCACCACCAGCTTGTACGCGGTCACTTGGACGCCTCCACCTTCTCCTCGTCGGCCTTCTCGTCGGCCTTCCGGTCGCGGGCCGCGACCAGCGCGGCGTGGGTCGGCCCGTCCGGCACCTGCGCCGGGCGGCCCTTGGCGAACTCCTCGCGCAGCACCGGAACGACCTCCTCGCCGAGCAGGTCCAGCTGCTCCAGCACGGTCTTCAGCGGCAGACCGGCGTGGTCCATCAGGAACAGCTGGCGCTGGTAGTCGCCGAAGGTCTCGCGGAAGGTCAGCGTCTTCTCGATGACCTCCTGCGGGCTGCCGACGGTCAGCGGGGTCTGCTCGGTGAACTCCTCCAGCGAGGGCCCGTGGCCGTACACCGGCGCGTTGTCGAAGTACGGACGGAACTCGCGCACCGCGTCCTGGGAGTTCTTCCGCATGAACACCTGCCCGCCGAGCCCGACGACCGCCTGCTCGGGCGTGCCGTGTCCGTAGTGGGCGTAGCGCTCGCGGTAGAGGTTCACCAGCTTCCGGAAGTGCTCCTTGGGCCAGAAGATGTTGTTCGCGAAGAAGCCGTCCCCGTAGTAGGCGGCCTGCTCGGCGATCTCGGGGCTGCGGATCGAGCCGTGCCAGACGAACGGCGGGACGTCGTCCAGCGGGCGCGGCGTGGCGGTGAAGCCCTGCAGCGGGGTGCGGAAGCGGCCCTGCCAGTCCACGACCTCCTCGCGCCACAGCTGGTGCAGCAGCGCGTAGTTCTCGACCGCGAGCGGGATGCCCTGGCGGATGTCCTTGCCGAACCAGGGGTAGACCGGGCCGGTGTTGCCGCGGCCCATCATGACGTCCACCCGGCCCTCGGCCAGGTGCTGCAGCATCGCGAAGTCCTCCGCGATCTTCACCGGGTCGTTGGTGGTGATCAGGGTCGTCGAGGTGGACAGGATGATGCGGTCGGTCTGCGCGGCGATGTAGCCGAGCATGGTCGTCGGGGAGGACGGGACGAACGGCGGGTTGTGGTGCTCGCCGGTCGCGAAGACGTCCAGGCCGACCTCCTCGGCCTTGCGGGCGATCGCCACCATGGCCTTGATCCGCTCGTGCTCGCTCGGGGTGCGGCCGGTGGTGGGGTCGGTCGTCACGTCGCCGACGGAGAAGATTCCGAACTGCATGCTGATCACCACGTCCCAGGTAGTCCAACTTTCAACCACCTTAGCAGCCGGGTGGGGTCGGGTATTCCCACCCACAATGGAAGGGAGGCGGGGCGTCGACGATCGGCGGGGACTCCGGAAAGGGCGGCGGACGATGGCGCCGTACATCGCGGTGAGCGCGCTGAGCCACGAGGGCCTGGTGCGGGAGCACAACGAGGACAGCCTCACGGTCGGCCCCTGGACGCTCTGCGCCACGGTCACCAGCAACCCGCAGACCCTGCTGTTCCCGCTCGGCCCGCCCTGCGTGGTCGCGGTGGCCGACGGTCTGGGCGGCCATCCCGGCGGCGAGGTGGCCAGCGCCGTCGTCGCGCGCCGGCTCGCCGCCGACGGGGACGCCCTCGACGGCGAGGAGGCCGTCCGGGAGGAACTGCAGGAGTGCAACCGGGCCGTCTACGCGGCCGCCGCCGGGGAGCCGGAACTCGCCGCGATGGGCACCACCGTCGCCGGGCTGGTGCTGCTGCCCGAGCGGGCGGTGGTCTTCAACGTCGGCGACAGCCGGGTCTACCGGATCGCCGGGGACGGGCTGCGCCGGGTGAGCGTCGACGACAGTCCGCCGCTGCCGCCCGGCCGGCGCACCACCTCGATGGTCACCCAGACCCTCGGCGGCTCGCTCGGGCTCACCTTCGTCGAACCGCACGTCCGGGTGGCCCCGCTGGCGCCCGGCGACCGGTACCTGATCTGCAGCGACGGCCTGACCGACCCGGTGCCCGAGGAGGAGCTGGCCGAGGTGCTGGCCCGCTCCGGGGAGGGCGGCGAACGGTCCGACGGCAAGGCCGCGTTCGAGCTCTGGAAGGCGGCGATCGAGGCCGGCGGGCCGGACAACATCACCCTGGCGCTGGTGCGGCTCGGCGGGTAGCGGGCCGGGGCGTCGGCACCGGCGAGCCCGCCGGGGCCGCACGTCCCCGGCGCCCGCGGAACGCAACGGGAACGGACCCGCCCCGGCGGGGCGCCGAAGCGCTCCGCCGGGGCGGTCACCTGTCCGTTCGCCGTCTTCGGCTCACATCTCGCTCGTGACGGTCACCCCGCTGAAGCCCTGCTGGGCGTAGAGGCTGAAGTAGACGTAGCCCGCCGGCGGGTTCGTCACGGTCAGCGTCTCGGAGTTGTCCGGGCCCGCCGAGCGCGTGGCGTAGCCGTCGGTGTACGCCCAGCTCGCCGGGTTGTAGTAGAGGTCACCGTTGCCGGTGCCGCCGCTGCTGGTGATCTTCACCTGCTTGGTGCCGGCCGGCACCAGGAGGTAGAAGTGCGCGTAGTTGCCCGTGGTGGCCGCGACGTTGCTGCGGGCGCAGCCGGCGTCCAGCTGCCGGGTGTCGGCCGCGGTGCACTCCGGCACCTGCGGGACCGTCGGGCCGGTGGCGCAGGCACCGCTCGCGCACGCGGTCAGCCAGCTGTCGAAGCCGGCGTCGTAGCGGGTGCCGATGGTGGTCTTCAGCAGGGTGCGGGCGCCGGCCCAGTCCCCCACCCGGTACTTGGCGAGGACCGCGTCCATGTCGGGGCGGTGCTGCTCCAGCATGTAGCGGACGGCGAGGTAGCCCCACCGGTAGACCCGGTCCTGGTCGCCGTAGGCGGTGTCGAAGAGGTCGCTCAGCTTGTAGGTGTGGCGTCCGGCGGCCGCGATGGCGGCGTCGTTGGTCACCTTCCGGTAGGAGTAGGAGACGTACTCGGCGAAGCCCTCGACCCACCAGACGGTCGGGGTGGTCATGCCGGCGTTGAAGTCGCCGTACATGTCGAACCGGCCGTCGAGGTAGTGGGTGTACTCGTGGTTGAGGTTCCAGATCTCGAAGGACGGGCGGGCCCACTCGGCCTCGTAGCAGAGGAAGCGCGGCTGGTTGCCGGCCTTCGCCGGGTCGCCCTCCAGGTACATGCCGCCGTTGTTGGTGTCGATGCCGTAGATGGCGGCGGCGAGCACCTGGTAGTCGAGCGAGGAGTGGAAGACCACGACCTCGATCGTGTTGTTCCCGTCGTCCTTGACCGGGCCGTTGTCCTTGACCACCGAGTGGAAGTAGGCGTCCTGGCCGGTCAGGCTGGTACAGGCGGTGCCCAGCTGGGTGCTGTCCAGCGCCTGCGCGATCAGCTTGATGCTCGGGCTGCAGGTGTGGTTCACCGTCAGCACGCCGGCCTTGAGCTGGTCGGCAGCGTTGCAGGTGCCGTAGTACGAGCAGTTGGCGGCGTCGTAGTAGCCGACCGCGTCGGCGACCGCGGCCCACTGGAAGACGGTGCGGCCGTTCGGCGCGGACTTCGCGACCAGGTCCTTGGCGAGCGGACGGACCTTGGCCTGGAGGGCCGTGTCCTTCAGGAAGCGGGTCAGCTCCTTGGTCGCGTTGTAGACCAGCACGCCGAAGTCGCCGCCGAGCAGGTCGTTGTTGCGGGTCGCGAAGGCGGCGAGGGTGTCCAGGACGCTCGGGTCGGCCTCGACGGCCGCGTCGAAGCCGGCCACCTGGTGACCGCGGAACAGCACGGTGAACACCGGGTTCACCGACCAGGCCATGCCGGCCGGGTTCCAGGTGGCGCTGTCGTAGTCGGTCAGCAGCCGCTTGACGACCGGGAGGTAGCGGACGTTCTCCTGCGCGCTGTCGATCAGGGTGACGGCCTCGCCGAGGATCGGCGCGTTGCCGGCACCGACGTCGCGCGAGTGCGCGCCGCCGAAGAACGCGTCCAGGCCGGAGCGGATCGCCGTCTGCAGGGCGGTGCCGTACGTGCCGACGTCACCCGGGTGGTACCACTGCGCGAAGTAGCCGGCGCGCAGGAAGAGCACCAGCTGCTCGACGGAGGTGGAGTTGTCGCCCGGGTAGCTGCCCGCCGCGTCGCGCAGCGCGTACGCGACCGTGGTCATCTGCTCCTCGCGGAACGCGCCGCGGGCGTCGCCGCCGGTGAGCTGGAAGAGGCTGTTGATGCACTGGATGTCGGCGGCCTTGATGTGCTGGACCAGGTCGCTGCCGGTCCGGCCGGTGAAGTCGCCGGTGTTGCAGGCCTGTTCGGCCGCCGCCAGGCTGCGGGCCTGCGCGGCCTGCCGGGCCTCGGCCGGCCGGGTGTCCAGCGGCAGCGGGGCGCGCTGGTCGGCGGAGGCGAACTGCCGCTCGCCGACGCCCCGTTCGGGGGTACCCCGCGCAGGGGTGCCGGTGGCGGGCTGCGGCGCCGGTCCGGCGGAGCCGGCGGGGGCGGGCGCGCCACCGGGGGCGGCGGCGGGCGCGGCCTGGCTCTGCGGCGCGAACAGGCCGACCGCCAGGAAGAGGGACAGGAACAGCGTCAGCAATCGTGCCGGCTGCGCGATGCGCAGCAGACGTGAAGGACTCACGTGGGGGCCTCCGGGCCGTCGTCGGCCGCGATTGGGGCGCGGCCGGTGGGGGGGCGAGGACCGTTGGTGGCGGTGCCGCGTGGGGGCGGTTCCGCCATGGACACGGTGGGGAGTGTGACATGTACCATGGCACACATCACATGGCCTTGTGAACCCTGGCTACTGTGTGCAGTTTGCGGGGAAAACGCGCGAAAGCCGTGGTGACGGTTCGTCACCACGGCTTCCGGGCCGGTCAGTTGCCGCGTCCGCGCGACGTAGGCGGTCGCCGCCCGCGCGACGTGCGCGGTCGCCGCGTGCGTGCTACTTGCGCAGCAACAGGATCACACCCGCCGTCGCGAGGCCGACCACGACGGCGGCCACGCCGTACGCCAGGCGGTGCGCCCGCACCACCGGCAGGAAGCGGTCCACCGCGTAGCGGCCCGGGCCGGTCAGCGCGAGCGCGGCCGCACCGGCGGTCAGCAGCAGCTCGTACTCACTGCCCTTCGGGGCGAAGAAGCCGCCGCCCCAGGTGACGGCGATCGCGTTGACCATCGTGCCGACGATCGCGGCGCCCGCCAGCGGGGTCAACAGGCCGACGGCCAGGGCGAGTCCGCCCAGCGTCTCGGTGAGGCCGGCCACCACGGCCATGGCGTTGCCGGCCGGGTAGCCGCTCATGGTGAAGAACTGACCGGTGCCGTCGATCCCGCCGCCGCCGAACCAGCCGAACAGTTTCTGGCTGCCGTGCGCGGCCATCGTCAGGCCGAGGACGAGGCGCAGGAGCAGGAGTCCGGCGTCGTAGGCGTGCGGGGAGGTCGCCGCGGGGCCGGAAGTCTCCCGGGCCGGGCGGACGGTGGGGCTGGTGGCGGCGGTCGTGCTCGGGCTGCTGCTCGGCATGCGCGTCTCCATCGATCGGGGTCGGTCGGTCGCCGCCGGCCTGGGCCGGCGCGCGTGCGTGTGGTGGGGCGGCGGGCGGGGGTCGTCACCCCGGCACCATTGTTCAAATTTGAACCTGCCGCCTCCCGACCGTACCTTGGAGTTCGAATTTGAACAACTGACGGTCCGTGGGCGACTCGCGGCCCCCACCCGGCCCGGGGCAGGGTGGAGGCATGTCCCAACGCAGGCAACACCAGCGGGCCGCGCGCACCGGCACCCCGTACCCCGAGGCCCTGGCCGCCTTCGACGAACGCGTCCGGCTGATCACCCCCGACCAGTGGGACTCCCCCACCCCGTGCAGCGACTGGTCCGTCCGCGACCTGGTCAACCACCTCACCGGCGAACAGCTCTGGGTTCCCGAACTGCTGATGGGGGCCACCATCGGCGAGGTCGGCGGCCGCTTCGACGGCGACGTGCTCGGCGCGGACCCGGTCGCCGCCTGGACCGACGCCGCCGAGGCCGCCCGCCAGGCCTGGGCCGTCCCCGGCGCCGCCGACCTGACCGTCCACCTCTCCTTCGGGGACGTCTCCGGCCAGTACTACCTGGACCAGCTCACCACCGACCTGGCGATCCACACCTGGGACCTCGCCGAAGGCACCGGACGGCGCACCCGGCTCCCGGCGGTACTCGTCGACTTCGCGCTCGGCCAGATCTCCGGCTACGGCGACCTCTCCGGCAGCGGGCTCTTCGACCCGCCGCTGCCGGTGCCCGAGGACGCCGACCCGCAGACCCGGCTGCTCGGCCTCGCCGGGCGGCGGGACGGAGGATGACCGCCCGCTCACCCGGCTGACCGGCGCGACGCCGGATACTGGAAGGCACGGGGGCCAGTTTCCGTGCGAGAGGCGGGCGAGCCATGAGTCGCAGGCCGGACATCCTCGGCGAGTTCACCGCCGACCACCGGGCCGTCACCGAGCTGCTCGACGCGATCGGGGCCGCCCCGGCCGGCAGCACCGACCGCGGCGACCTGGTCACCAGGCTGACCGACCTGCTGTTCGCCCACTGCGCCGCCGAGGAGGAACACCTCTTCCCGGTCGTGCAGCACGACGTGCCCGACGGCGGGGCACTGGTGTTCAGCAGCATCCACGACCACCTGGCGATCGGGCAGTACCTCTCCGACCTGCAGGCGCTCCGCCCGGCCGACCCCGCCTTCGACACCCTGCTGCGCGGCCTCGACGACACCCTCCGGCGCCACCTGCGCGGCGAGGAGGAGCAGCTCTTCCGCGCCGCCCGCAAGTCCGTGCCCGCCACCGCCCGCGCCGCACTCGGCGACCGGCTGCGCGCCGAGCGCGAGACGCTCGGAACGGCCGACTGACCGCGGGCCCGCCGTCGATCACGGCTGCCCCGCGGTCAGCGCGCCCAGGCCGTGACACCGCCCCCGACGGTCAGGGCTTCGGCCCGATCACCGCGAACCGGGCGCCCTCGTGGTCCCGCAGCCGGGCCACCCGCCCGTACGGGGAGTCGAAGACCGGGCCCAGCGCCGCGCCACCCAGCTCGACCGCCCGGGCCAGCGCCTTGTCGGTGTCCGGGACGGCGAAGGACACCTCCCAGTGCGGGGGCATCCCCGCCGGGCCGCTCGACTCCTCCCTGGCCAGCGCGGCGACGCTGTTCCCCTCGGCGCGCAGCACCACCCGGTCGTGCTCCCAGCGGACGTCGAAGCGCTCCGGGTCACGGCCGTCCCAGCGGAACACCTCGCCGTAGAACAGCGCCGCCGCGAACGGGTCGGGGGTCCGCAGCTCGATCCAGACCGGGGCCCCCGGCAGCTCCAGCTTGCGGGCCCGGCCCAGCGGGCCCTCCCAGATGCCGAACACGGCAGCCGCCGGGTCGGCCGCGAACGCCACCCGTCCGGCGTCGAAGGCCAGCGGGCCGATCGCGAGCGTCGCACCGCGCTCGCGCACCGCGTCGGCGGCCGCGTCGGCGCTCTCCGTCCCGAAGTAGCTGGTCCAGGCGACCGGGATCGCCCCTTCGCCCGCGACCCCGAGGCCGGCCACCGCCTCGCCGTCGACCACCGCGTGCACGTACGGCCCGAAGTGGTCCGGGCCGGTCTCGAACTCCCACCCGAGCAGCGGTCCGTAGAACGCCTTGGCCCTGTCCAGGTCCCGGGACATCAGGCTCACCCAGCACGGAACGGCCGGCACACAACGCACCCTGGCGGTCTCACCGCTGCCCATCGCGGACCTCCTCGCCCACCCGGCCGCCGGGCCCCTCCCGACGCGCGCGGCCCACAGGCCGCCCGGGACGCCCACAGCCTAGGCCGCGAGCCCTGACACCCCGGGGAAGCCATGCCCGGGATCAGCGCACCCAGTTCTTCAGCGGCTCGGTGTCCAGGGAGATCCCCACCGGGTCCGGCAGCCGCACGGTCCTGCCGAAGGGGAGGGTCCGGACGCTCTCGTAGCGGACGCCGTCCGGCTGGCTGTGAACGACGACCTCGGCGGAGTCCCGGTCGATCAGCAGGTGGACCGGGATGCCGGCCTCGGCGTAGGCGCGTGGCTTCTCGACGCGGTCCCGACGATCGGTGTCGGAGTCGAACGAAGTGACCTCCGTGACCATCAGCACGTCCTCGGTCGTGGCCCAGTCTCCCCGCCCTACAAAGGCACCGGCATCGGCGAGCGTGCCGTCCGGGCGAGCGAACCCACCCCGGTAGCCCTCGATCTTCAGCCCCTGGTCATGTACGTGGAGCTCCGGCCGGGCCTGAATGCAGATCCGGTTGAGCCACTGGACGATGCGGCCGTGGTCGCCCTCTGGCACGGGCTTGATCCCCAGCTTCCCGTTGATGAACTCCAGCCGGATGCCTTCGACGGTCCGGCCCGGATGACGGGCGAACTCCTCGAACTGCTCGGGCAGCATCTGCGGGCGCTCGGAGATCGCGGTCACGGGCCTTCCTCCTTCGCCTGGGCACCCCCCGGGTCAACGCACGCGCCGGCGAGTGGTTACAGGCTTTCCGGCTTACGACGACAGCGCGCGCCACGGCCCCGGAACCGGCCGTCACGCCTCGCGGGCGGCCTCGCGCGAGAGCTTGAGGGTGGTCTGCAGGGCGAGGAGGTAGCCCGCGTGCATGCGCTCGGCGGCAGCCTCCTCGGCGTCGCCGCCGCCGAGGTCGAGTTCGCCGCGGAAGGTCAGGGTGAGGCCGTCCTCGTCCTCGTCGATGTCGTTGTGGATCACCCAGGTGGCGACCTCGTCGCGGCGGAAGAAGCTGACCCGGGTCTTCGGGTGGAAGACGATCTCCTCGCGGACCCGCTCCCCGTGGAAGACGACCTCCCGCACCAGACCGTTCCCGGTGCGCTCCAGGACGGTGCACTCGTCCATCGCGGCGACGAAGGGCACCGCGTTCTCGGCCTTGCGCAGCAGGCCGGCCCAGACGTCGTCACGGGTGAGGGACGTCTCGTCGGGGTTCGCCGGGTCGTTGACGCGCACGGTCTGGCTGATGACTCGCATGGCTTGCTCCCCTGGTCGCCTCGGCCGCGCATTATTTGCGCGGCCAATCATTTTGCTTGCGCGGCCAAGTAAACGCCTCGGACCGCTGTCAGCGCAAGGGGAATCCACCCGATGGCCACAGACAACCCTCGGCCGCCCGCAGGCTGCCAGCCCATTGATTGCCCATACAATGACCGCGTGCGCGATCCAAGGAACCAGCCCCTCGCCGAGGCGGGCGGCATCAGCCAGGCCATCGCCCGGGTCTCCCGGCTGCACCGGGCCAACGCCGAACGCCTGCTGCGCCCCCACGGCCTGCACGCCGGCCAGGAGCTGCTGATGATGCTGCTCTGGGAGCGCGGGCCGCAGCCGCAGGCGGCGCTGATCGAGGAGCTCGGGGTGGACGCCTCCACCGTGACGCGGATGGTGCAGCGCCTGGAGCAGGCGGGGTTCCTGCGTCGGCGGCGCAGCGAGACCGACCGGAGGGCCGTGGTGGTCGAGGCGACGGCGGCCGCCTGCGCGTTGCGCGACCGGGTCGCGCGGTCCTGGCGGGAACTGGAGGCGATCACGCTGGCCGGACTCGACGAGGCCGACCGGGCCGCACTGGCGCGCCTGCTGGAGCGACTGGAGAGCAATCTGACCGCCGTCGACGAGGACCCCGGGGCGACGACCGACGAGGACCCCGGAGCCACGGCGATGTGACGCGGGTCACATCCCGGGAGGAAATTCCGGGGACAGATTCCCCGTTTTCGACTACGTTGGCAGAAGCGGGGAGAATTTCCCCGGTATCCTGGAGGAGCAGTCGTCGTGACCACCGCCGCCGAAGAGTCGGTCCGTCCCGCGGGGAGCACCCGTACGCCGAAGTTGCGTGCGGATGCGAGCCGGAACCGGGAGCGGATCGTGCTGGCGGCCCGGGACGCGTTCGTCGAGCACGGTGCGGACGCACCGCTGGACGAGATCGCGAAGCGGGCAGGGGTCGGCAATGCCACTCTCTACCGGAACTTCCCGGACCGGATGGCACTGATCCGTGAGGTGGTCCTGCTCGTCAAGAACCGCATCCTGGGTCTCGCGGAAACGGCGACGGTGGAGGCGGAAGCTCCTGACGGCGGTGGCCCGTTCGATGCTCTGCAGCGGTTCGCGCACGCGACCGTCGCGGAGAAGGTCGGCGGCCTCTGCACACTGTTCAGCAGTCACGTCGACCCGCACGACCCGGAGTTGGCCGAGATCCGGGAGCGTCTGCAGTCCGCGGTGGGCGGGCTGATGGAGCGCGCCCGGGCCGCGGGCGAACTCCGGCCGGACGTCGACCACGGTGACCTGTTCATCGCGATGAGCCAGCTGACCCGACCGCTGCCGAACACCTCGTGCCTGCTGCTCGACGACTTCGTGCACCGGCACCTGCAGATCTTCCTGGACGGCCTGCGCACGCCGGCCCGTTCGGTCCTGCCGGGCCGGGCCGCGACCTTCGACGACTTCCAGCCCCGGAACCGACCGATCCACCACACCTGATCCGAGACCCGATCCGACCGGCACACCCGATCCGACCGACGGCACCGGGCGGCCCGCGCTCCTGAGCGGCACCGCCCCGAGCCTGCCCGCGCACGCGCTCCGAGCAGCTTTCACCGTACGGCAACCCGGCGTTCCCGTACGGCAGTCGACCGTTCACGCACACCTCGCACCGTGAAGTGAGTACCCCCATGTCCCGAACCGACGCCCGACCGGCGACACTGCCCGATCCCCAGCGCTGGAAGGCGCTGATATTCATCGGCCTCGCCCAGCTGATGGTCGTCCTCGACGCGACCATCGTGAACATCGCCCTCCCCTCCGCACAGCGGGACCTGGGCATCTCCGACGGCAACCGCCAGTGGGTGATCACCGCCTACGCGCTGGCCTTCGGCGGCCTGCTGCTGTTCGGCGGCCGGATCGCGGACCTCTGGGGCCGCAAGCGGACCTTCATCGTCGGCCTGACCGGCTTCGCTCTCGCCTCCGCGCTCGGCGGCGCCGCGGCCAACACCGCGATGCTGCTCGGCGCCCGCGCCCTGCAGGGCGTGTTCGGCGCGCTGCTCGCCCCGGCCGCGCTGTCGCTGCTCGCGGTGACCTTCACCGAGGCCAAGGAACGCGCCAAGGCGTTCGGCATCTACGGTGCGATCGCCGGTGGCGGTGGCGCCATCGGTCTGATCCTCGGCGGCCTGCTGACCGAGTACATGAACTGGCGCTGGACCTTCTTCGTCAACATCCCGTTCGCCATCGTGGCCGCCGCCGGCGCCGTCATGGTGATCCGCGAGCCCGCCGAGGGCCGCAACCGCAACCGGTTGGACGTCCCCGGCGTGCTGCTGGTGACCACCGGCCTGGTCTCCCTGGTCTACGGCTTCACCCGGGCCGAGTCCTCCGGCTGGACGGCCGGAAGCACCCTGGGCCTGTTCGCCGCGGCCGCCGTGCTGCTGATCGCCTTCGTGGTGGTGGAGCTCAAGGTCAAGGCCCCGCTGCTGCCGCTGCGCGTGGTGCTGGACCGCAACCGCGGCGGGGTGTACCTGTCGCTGGGCATGGCCGTGATCGGCATGTTCGGCCTGTTCCTCTTCCTGACCTACTACCTGCAGATCGTGCTCGGCTACAGCCCCGTGCTGACCGGCGTGGCCTTCCTGCCGATGGTGGCGGGCATGATCACCGGCTCGACCCAGATCGGCGCCCGGCTGATGACCCGGGTCCCGGCGCGCTACCTGATGGCGCCCGGCTTCCTGGTCGCCTCGATCGGCATGTTCCTGCTGACCCACATCAGCCTGGACACCTCGTACCCGGCGCTGATCCTGCCCGGCCTGGTCCTGATGGGCCTCGGCATGGGTACCGCGTTCATGCCGGCCATGAGCCTCGCCACGCACGGCGTCCAGCCGCGCGACGCGGGCGTGGCCTCCGCGATGGTCAACACCTCGCAGCAGGTCGGCGGCGCCATCGGCACCGCGCTGCTGAACACCATCGCGGCCAGCGCGACCACGAGCTGGCTGGCCTCGCACGCCACCGCCGCGGCCGCCACCTCCCCCGAGGCCGCCAAGGCGCTGCAGTTCGGCGGCATGGTGCACGGCTTCTCGACCGCGATCTGGGTGTCCTTCGGGATCCTGGTGGCCGCGGCCACCGTCGCCTTCACCTTCATCAACGCCGGCCGTCCCGGTGCGGCCCCGGGTGCGGGCGCCGACGCGGGCGCTGCGGAGAACGACGCGGTGCCGGTGCTGGTGCACTGACGCCCAGGGGTTGCTCGGGTGCGTACGCGGCCCGTCCGGTGTCTCACGACACCGGGCGGGCCGCTCGCCGTTTCCGGGCCCTCACTGTTACCGGGCCCTCGCCGTTACCGGGCCGCCGCCGGCGTGCCGGTGCCCGCGGGAGGCCGCCGCCGTGCGAGCCGGTGCTCAGGCCGGGATGAGCGCGTCCCACCGGTCCCGGGTCGGGCCGTCATGGCCGGGCGTGAAGTCCGGGCGGGCGGCCAGCCAGGCGGTGACGCGCTCCTGCACCTCGTCGCTGCCGTAGGCCTCGTCCGGGGTGCGCAGGAGGTGGCGCACCTGGGCCCGGGCCCGCATGACGACCGGGTCTTCGAAGGCGCAGACGGCCAGGGCGGCGGCCCGGCGGTCGGCGGGCGGCGCGTTCTCGGAGAGGCGTTGCTCGTTGGCCCGGTCGGCCGTCACCTGGGCGTCGAACCACGGCCGGAGGGTCCGCACCGTCCAGTCGTGGTAGTCGGCGGGGTCGGCGGCGATCCGGTCGACGTGGGTGGCGAGGTACTGGGCGGCGAGCAGGCCGAGGGCCACGCCGTGGCCCAGGGTGGGGTTGGTGTGGACGAGGCTGTCCCCGGCGTTGACCAGGCCGGTGACGACGGGTCCGTCGTCGTCGACGAGGGAGGTCCAGCGGTTGTCCAGGCCGGCCATCGCCAGGACGGCGGGGCGCGGTTCGGGCTCCAGGGCGAGCCAGGCCGCGGTCGCGGGGAAGCTCCGGGCGACGGCCTCGAACACGGCGGGGTCGGTGAGCGCACCGCGGGTCGGATCACCCGTGGACAGCACCATGCTCAGCGCGAAGGTGTCGTTGTCGGACGGGAAGACGCCGGCCATCGCGAAGGGTGCGGTCGAGCCGCCCTTCACCCGCCCGGGGTCGCGCGGGCCGTCGGCGCGCAGGCGGTACCAGCGGGCCAGGTAGGTGATCCCGGTGCGGTGGCTCTCGACCACGGGCGGGCGGCAGCCGGCCTCGACCAGCCGGTCGGGGACCGACGAGCGGCGGCCGGAGGCGTCGACCACGAGGTCCGCCCGGTGCGTTCGCGCTCCCGCCCGCACCCCGGTGACCCGGGCCGGGCGGCCCTCCTCGAAGGTGAGGGCGTCCACCCGGTGGCCCCGCCGGACCTCGACGGTGGGCTCCCGCCCGACGGCCGCGGTCAGGGCGGCCTCCAGCGCGATGCGGCGGGTCCGCAGGGTCACCAGTTCCTCGTCGCCGGCCCGGTGCGGCGGGTGCTCGTCGAACCAGTCGAAGTCGTGGTACTCCCGGGCTCCGCGCGCCAGCAGGTCGGCGTGGACGTCGGGGGCCTCGGCGCGCAGCACGGTGCGCACGGGAGCGAGGAACGAGTGGGGCTGGACGGCCTGCGGGACCCGGGGCCTGCCCCAGTCGAAGAAGTCCCCGTCCAGGTCCTCCCCGGCCTGCCGGGCATCCTGTTCGAACAACGTGACCGCGTGGCCCCGCCGTCCGAGCATGAGCGCCGTCCCCAGCCCGCTGATACCCCCGCCTATGACCGCAACCCGCGCCACTGGCTCCCCTTCGCGTCGTGTTGCGAGATGATCTTAGCGACCGGCGGTCCCCGGTCGGCGAGCGGCCTCGCACCCGGCACACGGGCAGCCCCGCCCCCTCGAACTGCCCGCCCCGGTGGACCAGAATGGAGTGGCCCGGCCGGGGCACCCACCCGCAACCGGCGGGGCCGCCCCGCGGGCCCACCGGGTGCGCACGCGCGGACCCCCGGGCCGACCGCCGAGGAGTACCGCACGAGCGCCGGGCGCCACGGGCACCGAGCCGCCCGACCCCGAGGGAGGACGTCGTGCACCACCGGACCGACCGGCTCGCCGACAGCCGGTACCTCCTGCTCACCACCTTCGACGAGGACGGCAACCGGATCGAATCCCAGCTCTGGGTGGTGCCGGACGGCACGGCCCTCGGCATCTGGACCCCCGCGCACTCCGGCGAGGCCGAGCGGATCCGCCGCCACCCCAGGGTGCTGATCGGCCCCTGCGACGCCCACGGGCGCCGGACCGGCCGCAGCGTGCCGGCCCACGCCCGGCTCTGCGACGCCGACGCGACCGCGCGCTACCGCGCCTCGCTCATCAACAAGTACGGACTGACGGCGCTGATCGCGCTCGCCCGCAGCCGGTTCCGGGTCGGGCTGGCCGGGACGGTCGGGATCCGGATCACCCCGAACGTGCTGGAGCAGCGCCTGGTCGGGCCGGAGTGGCAGCCGCCGGGCACGTACTGCGTCAACTGAGGGCGGCCCGGCCGGGGTGACCGGGCAGTCGACCGGGCCGGGGCATGCGTGCGCCCCCGGGGCCCGGGGGCGCACGCCGACGGGGCCCGGGGGCGCAGGCCGACGGGGCGCGGGCCGACGTTCGCCGTGCCCGTGTTCCCGTCCCCGGGATCCGTTCGGCGGGTCCCGTCGGCAGGTCCCGCCCTCAGGTCCCGTCGTCCGGTGCCCGCGCCAGGTCCCCGGGCTCGCAGGCCTCCCGGCCGGTCCCGACGTGGACGACCTTGACCGCCCGTTCCGGGCCGCCGGGGACGACCTGCTGCTCGTGCCCGCAGCGCGGGCAGATCAGCGGGATCCGCGGGCGGCCCGACTCCTGTCCGGCGCCACCGCCTGCCGGGCGCCGGGCGGTCACGACAGCGGGTGGGTCGGGACGGGGCTGACCTCCTGGATCTCGCCGTGGGCCTTGGTGAGCAGTTGCGAGGCGAGGTCGTTGAGCGCGCGGGCCCCAGCGACCTCCTCGCCGACCCGAAGCTGTTCCGGGTCGGAGGGGTGGCGGCTGCTGTAGCCGTGGGCACGCAGTTCGGTCCCGTCGCCGAGCCGGAGCATGGCGGCGGCACTGGTGCGCGGCCCGTCCTCGCGGAACTCCATCTCGATGTGCCAACCGACCAGAGTCTGCGTCTGCATGGCGGATCACCTCCATCGGTTACCCCTCCAGAGTGCGCCGCACCCGGCGTTCCCACCAGGCCGGCCGGGCCGGGACCGCGACGGGGACGAGTTGAACGCGTTCAAGTCGGCGACGTAGAGTCGGCGGCGAAGCTCATTTGAACACGTTCAAGAAGGGTGTGTCCGCCATGGGAAAGGGCACCACCGAACTGGTAGACCTCTTGGTCCTGCTCGGCATGGGGGCCGTCGTCCCGCTCGGCCTCGCCCTGATCGACGAACCCGGGCTCGCCCGGGTCCGCCGCCTCTGGCCGCTCGCCGCCGTACCCGGCGCGCTCTCGCTCTGGCTGCCGCACGGCGGCCTCGCCACCGGCAACGCCGCCGTCTACGCGCTGGGCACCCTGGTCATCGCCCTGCACGCACCGCTGCGGCTGGCCCGCACCCGCTCGCTCGCACCCGCCGAGGTCGCGGTGCTCACCGCGCTCGCCGCGCCCTCGGTCGCCGGGGTCGCCCTGGTCGCCGAGCGCTCCGGCTACCCGCTGTTCGGCTTCGAGCCGCACATCCTGGCCCTGACCGTCCCGCACTTCCACTACGCGGGGTTCACCGCCGCCCTGGTCGCCGGGCTGGTCTGCCGCACCGCCGGGGCCGGCTCCACCGCGGCCCGCTGCGCGGCGCTCAGCGTCCCGGCCGGCACCCTGCTGGTGCTGGCCGGGTACTTCCTCGGCACCTGGTGGCAGTTCGCCGGAGCCCTGGTGCTGACCACCGGGATGTGGCTGGTCGGGCTGGTCACCTGGCGCGAGCTGAGCCACCACAGCGGCGACACCGCCACCGCCCGGCTGCTCGGCGTCTCCTCGGCCGTCCTCGCAGTCACCATGGTTCTCGCCCTCTGGTGGGCACTCGGCCGGGCCGCCGGACTCCCCCACCCCACCCTGGCCTGGATGGCCGCCACCCACGGCGTCGGCAACGCCCTCGGCTTCGCCCTCTGCGCCCTCCTCGCCTGGCGCCGGCTCCACAGCCGCCCCGACAGCCCGCCCGACCGCCGCCCCGACAGCCCCGACAACCGACTCGACAAGCAGCTCGACCACCGGAACGACAACCGGCCCGACACCGCGGAGGCCCACCGATGAACGACCTCAGCTACCCCGAGCAGGGCGCCAGCGCCACCGGCGCACTGCCCGACGGCTACAACCACCTGCGGCACCGGGCCCTCGTCGGCCACGGCCGCGCCGCGCTGGAGGTCGCCGGAGCCGCCCTGCTCGGCTGGCGGATGCACCGGCTCGCGGGCGTGCGGATCGACGCCGGGGCCGAGCGGGCCGGCCCGGGCCTCGCCGTCCACTGCGCCATCGGCCTCGGCCCGCTGCGCGCGGGAGCCCCCAACCGGGTGCTGGCCACCGTCGACGGCCCGGACCGCTACGGCTTCACCTACGGAACGCGGCACGGCCACCTGGCCCGCGGCGAGGAGACCTTCGCGGTCGAGCTGTGCCCCGACGGGTCGGTCTGGTTCACCGTCGCCGCCTTCAGCCGCCCCGTCGCCCGGTACGCCCGGCTGGTCGGCCCGCTGCTCCCGCTCGCCCAGCGCGCCTTCGCCCGGCGCTGTGGGCGGGTGCTGGCCGCGATCGCCGCGGACGCCGCGTAAATGCCGTGCCCGGCGCGGCCGGCCTCCGGCATGATCGCCGGATGATGTCGATGCAGCCGGTCCTGGAGATCTTCGCCCCCGACGGCTTCGAGCTCTGGCCCACGGGCGAGCACGAACGCTGGGAGTACCTGGTGCTGGACGGCCGGTCGACACCGGCCGAGGTGGGCACGGCCGTGTGGCGGCTCGCCGACCGCAACGACATCGACCCCGAGGAGGCCGACGGGCGCGGTCCGCGGCCCGAGGACCCCCTGGGCGCCTTCCTGCACGGGCTGCTCACCGTGCCGGACCTCTTCGCCCCCGGCGGGCTCCGGGTGACCGACACCGCCACCGGCACCGTCTTCGCACCGGGCTGCTGCACCGGCCTGGAGGACTGGCGCGCATGGCTGGACGTGACCGACGGCGCGGGCACGGCCTGGTTCGGCCACGACCCGGACGCCCGGGTCGAGTGGGTCGGCCGCACCGTCCGGCTGACCCAGGACGCCGAGGACGACCACAGCCCGGTGATCGAGCTGTCCCCGGACGAGCTGCGCCGGCTGCTCGCCGGGGCCGAGCGGGACCTGCGTGACTTCCTCGCCCTGGCGGCGCGCTGGGCCGAGCGGCAACTGCCCGACCACGCGCCCGCCGTCACCACCGCGATCGCCCGCGCGCTGAGCCTGGAGCCCCCGCTATGACCAGCTTCCACACCCACCGCGCCCGGGTGCACGACACCTCGCTCCCGCCGTACCGGCGGCACAGCGCGCTGCGGACCTGCCTGACCTGCTTCGCCCCCTACGGCCTGCGGGCGACCTACCACCACCTCACCGTGAGCGCCCGGATGCCCCGGCACCTGGAGACCGACCCCGACGCGCTGGTGCGCGCGGTGGAGGAGCTGCACGAGGCCCGTGAGCTGTGGCGAGCCCGGGCCGAGGAGTACGTACGGCAGCGCCGGGCGCAGAAGCGGGCCGGGCGGCGGGAGACGTCGGTGGCACCCTGGTGGGACCAGTACCGGTACCGGTGGGACTCGCCGGACTCCGCCTGGCTCCACGACCCCTTCCTGCACCCGCCGTTGACCCTGCCCGCATACGTGCGGCGGCAGAACGCGCTGCTGGACGGCGCCGAGCTGCCCGGCTGCCCGGCCTGCGGGGAGGAGGGCCCCGCGCTGCCGGTCCCGACCGGCCACGGCCACGCCGGGCTGTGCCGCTCCTGCGCGCGGGTGCTGACGCCCTGCCCGTGCGGGCGCCGGCACAGCTTCGAGCCGACGATCCGGGTCGGTTGGAGCCGCACCTGGCGGCGGGAGCACATGTCCGGCACCGGCGAGCCGGATCCGCACTGGCCCGGTGTCCGGGGAACGGCCCGGATCGAGCGGCTGGCCGCGTACCACCACGTGCACGGGCCGTACTGAGCCGGGTCCTCGCGCAGGGCGCGGGTCAGGCCCGGTGAGCCGGGACGGCGACCAGGAGGGCGCCGGTGTCCTGTACGCGCACCTCGAAGTGGTCGATGTCGCCCGGCTGGAGGGCCGCGCCGCCGGTGGTGTGCAGCACGCCGTCGTTGCCGTAGCTGCCCGCCGGGACGGTCCAGGTGTTCACCGTCTGCTGCCCGCCACCGTGCGAGACGGCGATCAGGCTGCAGGTCAACGGGCCCCGGACGCCGGAGAGTTGCATGCTGACCTGACTGCCCCAGGTGGTGCCGTTCACGCCGACGGTGGCGTGCGCGCCGGTGGCCGGGTCGGTGGCGCTGAACTGCTCGGCCACGGCAACCACGGCGGGGGTGCTGTCGGCGGTGAGCACCGCGGCCGTGACCGCGGGGCCCGCCGCCACCATCGCGGTCGCGGCCAGCGCCAGGACCAGCCGCCGCACCCGGCCGCGCCGCCGGACGGTGCCGACTTCGGCGACCAGCCGGTCCAGGAGCTGCGGGTCGGGGTGCGGGGCGGGGCCGGCCGGGTCCAGCCCGGCCGCCTTCGCGGAGCCCGCGTACTCGGCCAGCAGCGGTTCCACGAAGCCGAGTTCGGCCACCTGCTCGGCGCACTGCGGGCAGTCGGCGAGGTGCTGCTCGAAGGCGGCGCGCTCGGCGGGTTCCAGCAGGCCGAGGACGTAGGCACCGGCGTCGACGTGCTCCGGCTCGCCGAAGGCGCGGTCCGGCCCGCCGGGGCTGCGGGGGTCACCGGCCGGACCGTCCGGCACGCCGGGCACAGGGTCAGGACGCTCGGTCACGATGTCACTCCCCGTTCCTCCAGCGCGAGCCTCAGCGAGCGCAGTGCGTAGAAGACCCGCGACCGCACGGTCCCGGCCGGGATGCCGAGTTCGGCGGCCGCCTCGTTGGCCGTGCGGCCCTTCAGGTACGTCTCGACGATGATCTCGCGGTGCGCCGGCGAGAGGTCGCCGAGCGCGTCCGCGACGGTCATCATCCGCAGTGCCCGGTCGAGCTCGTCCTCGGCGGGCAGCACCTCCAGGGCCGACGCGTCCACCTCGCGCGGCCTGGCCCGGGCACTGCGGTGCTCGTCGATCACGATCCGGCGGGCGACGGTCACCAGCCACGGCCGCAGCGAGCCCACCCCCGGGTCCAGGCGGTGGATGTTGCGCCAGGCGCGGACCAGGGTCTCCTGGACGACGTCCTCGGCCCGCTGCCGGTCGCCGGCGACCAGGTGGAGCACGAAGCCGAAGAGCGGACCGGCGTGCTCGTGGTACAGGGCGCGCATCAACTCCTCGTCCGACGCCCCCGTGCCGTGGCCGGCGGTGCCGCCGACGTGGTGCTCCTCGGTCACCACTTCATCGTTGCGCACCCGGGCCTCCCGGTCGAGGGCGGTCGACATCGGTCAGTAGCCCGGAGTACTGGGCATGGGGTTGGAGTTCGCCGTGGCGGCCGCCTTGCCGCCGCTCGGGGTCACCGCGAACCAGGTGCCGCCCACGCCCTGGCCCTTGGTGTCACCGGGCTTGGTGTCCGGCGAGTAGCGGTAGACCGGCCAGCCGTTGACGGTGACCTGCTGGGTGCCGTCGGAGCGGGTGACCGTGCCGACCAGCTTGCTGTCGATGCCCTTGACCGTGACGGCGCCGTTGGCGTGCTCGGGCGGCCAGATCACGGCGCAGCTGCCGTCGCAGTGGGACTCCGACGGGTTGCTCCGGTCCTGGTCGAAGCGGTAGAGCGTGAAGCCGGAACTGTCGGTGACGATCGTGCCCAGCGTGGGGTCCTTGGCGGTCTGCAGAGTCGCGCTCGCCGGGGCGCTCGGGCTGCCCGACGTGCTCGGCGCACTCGAACTGCTGCCCCCGGACGACCCGCAGCCGGCGATCAGGGCGGCCGCCGCGATGCCGGTGGCGGCCAGCACGGCTGCCCGGCGGGTGCGCGGTTCGCTGTGCATGGGATGCCTCCCGCGGCCTGGACGGACTGGACACCCTCCTGTACGGACGGTGGCGGCCCGCTGCTCAACGCCGGGACCGCCGGTCGGCGCGGGGCCGCCGGACGCCCCGGAATAGGGTGCCGACCGGCACGGTTGTCGCGGGCACATGGCCTGTACCGCCACCTCCGGAAGGGAAGGAATCGCGAGATGAGCAGCACGGTCGAGCTGACCAAGGAGAACTTCGACGACATCGTCCCCGGTCCGGAGGGCAAGGAGTTCGTCTTCATCGACTTCTGGGCCGGGTGGTGCGGTCCCTGCCGCCAGTTCGCCCCGGTGTACGAGAAGGCGGCGGAACGCCACTCGGACCTGGTCTTCGCCAAGGTGGACACCGAGGCGCAGCAGGAGTTGGCCGCCGCGTTCGGCATCCAGTCGATCCCGACGCTGGCGATCATCCGTGAGGGCGTGCTCGTCTTCTCGCAGGCCGGCGCGCTGCCGGAGGCGGTGTTCGAGGACCTGATCGGTCAGGCCCGCGGCTTGGACATGGCCGAGGTGAAGCGGAAGGTCGCCGAGGAGCAGGCGGCCGGCGGCCAGGCCTGAGGCCGGGCCGGTCGGCGAGCACCCGGGGAGCGTCGTCGTCTCCCCGGGCCCTCGCCGTGTTCCCCCGCTCGCTGTGCTCCGCCGCTCGCCTTGCTCCGCAGCTCGCCGGGGACACACCGACGGGAAATCCGCTGACCACCGTGCGCCTCCGCTCCTAGAGTCGTCGGTGACAGCAGCCCCACCGCCGAAGGAGCGATCCACCATGAGCACGTTCGTACTGGTCCCCGGATTCTGGCTCGGCGCCTGGGCCTGGGACGAGGTGGCCGCGCCGCTGCGCGCCGCCGGGCACCGGGTATTCCCGGTGAGTCTGCCCGGGCTGGCCGAACGGGCGGGCGAGAGCGGCGACTTCGGCCTGGAGGACCACATCGCCGACCTGGCGGACCTGCTGGTCCGCGAGGACCTGTGGGAGGTCGTGCCGGTCGGCCACAGCGGCGCCTGCGCCGCGGTGGGCGGGCTCGCGGACCGGATGCCCGAGCGGATCCGCCGGGTGGTGTACCTGGACAGCGGCCCGTTGCTCGACGGCTCCGCGGTCTACGACCTCTGGCAGCCCGACTACCAGCAGACGGCCGATGCCTCGGTGGCGGACGGCCGGTTCCCGATGCCGTCGTGGGAGTACCTGAGCGCCCACGGCGCCGGTGTGGAGGGCATGGACGAGGACACCCTGGCCCGGGTCCGTTCCCTCGCCACCCCGCACCCCGCCCGGGTGTACCGGGACGCACTGCGGCTGACCGGCGCGGGCGCCGCGCTGCCGCAGGCGCTGGTGTCCTGCTCGTTCCCGCTCTCCCAGGTCCGCGAGCTGATCGCGGCCGGCCACCCGTACTTCGCCGCGATGGCGGGGTCGAACTGGGAGCTGCGCGAGCTGCCGACCGGGCACTGGCCGATGTTCTCCCGCCCGGCCGACACGGCGGCGGTGCTCGCGGAGCTCGCCGCGCTCTGAGCCCGCCCGCCCCGGGTCGCCCCCGCCGGCCCCGTCCTGCCTGCGCACGCCCCCGGGGGTGTCCCGTGCGCGCACCGCTGTGTCCCCTGCGCGTCCTGCGCGTGTCCGTCCGTCGCGCCCGCGGGCCCGGCCCGGCAGGATGGGCCCCACGTCGTACCCGAGCGGAGAGCGAGGCCCCGTGAGCGAACAGACCTCCCGTACCGAACCGCCCGCCGCCGGGCCCGAGTTCAGGCGGGTCACCTCGGCCGTGGTCACCGGCAGCGCCGCCGACGCGCCCTTCCGCGTGGACGTCAGGGCCGGCACCCACCCGCTGACCTCCGACGAGCCGGTGCGCCGGGGCGGCTCGGACAGCGGGCCGGAGCCGTTCGCGCTCCTGCTCGGCTCGCTCGGCTCCTGCACCGCGATCACCCTGCGGATGTACGCCGAACGCAAGAAGTGGCCGCTGGAGGGGGTCCGGGTCAGGCTCGGGTACGAGACGGACGGCAGCCGGGGCCGGATCTCCCGCCGGATCTCCCGCCGGGTCGCCCTGACCGGCGGCCTGGACGGGGACCAGCGCGCCCGGCTGCTCGACATCTGCGAACGCACGCCGGTCACCCTCGCCCTGCGGGCCGGGGTGGCCATCGACACGACGGAGGACCGGGCATGACCAGCACCGCCGAGGAGTACGACGTCATCGTCCTGGGGGCCGGCCCGACCGGCGAGAACGTGGCGGACCGGACGATGGCCGCCGGGCTGCGCACGGTGATCGTGGAGGCCGAACTGGTCGGCGGCGAGTGCTCGTACTGGGCCTGCATGCCGAGCAAGGCCCTGCTGCGCCCGGTGGCCGCGCTGGCCGACGCCCGCGCGGTGGCCGGCTCCCGGGAGGCGGTCGGCGGCGGGCGGCTGGACGCGGCCGCGGTGCTGGCCCGCCGGGACTCCTTCGCCTCGCACTGGAACGACGACGGCCAGGTGCGGTGGCTGCGGGACACCGGCATCGAGCTGGTCCGCGGCCACGGCCGGCTGGCCGGGGACCGGACGGTGACGGTGGAGGCCGAGGACGGCAGCGAGCGGGTGCTCACCGCTCGGCACGCCGTCGCGGTGTGCACCGGCAGCCGTCCGGTGCTGCCCGGGCACGTGCCGGGGCTGGCCGAGGCCCACCCCTGGACCAACCGGGAGGCCACCGGCGCACCGGCCGTCCCCGGGCGGCTGGCGGTGGTCGGCGGCGGTGTGGTCGGGGTGGAGATGGCCACCGCCTGGCGGGCGCTGGGCTCCGAGGTGGTACTGCTGGTGCGCGGGGACCGGCTGCTGCCGCGGATGGAACCGTTCGCGGGCGAGCTGGTCGCCGAGGGCCTGCGGAAGGCCGGGGTGGACGTCCGCTTCGGTACCGAGGTCACGGCGGTGGGACGGACGGACGGCTCCGGGCCGGTGACCCTCACGCTCGGGGACGGCGGTGAGCTGACCGCCGACGAGGTGCTGTACGCGACCGGCCGGGCCCCGCGCACCGCCGACATCGGGCTGGAGCAGGTCGGGCTGAAGCCCGGCGACTGGCTGGAGGTGGACGACAGCTGCACGGTGCTCGGCGTGGACGGCGGGTGGCTGTACGCCGCCGGGGACGTCAACCACCGCGCACTGCTCACCCACCAGGGCAAGTACCAGGCGCGGATCACGGGTGCGGCGATCGCCGCCCGCGCCCAGGGGCGCCCGCTGGACACCGCACGCTGGGGCGCGCACGCCGCGTCCGCCGACCTGGCGGGCGCGCCGCAGGTGGTGTTCACGCAACCGGAGGTCGCCGCCGTCGGCCTGACCCTGGCCGACGCCGAGGAGGCCGGGCTGCGGGTCAAGACCGTCGACCACGACCTCGGCGCCGTCGCCGGGGCCTCGCTGTACGGCGACGACTACCACGGCCGGGCCCGGGTGGTCTTCGACCTGGACCGCCAGGTACTCGTCGGCGCCTGCCTGGTCGGCCCCGGGGTGGCCGAACTGCTGCACTCGGCGACCGTCGCGGTGGTCGGCGAGGTGCCGATCGACCGGCTCTGGCACGCGGTGCCCGCGTACCCGACGATCAGCGAGGTCTGGCTGCGGCTGCTGGAGGGCTGCCGGGGGTAGCCCTCCCGAGCCGACGGCCCTCCGGGTGAACGGACCGGCCTCCCGGGTGAACGGCGCGGCGAGATGTGACCACCGATGGACGGCGGGACACTGGCAGTCGGGGGCCGTTCCCGGGGGCCGTGCTCGTTGACCAGGTGGTGTGAGGCATGACCGAGGTGCTGTTGGCCGTCGGAACCGAGAAGGGCCTCTTTCTCGGCCGCAGCCGCGACCGGCTGACGTGGGAGTTCAGCGGGCCGCACTTCCCGATGAACGCGATCTACTCCGTCTCCGTCGACCGCCGCGAGGGCCGGACCAGAATCCTGGCCGGCGCCGACAGCAGCCACTGGGGCCCCTCGGTCTGGCGGTCCGACGACCTCGGCGCGAGCTGGCACGAGCCGGCCCGGCCGGCCATCCGCTTCCCCGAGTCCACCGGCGCCTCGCTCACCCGGGTCTGGCAGCTGCAGCCCACCGGAGCCGAGGCCCCCGGCGTCGTCTACGCGGGCACCGAGCCCGCCGCACTGTTCCGCTCCACCGACGGCGGCGAGACCTTCGCACTGGTCGAATCGCTCTGGGACCACCCGCAGCGGCCCCAGTGGGGCGCGGGCTACGGAGGGCAGGGCCTGCACACCGTCCTCACCGACCCGCGCGACCCGCAGCGGCTGCTGGTCGCCGTCTCCAGCGGCGGCGTCTACCGCAGCAAGGACGGGGGCGACAGCTGGGATCCCTCCAACACCGGGCTGCGCGCCGAGTTCTTCCCGGAGCAGAGCCAGTACCCCGAGTTCGGCCAGTGCGTGCACAAGATCGCCCCCGACCCCGTCCACCACGACCGGCTCTACCTGCAGAACCACGGCGGCGTCTACCGCAGCGACGACTGGGGCGGCAGCTGGCGCTCGATCGTCGACGGGCTGCCCGCCGAGTTCGGCTTCGCCGTCGCCGCCCACCCCCGCCGGGGCGGCACCGCCTACCTCGTCCCGCTCGGCGGCTCCGACGACCGCATCCCGCCCGGCCGCCGCTGCCGCGTCTTCCGCACCAACGACGGCGGCGACAGCTGGCAGGAGCTCGCCGACGGCCTGCCCGGCGAGGACCACTACGGCATCGTGCTGCGCGACGCCCTGCGCACCGACGACGCCGACCCGGCCGGGATCTACTTCGGCAACCGGACCGGCGACGTGTACGGCAGCCGGGACGAGGGCGAGAGCTGGTCACTGCTGCTCTCCCACCTGCCGGACGTGCTCTGCGTCCGCGCGGCGGTGGTGGCCTGAACCAGCGCCCACCCCGGACCGCCCGCCACACCGCCCGCCGCCCGCTGCTCGCCGATCCCCGCACGCCGATCCCCGCGCCCCGCACGCCGCACGCCGCACGCCGCACGCCGCACGAAAACCGGTTGCCCCGCGCGCCCGGTTCTGGTGAGCATGAGCCGCCGACGAACGATCTCGTCAGAACTCGTGAAAAGGGGTGGGCCATGGCGGAGGCCGACTGGGTGGTCAGGCACGACGGCGACGGCACCCCGGTGCTGCGCTACCGGCTGGGCGAACGGGAGGGCCGGCCCTGGGCCGACCGGTTGGAGGTGCTGGACGAATCGGCGGACACCGCCGGGTTCATCCGGGCCGAGCTGCCCGGCTGGGTGGTCTCCGGCAGCCCCGAACTCGGGCGGCGGCTGGTGGCGGACGGTGCGACGGTGCTGCGCCACGCGCACACCTTCCGACGGGACCTGCGCGCCGACCCCCCGCCCGCCGACTGGGCCGGGGCGCCGCTGCGCGAGGGCCTGCGGGCGGTGCCCTGCGACCGTGCGCCCGAGGAACTGTTCGAGGCGTGGCGGGCCGCCTTCGCCCCCGGGCACGTCGACCACTTCCCGGGCGACGACGCCCGGGCCCTGGCCGAGCGGCTCGGACTGCTGCTCGCCGGGAAGGCCATCGGCCCGGTCCTGCCCTCCAGCGTGCTCGCCGTGGACGCCGAGGACCGCGTGGTCGCCGGGGTGGTCCTGACCGACCGCAACGGCCTGCCGTGGGTCGGCGACGTCTTCCGCCACCCACGCCGCGGCTACCGCGGCCTCGGCGCCGACCTGCTGCGCCGGACGGTCGCGGACGCCGCCGCCCGCGGGCTCGCCGACGTGCACCTGGTGGTGACCGAGGGCAACCCGGCCCGCCGCCTGTACGAGTCGCTGGACTTCCGGCTGCGGGAGACGTCACTGACGGTGAGGGTGCCCGGGGAGCTCCGGAACCCCGGGACCGGGCCCGTCCGAGGAGGACGATCCCGCCCGGGACCGTGAACGCCGCCGTCGGGCGCGGCGGCCGGACGGCTGTGCGGCGCGGCGGGGTCCGGCGCGGTGGCGGCGTGCTCATCGACCTGCTCCCACGGTCGGCGGCGGCACCGGAGGCCGCCCGTCCCGCCGGCGTCGGGACGGGGCCACCGGGGCCCCGCAAGCGGGGACGGCCGATCGGGGCCGCCGGGACCTGGCGAATCCCGCTGGTCGGAGGCGGTGTGTAGGCTCACCGGTCATGGCGAGGGTGACACGGGACGATGTGGCGCGGGCGGCGGGAACGTCCACGGCCGTGGTGAGTTATGTGATCAACGACGGGCCGCGGCCGGTGGCGCCGGCGACCCGGGCGCGGGTGCTCGCGGCGGTCGAGGAGCTCGGTTACCGGCCCAACCGGGTCGCCCAGGCGATGGCGCGGCGCCGGACCAACCTGCTCGGGATGGTCGTGCCGGACGCCCGGCAGCCGTTCTTCGCCGGGCTCGCGCACGCCGTCGAGCAGGCCGCCGCCGATCACGGCCGGCTGCTGCTGATCGGCAACTCCGACTACGCCGACGAGCGTGAGGCGCACTACATCCGCGCCTTCCTCGGGATGCAGGTGGACGGCCTGATCCTGGTCACCCAGGACCCGGCCACCCCCGGGCTGACCGGTTTCGACGTCGCCGACGGCACCCCGGTCGTCCTGCTGCACCACCGGGCGGAGACCGCCGACGGCGTCTCCGTGGTCGCGGACGACGAGGGCGGCGCCCGCGAGGTGGTCCGCCACCTGCTCGGGCACGGGCACGCCGAGGTGCACTGCTTCGGCGGCACCCGCGCGCTCAGTCCGCACGACCCGGTCACCGGGCGGACGGCCGGCTGGGTCGCCGCCCTGGAGGAGGCCGGGCTGCCGACCGAGGGACGGCTCGTCCCCGCGCCGTTCGACCGCGTCCGGGCGCACGCCGAGGGGCTCGCCCTGCTGGCCCGCCCCGACCGGCCGTCCGCCGTGTTCTGCGCGACGGACGACCAGGCGATAGGCCTGCTGCGGGCCGCGGACGACCTGGGGATCCGGGTGCCCGAGGACCTCGCGGTCGCCGGCTTCGACGACATCGCCGAGGCGGTGATCGCCGGGCCCGCGCTGACCACCGTGACCACCGCGCAGGACGAGATGGCCCGCGCCGCGCTGGAGCTCGTGCTCGGCGGGGCGGAGCACCGCGCCACCGGCACCCGGACCTTCCCGGCCCGGCTGGTGGTGCGGCGCTCCTGCGGCTGCCCGGCACCGGACCGGCCCGCCCTGGGCTGACACCGGCTGGCCCCGGGCTGACACCGGCCCGCCCGGCCCTGGCCGGGCGTCAGTTCAGCCGGAACGTCGCCTCGACCGGGTAGTGGTCGCTGGGCGCGACGGTGTCGGGCTGCCCGGGGGCCCAGCCCGCCTGCGGGTCGAAGTCGACCTTCACGGCCGACATCGCGGCCGGCACCGGACGGCCCGGGGCGTTGAGGTAGCCGATGTAGTCGAGGTCGTCCCGGTAGTCCTTGGGGAAGGTCTCGACGCCCGCCATGTACTGGCACCAGGAGGAGACCGGGCAGTCCATGGTGGTCCGGTTCTGGCCCGGGTCGGTGGCCGGGGTGCCGAGCACGCCGTTCACCGCGTTCTGGGCGTTGGCGTAGTCGCCGCGGGCCTGGCCGTGGAAGTACTCGACGTTGAGGTCGCCGCCGATCAGCACCGGGGCGCCGCTGCCGGCTATCCCGTCCGCCCAGGCGCGGATCTCGGCGAGCTGGCCGAGCCGGGTGGACTGGGTGGTGTCGGTGGAGACGTCCGACTCGTCGGCCTGCAGGTGAGTGCCGACCACCCAGGCGGTGCTGCCGTTCTTGGTCACCTTCACCAGCGCCGCGCCCTTGTTGGCGTGGTAGTCCCAGGTGCCGTACGTCGAGTTGCCGAAGACATGGGCGTACTGGGCGGTGATCGGGTACTTGGAGAGGATCATCGTGCCGCCGTTGATGACGAACCACGAGGTGGAGCAGTTGCCGCTGACGCCCGTCCAGCCGCCGCCGGAGCAGGTGCCGCCGACCACCGGCGTCCGGTACGGGTAGAGGTCGGCGAGCTTGCTGTTGATGTCGGCGGTCGAGCTGTTGTTGAACTGCTCGTCCAGGATGACGACGTCGGCGTCGTGCTGACGGACGATCTGCTCGATCACCGGGGTGCGGCGGGAGGCCTGCTCGTTCTGGGTGCTGTCGACGACGGCGGTGCCGAGGTCGACGTTGAAGGCGAGGACGGACAGCGTGGTGGGGCTCGCCGGGGTGTCGGCGGTGGCGGCCGGGGCGGTGCCGCCGAGCAGCAGAGCGGCGGCGGCTGCCGAGGTGAGGGCGGTGGCCGTACGACGCGAGAGCATGGGCGTTCTCCTGGGGGATTCGTCTACCCTGCGGGCCCGGCGCCGGGGTGACCGGCGTCGGGACTTGGCGGGGGAACGCTAGCTACCGACCGGTACGTCGGGGAGAACGCCAGGAGAGCAGTTCCGGCCGATCATGTGACCGCGAGATGTCTGTACAGCTCTGGGCGGGTGGGCGACAAGGTGTCTGTACACCTTCGCACCACCCGCGCCGCGCCGCCGGAGCCCGCGCGGACCGCCGTCAGCCGTCGAGCAGTTCGTCCGCGAGCAGGTCCATCAGGAGGTTGTCGTGCCAGGTGCCGTCCGAACCGCGCTCGTACTGGCGCATCGTGCCGACCTCCCGGAAGCCGACCTTGGCGTAGCAGCGGATCGCGGCGAGGTTGTCCGCGGCCGGGTCGATCACCAGGCGGTGGTAGTGGTGCTCGTGCACCAGGTACCGGGCCATGGTGCGCACCGAGTCGGTGCCCAGGCCCAGGCCGTGCACCGTCGGATCGAGGTAGAGGTCCATCCCGGCGTGCCGGTACTCGTCGTCGTTGTTGGCGTACCACTGGATGGCGCCGACCACCTGACCACCCAGGTCGATGGCGAAGGTCTCCGTGTCGGGCGATTCCAGGTCGTTGGCCACCTCGGCCGGCAGGTCGTCACCGCCCCGCCAGCGGGCGAACACCTCGGGCGTGCCACGGATGGCCGCCAGGGCCGGGATGTCGTCGGTGGTGGCCGGTCGGAGCGTCACCAGCGCGCCGTGCAGAATCGTCCCCATATGGGGCATGTTGGCACGGAAACCCGGCTCCGGCGAGTGTTTTGCCGCAGGTGACGAACCCTAGGCGGTGGGGTGCGCCGGGTCACCGAGGGGGCCGAGCCAGACGGCGGTCACGGCGCTGACGTAACGGGCGCCGCAGTGGTCGTCCGGGACGACGAGTTGCGGGCCGACGGCGTCCAGCGGGGCACCGTCCATGCTGGTGGCCAGCAGGATCCGCCGGTCACCGAAGTCCGGGTCGATCTCGGCCCAGGAGACCACCGCCCGGTGGCCGTCGGCGCCGACCACGGAGAGCAGGAAGCTCAGCCGCTGCTTGCGGCCGGAGAAGTCGATCCGGGGCCGGGCCTCGCGCAGCACGTCCAGCAGCGCCGGGCCCTCGTAGCCGTGGCGTTGCTCGCCCTCGGTCCGGCAGTCGAAGCTGACCTCGACCCGGTGGGCGGGGAGGGTGCGCAGCTGGTCGACGGTCAGCTCGGCGGGGCGGTCGAGGTGGCCGTGCAGCCGGACGGTGGGTCTGGCCGGGGTCATGGTGCTCCCTCCTCCCGGGCCGCTGCGTCGCGGCCCGGGAGAGGACTACCCGAAGGAAGGTCCACACATTCGCAGCTGCCGGGGTGAAAGGCGGTGTTCATCCGCAGATGCGATGCAGAATGCCCGGTCCGACCGGAATCTGCGGCCACCTCATCCGTCGTCCGCACGTGCATGCCATTCGGCCCCGGACGGCGCTCCGGGCCGGGTGCAGGCCGATGCGGGCCGATGCGGGCCTGCTTCCGGAACCCGGCGGAAGATTCCTCCCGGGCGGTGTCGATCCGGCGCCGGCCCGTTCGACGCAGGGGTGAGAGGCGGGGAGAGGCCCCGCCCGACCGACCGAGGAGTCACCATGCCGCGCTTCATGACACTGATCCGGATCGACGAGCAGGACCGCGCCGGATGGGAGCCGGACCCGGGGTTCGAACAGCGGATGGGGGCCCTGTTCGAGGAGATCACCAAGGCCGGCGTGATGCTGGAGACCGCCGGGCTGACCCCGACGTCCCAGGGCACCCGGCTGACCTGGCACGAGGGGAAGGTCGGCCACACCGACGGGCCGTTCACCGAGACCAAGGAGGTCATCGGCGGCTACGCCATCCTGCAGTGCAAGGACCGGGCCGAAGCCCTGGAGTGGACCCGGCGCTTCCTGCAGACCCACCCGGTGCACTGGCCGGTCGAGGCCGAGGTCCGGCAGATCGAGGAGATGCCCGAACCGCCGAAGTGACCGCCGTGGCAGTGTTTGCCTCCCCCACCGCCGGCTGCTCTGATGGGTGGCCGTGACGGAGAGGGCTGAGACGAACGGCACGACGGCGGACGGCACGACGGCGGACGGCACCGCCGCAGGCTCGTCGCCGACGGCCGGTACGACCGCGGGCGGCACCCCGGCGGACCGGACCGTGGCGGCGGTGGTCGAGACGGTGTTCCGGATCGAGTCCGCCCGGATCATCGCCGGGGTGACCCGGATCGTCCGGGACGTCGGCATCGCCGAGGAACTGGCGCAGGACGCGCTGGTGGCCGCGCTGGAGCGGTGGCCGCAGGAGGGTGTCCCGGACAATCCGGGCGCCTGGCTGACGGCCACCGCCAAGCACCGGGCGATCGACCTGGTCCGCCGCCGGGAGGTCTACGCCCGCAAGCTCGCCGAGGTGGGGCGGTCGTCGGAGGACGTGCCGCCGCACGAGCCGTCCGAACCGGACGAGATCGACGACGACCTGCTGCGGCTGATCTTCACCGCCTGCCACCCGGTGCTGTCGGCGGAGGCGCGGATCGCGCTCACCCTCCGGCTGCTCGGCGGGCTGACCACCCCGGAGATCGCCCGCGCCTTCCTGGTGCCCGAGCCGACGGTGGCGCAGCGGATCGTCCGGGCGAAGCGGGCGCTGGCGAAGGCGGCGGTGCCGTTCGAGGTGCCGTACGGGGAGGACCGGGCGCAGCGGCTGTCGTCGGTGCTGGAGGTCATCTACCTGGTCTTCAACGAGGGGTACTCGGCGACCAGTGGCGGCGACCTGCTCCGCCCCCGGCTGTGCGAGGACGCGCTGCGGCTGGCCAGGGTACTGGCGGCGCTGATGCCGGCCGAACCGGAGGCGCACGGGCTGGCCGCGCTGCTGGAGTTCCAGGCCTCACGCACGGCCGCCCGGACCGGGCCGGACGGCCGGCCGGTGCTGCTGGCGGACCAGAACCGGGCCCGCTGGGACGGGCTGCTGATCCGGCGCGGCTTCGACGCCCTGCAGCGGGCGGGCACCGGGCCGTACTCGGTGCAGGCGGCGATCGCCGCGTGCCACGCGAAGGCGCGGCGCTACGAGGACACCGACTGGGCGACGATCGCCGCGCTGTACGAGCGGCTGTCCGCGCTGTCGCCGTCCCCGGTGGTGGCGCTGAACCGGGCGGTGGCCGTGTCGATGGCCCGGGGCCCGGCGGCCGGGCTGGAGTTGGTGGACGCACTGACGGCCGAGCCGGCACTGCGCGGCTACCACCTGCTGCCGAGTGTGCGGGGCGATCTGCTGGCCCGGTTGGGGCGGGTGGAGGAGGCCCTGGCGGAGTTCGAACGGGCGGCGGCGCTGACCGGCAACGAGCGGGAGCGGGAGCTGCTGCGGGAGCGGGCGGCCACCCTCGCCGCGGACCGGAGCACCGGGAAAGACCCGGACACAGGGGGGACCGGGGCCGGGCCGCGGGGCTAGGGGGTTTCGTCCAGGCGCAGCCGGGCGCTGACCTCGCCGAGGCCTTCGGCGAGGACGGCCAGTTGCTCGCGGGTGAGCACGTCGATCAGCAGCTCGCGGACCAGGGCGACGTGCCCGGGTGCGGCCTGGCGCAGCATCTCCCGCCCCTGGTCGGTGAGTTCGGCGAAGACGCCGCGCACGTCGCTGGGGCAGGAGCGGCGGGCGACCAGGCCCCTCCGTTCCAGTTGGGTGACCTGGTAGGTCAGGCCGCTCTTGGAGGTGACCAGCTTGTCGGCGAGTTCGGTCATCCGCAGCGAGTCGCCGGGGGCGGCGGACAGGTGCACCAGGATCTCGTACTGCTGGTGGGAGAGGCCGGAGTCCTCCTTGAGCTGGCGCTCCAGCCGGCGGTTCAGCAGGTTGCTCGCGGCGACGAAGCCCCGCCAGGCGGCCATCTCGTCCGGGTCCAGCCAGCGAGGTTCGTTCAGTGAGGACATGGGGCGAAGCCTACTCCTGTTGTTCAAATTCGAACGAAGGTGTACCGTCGATCGGAGTAGACGTTCAAATTTGAACTACTATCGGAATCGACCACACCACCCACCGTGAACCCTCACGATCCGGTCCCGAGGAGGACGCCATGAGCGCCGCGGCCCCCGAGCGCATGCCCGCCCTGTACCTGTCGCACGGCGCTCCGCCGCTGGCCGACGACCCGCTCTGGCCGGGCCAGCTGGCCGCCTGGTCCGCCGACCTGCCCCGGCCCAAGGCCGTGCTGATGGTCTCCGCCCACTGGGAGGAGGCCCCGCTCGCCCTCGGCGCCGTCACCAGCGTCCCACTGGTCTACGACTTCTGGGGCTTCCCCGAGCACTACTACCGGGTCCGGTACGCCGCCCCCGGCGCGCCGGAACTCGCCGACCGCGTGCGCAAGCTGCTGCGCGCCCCCGGCACGCCCGTCCAGGACATCCCCGACCGCGGGCTCGACCACGGCGCCTACGTCCCACTGGTGGAGATGTACCCCGAGGCCGACGTCCCGGTGCTCCAGGTCTCGCTGCCCACCCTCGACCCGCAGCGACTGCTGGAGATCGGCCGCACGCTGGCCCCGCTGCGCGACGAGGGCGTGCTGATCATCGGCAGCGGCTTCTTCACCCACAACCTGCGGGCGCTCAGCAGCGACGGCCGGATCACCTCGGTGATGGCCGAGTTCGACGACTGGGGCCGGCGCGCCCTGGAGGCCCGCGACCTGGACGCGCTGCTCGACTTCGAGCACAAGGCACCCGCCGGACGCCTCGCCCACCCCCGCACCGAGCACTTCGCCCCGCTGTTCGTCACCCTCGGCGCCGGCGAAGCCGACCTGGACAGCCAGCGCAGCGTCATCGACGGGTTCTGGATGGGGCTGGCCAAGCGCTCCGTCCAGCTGGGCTGAGCCCCTCGGCGTCGGGCGGCCCGGGCGGCCCGACGCCGACCGGCACGGGGAACAGGTCGACCGTCACAGGGAGCAGCAGGTGAAGCGCTCGCCGATGTGCTCGGGCTGCTCGATCTCGTCCACCAGGGCGACCGCGTAGTCCGGCACCGAGATCCTGCTGCGCCCCTCGGCGTCGGCGAGCAACTGCTCCAGGCCGGTGCGGTAGCGGCCGGTCCGCTCACCGGGGCCGATCTCGGCGGCCGGGCTGAGCACCGTCCAGCGGAGGTCGGCGACCGTCCGGTAGTAGTCCAGCGCCGCACCGTGCGCGTGCATGATCTGCAGGATCGCCTCCGGCAGCCCCGGGGCGTCCCAGACCCGGACGCCCGGGGCGGTCTCCAGGCTGCCCGCGCCACCCACCACGACCAGCCGGGGCACCGGCCCGTCCAGCCCGCGCAGGCCCTCGACCAGGGAACGGGCCGCGGGCTCGATCAGCGCCAGGTGGCCCGGGCCGTCGCCGCCGCCGACGGCGCTCACCAGGACGTCCCGGCCGGCCGCGACCCGGGCGACGTCCGCCGGGTCCAGCACGTCCCCGCGCTCCACCACCGCGGCCGCGCCCCGGTAGCGCCCCGGGTCGCGGACCACGGCGGTGACCTCGTGGCCGCGGGACGCCGCCTCCACGACGACCGCGCCGCCGATGCTGCCGTTGGCGCCGATCACGGCGATCCTGGCCATGGGGTACCTGCCTGGTGGCTCGGTGGGGGCCGCACCTGCCGGACGGCGTCTGACATGTCGATTATCGGGCGGATCCCCGGCGACGACCGGAGGGTTGGGCCTCCCGTGTGACACCCCGCCGCCGGCGCGCCCGAACGGACGGCCGCCCGCGCGTCCCCCGGGGCGGGGGGACGCGCGGGCGGCCGGGGCGGGTGTCCGGACCGGGACGCCCGGTCAGGCGTGCCGGGTCAGGCATGTCCGGTCAGGCGTGTCCGGTCAGGCATGTCCGGTCAGACGTGCCCGGTGGTGGCGCGCTCGGCCTTGCTGCGCTCGACGCAGAACTCGTTGCCCTCCGGATCGGCCAGGGTGATCCAGCCCGTGCCGTCCGGCCGGCGCCGGTCGGCCAGCACGGTGGCGCCCAGGGCGACCAGGCGCTCCGCCTCCTCGTCCCGGCTGCGGTCCTGCGGCTGCAGGTCCAGGTGGACCCGGTTCTTCGCCGGCTTGCCCTCGGGCACCCGGATGAACAGCAGCGCGGCGCCGGCGGACTCCACCAGGGCCTCCTCGTCGCCCGGATTGTCGTCCTCGCCCAGGGTGCCCTCCAGCGCCCCGGCCCAGAACGTCGCCAGGGCGAACGGGTCGGCGCAATCGATCGTCACATGTCGTACCAGAGAAGCCATGGGCCTACTCTGAACTGCCCCGTTCGGATCCGTCCAGCCGTTTCCGGGAGTGCCGGTGGCCGTCCAGCGGATACGGCGGGAACGCCGGGAGGATCTCCGCGAAGGCGTAGCCGCTCTTCTCCGCGACCCGGCAGGAGGCGTGGTTGTCGCCCTCGTGCAGCAGGTCGATCCGGCGCAGGCCGTCCTCAGCGAAGGCGGCGAAGGCCCAGGCGGTGAGCGCCTCCACCGCGCGCGGGGCGACGCCCCGGCCGCGGGCCGGACCGGCCGTCCAGTACCCCACCTCCGCGCTCTCCCCGCCCGGGGTGCCGCGCTTGAGCACGACGTTGCCGACCAGCCCGCCGGCGTCCAGCACCGCGAAGGAGTACCGGGTGCCGGCCGCCCGGCCCTCGCGCTGCTGCCCGAGCCAGTGCGCGGCCTGCTCCTCGTCGTCCACCGGGGTGCGGGTGAAGCGGCGCAGGGTCTCGTCCCGGTAGGCCTCGACCAGGGCCGGCGCGTCGGCGTCCTCGAAGGGGCGCAGCACCAGGCCCTCGGCCACCGGGTTTGCGGCTGCGGTCACTTCGCCTGCCCCTCCCAGTTCCAGCGCGGGGTCGGGCCGGGCTCGCCGAGGTCGGTGCCGGCCGGGGAGGCGGAGACGTCCTCGGCGATCTTCGTGCCCCAGTCGAAGTACTCCAGCACCCGGGCGCGCAGCAGCTCGTCCGCCGGCAGCTCCTCGCGGACGGCCTCGGCCATCAGCTCCATCCAGCGCAGCCGCTGCTCCTCGGTGATCCTCAGTCCCAGGTGGGCGCGCAACAGGGCCTGGTGGCCGCCGAGTTCGTCGGTGAAGGAGGTCGGGCCGCCGAAGACCTCCGCCAGCCAGACCGCGACGTGCTCGATGTGGGTGGGGGTGAAGTCGGCGAAGACCGGCGCGAGCAGCGGGTCGGCGAGGACGCCCCGGTAGAAGGTGTGGCTGAGGCGGCGCAGCGCGTCGAGGCCGCCGACGGCGTCGTACAGGCTCGTGGGCCGTTGGTCGCTCATGGATGTTCTCCCCGTGGGTGCGTGACCGTGCGTCGTGACCTTCCTAGCAGGCGGACGGCTCGCACGCCGGGGTCGCGGGCCCGCTGTTCGCGCCGGGCACAGCAAGCGGACGGCGGCGCTCCTGTCCCCCGGTCCGGCCGCCGGCCCCGGACGTCCGCTCGCCGGCTGCGGGATCCCGCTTGACCCTGACGCCTGCGGCAGGGTCGGAAGGTGGTGTCCATGAACGAGTTCCCCCTGAACGACACCCGAAGGAACGACGCCCGCAGGAACGGCACCTGTGCGGACGTCGGACCCGTGGACGACGCCCGCGGGGGTGACTCCCGCGGGAGCGCCGGGAGCGTGCCGCAGGACCGGGTCGTGGTCGTCACCGGAGCCGGGACGGGCATCGGGCGGGAGACGGCGCGGGCCTTCGCCGCCGGGGGCGCACGGGTGCTGGCGGTCGGGCGGCGGCCGGGGCCGCTGGCGGAGACGGCCGCCGCGCACCCGTCCTCGATCGAGCCGCTGGCCGCGGACGTGACCGGGCCGGACGCGCCGGAGGCGATCGTCGGGGCGGCACTGGAGCGGTTCGGACGGCTGGACGTGCTGGTCAACAACGCGGGTGTCACCGGCGGCGGCGGGAAGCTCGGCGCGTACACCCGGGAGGGCATCGACGCCCTGCTGGCCACCAACCTGCTGGCCCCGGTCCTGCTGGGCCAGGCCGCCCTGCCGGCGCTGGCGGACAGCCGGGGCGTGATCGTCAACGTCAGCACCGCCGTCGGACAGCGCGGCTGGCCGTCCGGCTCGGTGTACGCGGCGGGCAAGGCCGCACTGGAGACGGTGACCCGCAGCTGGGCGGTGGAGCTGGCGCCGCGCGGGATCCGGGTGGTGGCGGTGGCACCGGGCGCGATCGGGACGCCCATCGGCGAGCACGCCGGGCGCAGCCCCGAACAGCTGGCGGCGCTGCGGGCCTGGCAGATCGCGCACACCCCGCTGGGCCGGATCGGCCGCCCGGCGGAGGTCGCCTGGGCGATCGTGCAACTCGCCGCGCCGCAGGCCTCGTTCGTGACCGGCGTAGTGTTGTCCGTCGACGGGGGCGCGCTGGTGGGCTGACCCGCGGACGAGGCGGAGGGGGCCGAACGGGTGCGGATCGGCGAGCTGGCGCGGGCCACGGGCGCGACCGTCCGGGCACTGCGGCACTACGAGCAGGCCGGGCTGATCGACTCCGGGCGCGAGCCGAACGGCTACCGCGACTACCGGGAGTCGGCGGTCGTCCGGGTGCGCAACATCCGCGCGCTGGTCGGCGCCGGGCTCACCCTGGACGACCTCGGCCCGCTGCTGGGCTGCCTGGACGGGGACGTGCTCGCCGGCCCGCCGTCGGAACGGGTGCTCGCGGTCGCCCGGGCCCGGCTGGGGGTGCTGGAGCGCCGGATCGCCGCCCAGACCGAGGCGCGGGACCGGCTGGCGGCCGCCCTCGTCGCGGCCGAGGGGGCGACACGCGCGTGACACCCCCGATCGGGGGTGTGCAGGGGGCGGGTGGGAGAGGACAGTGGGCCCATGCAGATTCCACTCTCCGTGATGGACTTCCTCGACCGGGCCGAGCTGGTCTACGGCGACCGGGTCGGCATCGTCGACGAGCCGGCGCAGCCGGCCGAATCCTGGGGCGAGCTGAGCTACCGCCGGGTCGCCGAACTCGCCCGGGCCCAGGCGGCCGGGCTGGACCGGCTCGGCGTCGGGCCCGGCGAACGGGTCGCGATCGTCTCGCACAACTCGGCGCGGCTGCTCACCTCCTTCTTCGGGGTGAGCGGCCACGGCCGGGTGCTGGTGCCGGTGAACTTCCGGCTGAAGGCCGAGGAGGTGTCGTACATCGTCGAGCAGAGCGGCGCCTCCGTCCTGCTCGTCGACCCCGAAGTCGCCGACGCGCTCCACGGGGTGGTGGCCAAGCACACGTTCGTGCTCGGCGCCGACAGTGACGCCCTGCTGTACGACCACGACCACTCCCCCCGGCCGTACGCGTTCTCCGAGAACGACACCGCCACCATCAACTACACCAGCGGAACCACCGCCCGTCCCAAGGGCGTCCAGCTCACCCACCGCAACGTCTGGCTCAACGCGACGCTGATGGGCCTGCACTACGGCGCGAACGACCGGGACGTCTACCTGCACACCCTGCCGATGTTCCACGCCAACGGCTGGGGCCTGCCGTTCTCCCTCACCGGGCTCGGCGCCAAGCACATCGTGCTGCGCAAGGTGGACGGCGCGGAGATCCTGCGCCGGGTCGAGCAGCACGGGGTGACCTTCCTGTCCGGCGCTCCCGCCGTGGTGCAGATGGTGCTGGACGCGGCCGCCGACTGGGACGGCCCGGTGCCCGGCCGGGACCGGGTGCGGATGATCGTGGCCGGCGCCCCGCCGCCGACCTCGGTGGTGCAGCAGGTCGAGGAGCAGCTGGGCTGGGAGTTCATGCAGCTCTACGGCCTGACCGAGACCGCGCCGATCGTCACGGTCAACCGCTCGCGGGCCGAGTGGGACGCCCTGCCGGCCGCCGAGCGCGCCGAGAAGCTGGTGCAGGCCGGCGCGCCCGCGCTCGGCACCCGGGTGCGGGTGGACGCCTCCGGCGAGGTGCTGGTGCGCTCCAACACCGTGCTGGACGGCTACTGGCAGCAGCCGGAGGCGACCGCCGAGGCGCTGCGGGACGAGTGGTTCCACACCGGCGACGGCGGCACCGTCGTGGACGGCCAACTGAGCATCTCGGACCGGAAGAAGGACGTCATCATCAGCGGCGGGGAGAACGTCTCCTCGATCGAGGTGGAGGACTGCCTGTACGGCCACCCGGCGGTCGCCGAGGCGGCCGTGATCGGGGTGCCGCACGAGAAGTGGGGCGAGACGGTGAAGGCACTGGTGGTCCTCCGGGAGGGCCACGATCCGGTCACCGAGGCCGAGTTGATCGCGCACTGCAAGCAGCGGCTGGCCGGCTACAAGTCGCCCACCTCGGTGGAGTTCCGGGACGCGCTGCCGCGCACCGCCACCGGGAAGCTGCAGAAGTTCCGGCTGCGCGAGCCGTACTGGACCGGACGGCAGCGGCAGGTCAACTGACCAGCCCCGACTCCCTTGCCGCGAGGGCGAGTTCGGTCCGGTTGCGGACGCCGAGCTTGTGCATCGCGGACTTGAGGTAGCCGGTCACGGTGTTGCAGGTCAGGCCCAGTCGGGCGGCGATCTCCGGGTTGGTCCGGCCGGTCGCCGCCCAGCGCAGCACCTCGTGCTCGCGCGGGGTCAACGGCCGTGCGGGGGCGGCCGGCCGGGGCTTCTCGCGGCTCCACTCGGCCGCCCCGGCGAGCGCCCGGGCGGCGGCCCCCGCCAGCGCGCCGACCGCGGATATCCGGACGTCCCCGAACGGCACGACGGCGCGTACCGAGGCGTAGACCACGCCGTGCACGGTGGCGCCGTCCATCAGCGGGACGGTGAGCATCGCGTACAGGTCGTCGGCGGCCACGGCCGCGTCGTAGTGGTGCGAAATGGTCGTCGCCGCACGGTAGTCGGGCACCCAGGTCGGCGCGCGCTCGGCGAGCGCACGGCCACCGAGGCCGAGGCCGGCCGGGACGGCCACGTTGTGCAGCAGGTCGGCCCGGGTGCCCGCCCAGTGGCGCAGCACCATGCCCTCGCCGCCCTTCCCGCGCCCGGGCAGCGACTCCGGCAGCCCGACCAGCCCGACGTCCACCCCGCACTCCGCCACCACCCGGCGGGCGAGGTCGCCGAGCACGGCGTCCCGCACCAGCGCGGCGGCCCGCGCGGCGACTTCGGCCTCGGCCGGTCCTTCGGCGCCGCCGGCGGGGCGTGCGGATCGGCCGGGGCGTGCGGCATCGCCGTCCGGGCGGGCGGATCGGCCGTGGGGTCGCGCAGTTCGGGGGGTGTCCGCGCTTTTCATCGCGCGATTCTCACACGCGCCGGGACCGGTGGCGAGAGTCCTGACGTGCGTCTTTCGTGGAGTGGCGCGCGCCCGTGACGGCACGGGCGTAGGGTGCGGCCGAGGCTACCGGCGGGTAGCGGCCGCCGTGACCGAAGGGAAGCCGATGACCGACCCGAAGACCCCGACCCCGCCTCCGGCGGACGTCCTGGGCGGGCTCCTGGAGGACCTGCGGGCCGAGAGCGCCGTCCTGGACGGACTGGTGACCGGTCTGCCGACGGAAGGCTGGAGCCGGTCGACGCCCGCCGCAGGCTGGACCGTCGCGCACCAGATCGCCCACCTCGCCTGGACCGACGACTGGACGGCGCTGGCCGCGCGCGACGCGGAGGGCTTCGGCGCGGCACTCCGCGACCGCGTCGGCACACTGCTGGAGGCCGGCGCCGACCCGGTCGAGGAGGGTGCCCGGGAGGGCGCGGCCGCCGAGCCGGCCGCGCTGCTCGCCCGCTGGCGGGCCGGGCGGGAGGACGTGCTGGCCGCACTGGCCGCCGCCCCCTCCGACGTGCGGCTGCCCTGGTTCGGCCCGCCGATGAAGCCCGCCTCGATGGCCACCGCCCGGCTGATGGAGACCTGGGCGCACGGCCAGGACGTCGCGGACTCGCTCGGCGTCACCCGTGAGCCCACCGCCCGGCTGCGGCACATCGCCCACCTGGGGCTGCGCACCCTGGGCTTCGCCTTCGGCGCGCACGGCCTGCCCGCGCCGGAGCACCCGGTCCGGCTCGAACTGACCGCCCCCGACGGCGGGACGTGGGTCTTCGGCCCGGCCGGCGCACAGGACGTGGTGACGGGCCCGGCCCTGGACTTCTGCCTCCTGGTGACCCAGCGCCGCCACCGGGACGACCTCGACCTCACCGCCACCGGCCCGGTCGCCACCGCCTGGCTCCCGATCGCCCAGGCCTTCGCCGGCGCGCCGGGCAAGGGGCGGCAGCCCGGGGCCTAGGGAGTCCGGGGCCGAGAGGGGCCCGGGAAGTCAGGGGCCGGGGGCCGGAGGGGACCGGGGCCGGAGGGAACCGGGGCCCGGGGAGTCCGGGGTGCCTGTCGGACCCCCGGGGTTCAATGGCGGGCATGAACGACCTGATCGGCCGCCTGCCCACCGTCCCCGAGCTGCGCGACCGCTGCCGCGCGCTGGCCGTGCTCGACGCGGTCCTCAGCCCGGACGACTGGGGCGGCCGGTACTACTCCTACGACTCCCGCTGGTCCGAGGACGAAGCCCTCGGTTCGATGCGTGACGGCCAGGGCAACGACTGGTTCGTGCTGTTCTCCCCCGTCGGCGTCTACGGGCGGAGCTTCGACCACGAGGTGCCGACCACCCTGAAGCCGCTCGCCGCCGTCCCCGAGGAGTTCCGCGGCTGCGTCGAGCAGTTGGGCGCCGGGGACGAGGCGGAGCCGGTCGCCACCGCCTTCTTCTGGCGGGCTCACGGGGACGCGGCCTGGCAGGGCGACGCCGTCGACGGAGGCGCGGCGGGCCCGTTCGCGCTGCTGCTGGACGTCTCGGCCGAGGCCTACCGGGACTGGGCCGAGGAGTACTTCGAGCCGGAGCAGCCGCCGTCCCTGGCCGCGATCCGGCCCGTCCTGGCGCTGCGGCCGCTCACCCCGGCCGTGGTGGCGGCACTCAACCCGGACACCGACCTGGCGGAGCTCGCGGGGGACCTCGCGGAGATCGGGTACCCGCACTGAGGGATTCCCCGCCGAGGGCCGCACGGGGGATTCCGCTACCGGGGATCCCGCGCCGGGGCATCGGACCGGGGAATCGGAACGCCCTCAGAGGCCGATCCTGAGCGGGGTGAGCCGGGTCGCGATCAGGTTGGTGGCGCCCCGGTCGCGCTCGATGCGGCCGTGCACCAGCAGCCCGGCCCGGTCCAGGGCGGTGCGGCGCTGGGACTCCCAGACCGGGCGGTTGCAGATCACGTTGATCAGGCCGGTCTCGTCCTCCAGGCTGAGGAAGAGCACCCCGCCGGCCGTCGGCGGCCGCTGCCGGTGGGTGACCAAGCCGCCGACCACCACCGCCGTTCCCGGTGGTACGTCCGGGAGTTGGGCGGCTGACAGGGCGCCGCCGCGCTCCAGCCGGTCGCGCAGGTGCTGGAGCGGGTGGCCGGCGGCGGAGGTGCCGGTGGCCCACAGGTCGGCGATGGTCTCCTCGACCGGGCTCATGCCGGGCAGGTCCGGCGCCTCGGTGCCGGGCGTGGTGCCGGGGAGCAGCTCCGCCGAAACCCCGGCGAACGCCCCGGCCGTCCACAGTGCCTGACGTCGCGTCAGGCCGAAGCAGTCGAAGGCGCCCGCGGTCGCAAGCGCCTCCAGGGCGGGCGCGGGCAGGCCGGTGCGGCGGGCGAAGTCCTCCAGGTCGGTGTACGGCTGCCCGGCCGCGATCGCCTCGGCCTGCGGGGTGCCGATGCCGCGGACGGTCTCCAGGCCGAGCCGGATGGCCGGCTGCGGGCGTCCGGCGGTCAGCGGCGGCTTCGGGGTCGGCCCCCGGTACGGCTCCAGGGTGGGCCGCGCCCCGCTGGCGTTGACGTCCACCCCGCGCACCCGCACGCCGTGCCGCCGGACGTCCGCGACCAGGCTGAGCGGCGAGTAGAAGCCCATCGGCTGGTTGGCCAGCAGGGCACAGGTGAAGGCCGCCGGGAAGTGGTGCTTGAGCCAGGCGCTGGCGTACACCAGGTAGGCGAAGCTGATCGCGTGGCTCTCCGGGAAGCCGTAGCTGGAGAAGGCCTCGATCTTGCCGTAGACGTCCTCGGCGACCTCCGGCGGGATGCCGCGCTCGGCCATCCCGCCCAGCAGCCGCTCGCGCAGCCGGGCGACCCGCTCGTGCGAACGCTTGGCCCCCATCGCCTGCCGCAGCCGGTCGGCCTCGGCGGGGGTGAACCCGGCGCAGTCGATGGCGAGTTGCATCATCTGCTCCTGGAACAGCGGCACCCCGAGGGTCTTGCCGAGCGCGTTCTCCATCAGCGGGTGCGGGCAGCCTGGCGGCTCCACCCCGGCGCGGCGGCGCAGGTACGGGTGGACGGAGCCGCCCTGGATCGGGCCGGGTCGGATCAGCGCGACCTCGACCACCAGGTCGTAGAAGTGGTCCGGCTTGAGCCGGGGCAGGGTCGCCATCTGCGCCCGGGACTCGACCTGGAACACGCCGACGGTGTCGGCCCGGCGCAGCATCGCGTACACGCCCTTGTCGTCGTCCGGGATGGTGGCCAGGTCGTAGCGCAGGCCGTGGTGCTCCGCGACCAGCGCGCAGGCGTCGTGCAGCGCGGCGAGCATGCCGAGGCCGAGCAGGTCGATCTTCACCAGCCCGGCGCCGGCGGTGGACTCCTTGTCCCACTGCAGGACGGAACGCCCGGGCATCCGGGCCCACTCGGTCGGGCAGATCTCCCCGATCGGCTCCTTCGTGAGCACCATGCCGCCCGAGTGGATGCCCAGGTGGCGCGGCAGGCCGTGGAGTTGGGCGGCGAGCGAGAGCACGTCGGCGGGGATGACGGCGTCCGCGCCGGGGGCGGAGCGGAAGTCGGTCTGCCGGCTGAACGCGTCCACCTGCCCCTGCGGGTAGCCGAGCACCCGGGCGGCGTCGCGGATCGCCAGCCGGGGCCGGTAGGTGATCACGTTGGCGACCTGGGCGGCGTGCTCGCGCCCGTAACGGCCGTAGACGTACTGGATGACCTCCTCGCGGCGGCGGTTCTCGATGTCCAGATCGATGTCGGGCGGCCCGTCCCGGGCGGTGGACAGGAAGCGTTCGAACAGCAGCCGGTAGTGGATCGGGTCGACGGCGGTGATCCCCAGGGCGTAGCAGACCGCGGAGTTGGCGGCCGAGCCGCGGCCCTGGCACCAGATGTCCCGGTCCCGGCAGAAGTCCACGATGTCGTGCACGATCAGGAAGTAGCCGGCCAGGTCGAGGTCCTCGATCACGTCCAGCTCCTTGGCGAGCTGGCGGCGGGCGGCGGCGTTGCCGGGGCCGAAGCGGGCCGGTCCGCCGGCCGCGACCAGGGCACGCAGGTGGCTGATCTCGGTCTCGCCCTCGGGGACGGGGAAGCCCGGCAGCTCCGGGTCCAGTGTGGCGAAGTCGAAGGCGCAGGCCCGGCCGAGTTCGACGGTGGCCCGCTGCACGCCCGGGAAGCGGGCCAGCCGGCCGGCCATCTCGCGGCCCGAGCGCAGGTGCGCGGTGCCGGCCGCCAGGGTCCGGCCGACCGCGTCCTGCAGGGTGCGGCGCTCGTGCAGCGCGGCGAGGCTCTGCGCGAGGCGGCCCTGGGCGGGGCCGGCGTGGTGGGCGTTGGTGGAGGCGACGGTGGCCAGTCCGTGTCCGGCGGCGAGCGCGGCCAGGGCGTCGTTGCGCCGGTCGTCGCCGGGCAGCCACTGGTCGATCAGCTCGACGTGCACGTTCTCGCGGCCGAACGCCTCGGTGAGGGTGTGCAGCCGCTGCCCGGCCGTACCGTCCGCGAGGCCCGCCGGGACGCGGCCGAGGCGGCAGCCGGTGAGCACCGCCCAGTGGCCGCCGTGCGCGGCGGCCAGCGCCGCGAGGTCGTACACCGGGCGGCCCTTCGCGCCGCCGGCCAGCTGGGCGGCGGCGATCGCGGCGGAGAGACGGCGGTAACCGGCCGGGTCACGGGCGAGGACCAGCAGGTGCTCGGTCTCCTCCGGGGAGTGGCGGAGGGTCAGCTCGGCCCCGAACACGGTGGCCACGCCGGTGCCCCGGGCCGCCTCCGCGAGCCGGACGGCGCCGTACAGGCCGTCGTGGTCGGTGACCGCGAGGGTCTCCACGCCCAGCCGGGCCGCCTCGGCGACCAGGGCCTCCGGGTCGCTGGCGCCGTCCAGGAAGCTGAAGGCGGAGTGGACGTGCAGCTCGGCCCAGGGCTCGGCGGAGCCCTTCGGGGCGGCCGGGGGTTCCTCCGGAACGGGGCGGCGCAGCGGGACGACCGTGCGGTCCGGCGCCGCGCCGGTCAGCCGGCGGTGCAGCTCGCTCCAGGGGACGGTGGGGTGGCTGGTGAAGCCCATCGGGGGTCGCCTTCGTCGTTCTCGTGCTCGTCCTCCCCCCTCGTCCGGGTCCGGGGCCGCCAGGCCCTGTCCGGGCCTAGTCGTAGCCGGCCTCCACGTACCACGCACCCCCCTCCACGGTGAGCAGCAGCGCCCGGCCGCCACCCACCACCACCTGGAACCGCGCCCGGCGGCGGGCGAGCGACTGGTCCCACCAGTACTCGACCGCCGGCCACGGCCCGGTCCAACCGTCCACCCGCTCCTCCCGGCCCCGGACCACGACCAGGGCCGGACGGGCCGACACCCCCGCCCGCCCGTCCACCGTGACCGGCTGCCCGGCCGCGTCCAGCACCCGCACCGGCGCCGGATCCCGCAGCACCACGGCCGGCCACACCTCCGGCAGCCGCCCCGGCCACGGTGCGTCGACCGGAACCGCCGCCTCGTACGGCTCGCCCCACGGCACCCTGACCGCCTGCTCCCCCGGGCCGCGCCCGCCGGCCGGCTCGATCCGGCGCAGCCCGGCGTGCCCGAGCACCGCCTGCACCCGGGCGACCGCGCGCTCCACCCGGTCGTCGGCGACGGCCTGGCCCCACAGCGCCAACTGGCGGCCCTGGTCCGGGGAGAGACCGTCGGGGGCCAGGCGGAGCAGTGTGAAACCGGTGTCGGAGCCCTCCCCGGCGGCCGCGAAGGTGCCGGCGCCCTGCCACGCCTGGAGCTGCCAGCGGACCCGCTCGGCCAGCGCCGTCGCCGACAGCCGGCCCTCGTGCCGCCACAGCCGGGAGACCGTCCGGCCGTCCGCGCAGGCCACCTCGACCGCCACCCGGCGGCAGGTCAGCCCGGCCCCGGCCAGCCGCTGGTGCAGCGCCTCGGCCAGCGTGCGGCCGACGAACACCAACGGCTCGGCCAGCGGCTCCGGCGGGTCGAAGCACTGCTCGACGGCGAGGTCCGGCTCCTCGTCGCGCGGCACCAGTGGACGCGGCTGCAGCCCGCGGGCCAGCCGGTGCGCGACCGTCCCGGACGGGCCGAAGCGGTCCGCGACCGCCTCGGACGGCAGCGCGGCGAACGCCCCGACGGTGGGCAGGCCGAGCCGCCCGAGCAACTCGGCCGGGGCCTCGTCGCCCAGCGCGCTCACCGGGTACGGGGCGAGGAACTCCGCGGTCCGGCCGGCCGGTACCAGTACCCCGGCGCGGGCGGCGAGCACCGCGGCGAACAGGCCGTCCGCGACGCCGACCTGGGCGTGGGGGGTGGCCGGCGGGGCCGCGCCGAGGGGTTCGGGGGTCTCGGGAGTTCCTGGGGTTCCTGGGGTTCCTGGGGTTCCTGGGGTTCCTGGGGTTCTTGGGATTCCTGGGGCCTCGGGAGTTCCTGGGGATTCGGAGGGCTCGGGTGTTCCGGAAGGCTCGGGCGTTCGCGTTCCGGAGGGTTCGACCGCCACCGCGCCCGGGACGGCGTCCGGGACGGGCGGCCGGCCGAGGGCGTCCGCCACCGCCGTACGGACCTTGGCCGCCAGCGCCTCCTCGCCGCCGAAGTAGCGGCCCGGGCCCTTCACCGGGATCGCGCACAGGCCTGGGCGGATCACCTCCACCCGGGGCGTGAACGCCTCCACCGCCGCGACCACCGGCTCGAAGCGGCGGGTCTCCGCCTCCGGGTCGCGGTCGCGCAGCTCCAGCTCCGGGCAGAGCCGCTGGGCCAGCTTGAGCCGCTGCCCCTGCCGCACCCCGGCCGCCCGGGCGCCCGCCGAACAGGCGAGGATCCGCCCGCCCTCGGTCACCGCCACCGGGTCGTCGCCGGTGACGGCGACCACCGGCCAGTCCGGGCACCAGACGACCAGCACCCGGGGGGTCCGGTCCCCGGCGGTCGCGGGCGTCCCGGTCGCGGGTACTCCACTCGCGGGCACTCCATTCGCGGGCGTCCCGGTCGTCGGCGTCCCGCCCCCGGGTACCTCGCTCCCGGGCATCTCAGACCACCGCCGCGGCACGGGCTGCGACCGGTTCCGTCACGGGCTGCGACTGCTCCTCGGCCGGGCCCACCTGGCTCGGACCGACCTTGATCGGGCGCAGCTGGTCCGGGCGCGGCCGGAGCGCGTGTTCCGGGAGTTCGCGTTCCGGGAACGGACGTTCCTGGAACGGGCGTTCCGGCAGCGGGCGCACCGCGCCGTGCTCGTCGGGCAGCCAGAGCCGGGCGGTCAGGCCACGCACCGCCGAGCCGCGGCCCTCGGCCACCACCTCGACCTGCCGGCCGGTGAGCTGCCCGTGGCCGTCGCCCAGCCCGAACCAGCGTCCGGACCGCACCCCCAGCCGCAGCGCCGCGCCCGGCCACGAACCGGCCACCAGGAGAACGCAGCCGCTGCGCCGCAGCACCGCCGCCAGCCGGGCGGCCAGCTTCGGCGGCACCGGGCCGTCCGGGCGCAGCATGACCAGTTCGACCGCGCCGGCCAGCACGGACACCACCTCGGCCCAGTGCGGCCCCGGGTCGTCCGCGACCAGCAGTCGGCGCAGGTCCAGCCCGTACCCCTCGGCGGCGGCCAGCCCGAGGTCCGGCAGCCCGACCGCCGCGGCCCAGCCGCCCTCGGTCTCCCGCACCCCGGCGGCGAGCGCCAGCAACAGTCCGGTGTCCCCGCCCGCCACGGACACCGCCGTCCCGCGGCGCAGTCCGCCGTCCGGCAGCACCTCCCGCAGCGCGGACGGCACCGGCAGCAGGCCCCGGGCCTCCGCCCGTCCTTCGCCCGGCGCTCCCGGCAGGGCAGCCGGGAGCGCCACCGGTCGGAGCGTGGGGCGTGCGGGCTGCTCGACGATGGATTCGAAAACAGATTCGAAAACGGGCACAGCTCCAGGATCGAACATCCGTTCGCAAAGATTCAAGTCCGACTCGGCGGCCCCACCCGTCACTCTCCGTGCAGGTCGGGGCGGGTGCCGCCGCCGGACGGGGGAAAGCGCTCGGCCGACCGGGCTACCGACAAACCTTTTTTCCTTGACAAATTTTTTTGTCGGTTGGAAGCTGGAGGAGTGCTGGACGTCGCTGTGATCGAAGAACCCGCCGCGGCCGAGGCGTCCCTGGACCCGATCCGGGCCCGGATCCTCGCCGCCCTGGCCGAACCCGGCTCGGCCGCCATGCTGGCCGCCCGCCTGGGCCTGCCCCGGCAGAAGGTCAACTACCACCTGAAGGAACTGGAGCGGCACCGACTCGTCGAACTCGCCGAGGAACGACGCAAGGGCAACGTCACCGAACGGGTGTACCGCGCCACCGCGGCCTCCTACGTGATCTCCCCCAGCGTCCTGGCCGCCGTCAGCCCGGACCCCGCCCGCTCCCCCGACCAGCTCTCCGCCAACTGGCTGCTGGCCCTGGGCTCCCGACTGGTGCAGGAGGTCGGGACCCTGCTGACCGGCGCCGCCCGGGCCCGGCGGCGGGTCGCCACCTTCGGCATCGACGCCCAGGTGCGGTTCGCCTCCGCCGCCGACCGGACGGCGTTCGCCGAGGAACTCGCCCAGACCGTGGCGACCCTCGTCAGCCGCTACCACGACGAGTCCGCCCCCGGGGGCCGCAGCCACCGGGTGATCGTCGGACTCCACCAGATCCCCGCGACGGCCCGGCCCGGAGCCGGGACGCCTCAGGCCGGGACACCTCAGGCCGAACCCGGAAGCGGAGCCGGGGCACCTCAGGCCGGGGCCGGGGCCGAAGCACCGCAGGTCGGAGCCGAACCGAACCAGGAGAACCCGCGATGACCCACCCGTTCGAGATCGAGCTGACGACCTCCCTGCCGGCGAGCCCCGAACAGGTCTGGGAGGCGATCGCCACCGGACCGGGGATCGACTCCTGGTTCATGGGCCGCAACGAACTGGACCCGCGCGAGGGCGGCACCGCCGCCATGGAGACCGGAGGCCACCGCGCGGAAGCGGTGATCACCGCCTACGAGCCCGGCAAGCGCCTGGCCACCCGCACGGCCACCGCCGAGGACGGCCGCTTCATGGCCTTCGAGTACCTGATCGAGGGGCGGGACGGCGGCGCCACCGTGCTCCGCGTCGTCCACAGCGGCCTGCTCGGCGACGACTGGCAGGACGAGTACGACGCGCTGCGCCGCGGCTGGCCCTTCCACCTCCACACGCTCCGCGAGTACCTCACCCACTTCACCGGGCGCACCGCCGTCCCCGTCTTCGCCGCGGCACCGTCCGCCGGGCGGCCGGACCCCGAGCTCCGCACGGCCCTCGCCGACGCCCTGTCGCTGCCCCTCCCGGTCACCGCGGGCGCACGGGCCCACGCCGAACCGGCCGGCCTGCCGCCGCTGGACGGCGAGGTGGTCTGGGCCGACGACGAACGCCTGGGGATCCGCACCGCCGACGGGCTCTACACCTTCCACCACGGCCAGGGGCTGGCGCTGATGTTCCACCACCTCTTCGGCCCCGCGACGGACGGCGCCGAAGCCGCCTGGCAGCGGTGGCTGACCGGCCTCCTCGTCTGACCGCCCACGGGCTGCCCGCCCGCCTGCACACCCGCCCGACGTAGGCCCGATCGCCCAACCGACCGCCCAACCGACCGACCGCTCACCCGATGACCGGAAACCCCCGAGAACGAGGAACAGAGGAACCACCGATGCGCACCCTGATCAGCACCGCCTTCATCTCGCTCGACGGCGTCGTCGACTCCCCCGGCGGAGAGCCCGGCTACCGGAACTCCGGCTGGACCTTCAAGGACGTCGAATTCCTCCCCGAGGCGTTCGAGATCAAGGGCCGGGAGCAGGAGGAGGCCACCGCGATGCTGCTGGGCCGGGTCAGCTACCAGGCCTTCAGCCCGGTCTGGCCGGACATGGCGGACTTCGCCCGCTACAAGTCCCTCCCCAAGTACGTCGTCTCCAGCACCCTCACCGACGAGGACCTGGTGTCGAACTGGGGCGAGACCACCATCCTGCGCTCGCTCGACGAGGTCGCCGCCCTGAAGGAGACCGAGGGCGGCCCGATCATCGTCCACGGCAGCGCCGCCCTGAACCGGGCACTCTCGGACGCCGGCCTGATCGACCGCTACCACCTGCTCGTCTACCCCCTGCTGCTCGGCGCGGGCAAGCGCCTGTTCAGCGGCACGGACAAGGACGCCCAGAAGCTGAAGCTGGTCGAGCACGAGGTCTACGGCAACGGCCTGCAGAAGCAGGTCTTCGACGTGGTCCGCTGACGGACTCTCCCCCGCAGTGGAATTGACGATTCGTCACTTCCACTGCGGGCTCCGGATGAACACCTCGGCGCCCGGTCGCCGTTCCGAGAACAGGCCTGCCGGAGAAGCCCGCACGAGCAGCTCGCGGAGGTCCGTCTCGAAGGTCGGACGGCGGTCGGTGAAGAGGTGCGGGGCCGAGGAGGAGAACGAGAAGACGCCCGCGACCGTGTCGTCGACCGTACGCTCCGGCGGCTGCCCGCCCGGGACGACGATCCGCTGCGGACCGGTGAAGCCCGCCCCGGCTCCGCGCCCGGCTTCAGGTCCGATACGTGTACCAGCGCGCCGCCGGGGCGCAGCATCCGACGGACGGTCGCCGCCACCAGGTCGCGGGTCCGTCCGGTGGAAGGACCGGCCGAGGGTGGCCACCGTGAAGGTGCCCAGCCCCGGGGGCAGTTCCTCGGCCCGGGGGCAGTTCCTCGGCCCGGGGGCAGTTCCTCGGCCCGGGGGCAGTTCCTCGGCCCGGGCCCGCACCCGGGTGACCCGGACTGCCCGGCGCCCGCCCACCGCGCCTCGGCGATCATCCCGGCGTCCGGGTCCGCCCCCACCGCCGGCGTCCCCGGCCCGCACCCCAGGTCGAGCAGCCGCCCCCGCCCGTCCGGCCCAAGTGCCCCGGCCGGCGCCTCCGCCAGGCCGGGCGCGTACGGGAGCCTGCCGCGCGCGTAGTGGGCGGCCGCTCCGGCGAACAGCGTCTCGTCCTGGGTCCGGCTGTCGGCCGGGTCCGTCCCTTCGTGACGGTCACCGGGTCAACGGCCTTGATCATGGCACGGGTTGGCGATCGCCCTGCGCCGGAAAACGATGGACGGAATTCCTGCGATCAGCAGACTGGTCCCATGACCGTGACGGATGACAAGACCGACCTCCAGGTGTACCTCCAGGACGCCCGCGACGCGCTGCTCTGGAAGCTCGACCGCCTGTCCGAGTACGACGTGCGCCGCCCGCTCACCCCCACCGGGACCAACCTGCTGGGTCTGGTGAAGCACCTCACCGGGGCCGAGGCGATGTACTTCGGCGACACCTTCGGCCGGCCCTTCCCGGAGCCGACCCCGCTGTGGTTCACCGGCGACACCGAGCCGAACGGCGACCTGTGGGCGCGGGCCGACGAGAGCACCGAGGAGATCGTCGGGCGCTACCGGCGGGCCTGCGCACACTCGGACGCCACCATCGAGGCCCTGCCGCTGGACGCGACCGGCCGGCTGCCGTTCGGCGACCGCCCCGAGCAGACCCTGCACCGGGTCCTCGTCCACATGATCGCCGAGAGTCACCGCCACGTCGGCCACGCCGACCTGGTCCGCGAACTCGTCGACGGCGCCGTCGGCCAGCGGCCCGACGGCGTCAACACCGCCGAGGGCGACGCGGACTGGTGGCGGGCCCACCACGACCGCGTGGAGCGGGCGGCCCGGAAGGCCGGCGGGCTCGCCTGAACCGCAGGGCCGTCCGGACCGCCGGGTACCGTGCCCGGATGGACCTGATGGAATGGACCTGATGGAGTGGATCGATTCGGAGGGCGGGCCGCTGGTGCTCGTCCCCGGGACTGTGCTCGGCGCGTGGACCGGCTGCGCCGGCTCCGACTACGACCGCGCCTGCGGCATCGACGACCACATCGGGCTGCTGGACGTCGGCCGGACCCAGGCGCTGGTCCTCGGCGACGAACCGGCGTCGACGACCTGTCTGCCGGAACAGGGCCTGCTGCTGCGGTGGGTGGCGGCGGAGACGGAGGAGGCGGTCCTCGCCGCCGTGCCGCGCGCGCTGCGGCGCGCCGCATGGGGGCCGGCGTCGACCCGGGAGGTGCCGGACGGGCCGGTGTACCTGTTCGACGCCGGGTGGACGGGCGAGGAGTCCGCCGCCGAGGGCCGGCTCCGCCTCGACCTGCCCACCAGGCGCCACCGCGTCCGCGCCGCCCTCGTGGAGCCGGACGAGGAGACCACGGTCGTCCTGGTCCGGCTGGAGCCGCTCGGCAGCTGACCGGACGGCCGGACGGCCGGACCGACTGATGAACGGACGGCCCGATCACCGGACGGCCCGATGAACGGACGGCCCGATCACCGGACGGCCCGATCACCGGACGGCCCGATGAACGGACGGCCGCCGTAGGGTGTCCGGCATGACCGTCACGGAACAGGGTGTGCGGATGGCCGTCCGGTGCGGGGACTGCGGGGGCACCGCCGTCCGCAGCGTCGGACAGTTCCTGATGCACGGGCGGGACTTGTGGTGGGACGCCGAGCGTTCCTGCCCGCACTGCGACGCCTACCTGTGCGAGCACTCGGGCCCGGAGGCGATCCCGGCCGACGTCCGCGAGGCGTTGCTGACCGCCCACGGACCGGCCCGGCTCCGACTCGCCGGGCCGCTGACCGACCCGGTCGCGGCACTGCGGGCGCTCCGCGAGGGCACGTCGGCCCCGCTGCAGGAGGCGCGTGCGCTCCTCGCCGAGCTGCGGGACTTCGGGCTGAGCGGGACGGCCGCCGAAATGGCGTACTGGAAGGCACTGCTGGCCGGACGGGGAGTCGCGGCGGAGGTCGCGGACGGCTTCGGCCGGGCGTACCGGTACGTGGGACCGCCCGAGCTGCGCGGGGCCGGGGGTCCCGGCGGTCAACCGGTGCGGACGGCCGACGAGTTCACGGCCTGGGTGGCCGCGCGGACGGCGGAGGAGCTGGCGGAGCCCTTCACCTTCGTGGTCGACCTGGGCGGTGCGCTGCGGCTCGCCCCGCGCCGCAGCGAGCACGTCGCCTGCGCGGGTGGGGACGTGGTGCTGAGCGCCGGGGAGATCGGGTTCCGCCGGTCGGCCGGGGACCGGGCGGACGGCGGAGGCCGGGAGGTCCCCGGGGGCTGGGAGGTCGGGACGGTCAGCAACCACTCCACGGGCTACTGCCCCGACACCGCCTCCTGGCCCGCCGTGGCCGCCGCCCTCGCCCGCATCGGCCTGCCGCACCCGGACGCCTTCACGTACGCGGCGGTCTTCCGCCGCTGCCCCCGGTGCGCCGGGTGCAACCTCGTCCGCGAGGAGCACTACGCCTGCGCCCTCTGCGACGCGGACCTGCCCGAGCGCTGGAACGTGGACCCGGCGGACCTCGGGGCGTAGGGGGGCCTGGTCCCGCGGGCATGACGGCGCAGGGGTGCGGAGGCGGGAGTCTCCGGCGGGCCGGACCGCCCGACCGTCCGTGGCGGAACCGCCCCGTCACCGCACCCCCGGCCCGCCCCCACCCCCGAAACCTCCGTGGCGATGTCGGGCCGGGCCGCTAGGGTCTGGGGGTCAGGGCCGGGGAAGGGTGGGGCACGTGGGGTGTGAGCAAGTGGCAGGTCTGCCCGGCGGGGTGGTGCACGCGGGAAGCCGGGAGTTCCTGGCACGGGAGGGCCTGCCGGCCGCCGGGGCGTTCCTGGACTTCGGCGCGCTCGCGACCGGAGTGCTGCGGCCGCTCCCCGCCGACGGGGAACGGCTCTTCGTCCTCGGGGAGACGGACTACTGCACGCCCTTCGCCGCCGTCGGCAACCTGGTGCTGCTCGACGGGACGACCGGCGAGGTGCTCCTCGACAACGGCGGCCCGCGACGGGACCTGCTCGCCTCCGACCTGACCGCGCTGGCCGGCCTGGTGAGGGAGGTCGAGGCGGTCGCCGAGGCCGCCCGACGGCCGGAGGCCCTGGACGGGCAGCGCGGCCCGGCCGTCGTCGCCGAGGTGGTGGCGCGGGCCGAACGGCTGATGCGGGAGGCCGACCCGGGCCTGTTCTCCGACGACTCCGCGCCGCCCGCGCACTGGAGCACCGCACTGCTGGTGCACGCGCTGGGCTGGGGTGCGCTGCCCGGCGGCCCGGACGGGCCCGCGTACGAGGTCGGCCCCGAGCTCGTGGCGGAACTCGCCGCGCTGACGAACGAGGACGACGGCCCCGGACAGGTGCACCGCTTCCGGCCCGAGCACCTGCCCGCCGCCCTGGTGCACGAGCCGACCCGACGCCTGCTGACCGAGGTCGGACTGCCGCTGGGCGGAGCGATCTTCGGAGTGTGCGAGGAACCGCTGGTCACCATGGGCGAGGCGTACCCCGAGTACTTCGACGGCGAGGAGGAGCGCCCGTACCAGCGGGACTTCATCGCCCTCGGGGACTGGCCGACCGACCTCACGATCGCCCTGGACGGCGCCACCGGCCGACTGGAACTGCCCGACTGGTACGACGACGGCCAGCCCGAGGCCTACCTGAACCGCGACCTGTCCGCCCTGCTCTACGCGCTCTGGACGTACGAACGGCTGCGCGCCGAATGGGAGCGCTGGGACCACGGCCGGAGCCACGACACCTGGGCGGTGTTCGACCCGCAGTCGCTGCTGAGCACGGTGGTGGACCGGCTGGTGGAAGCCGTCGACCCGGAGGCATTCGCCTCGCCCGGCTGCTCCTGGCGGCTGCTCGCCGAGGACGGGCACATGGGCGGCATGCTGGGGTGACGCCGCCGTCCGCCGGTGCCGTCGCCCTCTCCCTCGCCTCGGTCGGCGTGCTGTACGACCTGCTGTACGTCCGGTCGCTGGACTGCGCCGAGCACTGCGAGCACGGCCGGGCGGCTAACGGCTGGCGGCTGGCGGCTGGCGGCTGGCGGCTGCTGGAGACGGGCGCATCCTGGCTGCCGCCCGATGCCTGGTGCCGGTTCGAGCGCCGGAGCCTGTCCGCCACCCCGTTCTGGGCGCCGGTGCTGTTCTACGACCTGCTGACGGTGGTGGCGTGGGCGGCGACCGGCCCGGTCCGGCTGGTCCGGCCGCACCCGTACCCGGGGCTGGGGTGGCGGCAACCGGGGCCCGGGCCGGGCTGACCCGAGCTGTTCCCGGCTGGTCGGTCTGTTCGGACTGGTCGGGCTGACCCGGATCGGCCCGGACCGGTCGGCGGTGTGGCGGGGAGCAGGGCGGGAGGGCACCCGGAGTGCTGCGGACCGGCCGTAGGGTGGGGCGGTTCGATCACACGGAAGGACACCTGCGGGATGCACGGCGATACAGGGGACCTCTACCGCACGTTCGCGGAGCAGGAGGCCCGCGGCAACTCCGCGACCTACCGGGAACTGGCCGAACGCGTCGCCGAGGACGGGCGGTTGTGCGCGTTGCTGGACGGACTGCCCGCCGCCAAGCGGCAACCGAACCTGCTGTTCGGCGCGGTCCGCCACCTGGGCGGGCCGGTGGCGGAGGGCTGGCCGGCCTTCCGCGACTGGGTGGCGGCCCACTGGGACGAGACCTCGGCCACGATGCTGGAGCGCCGCACGCAGACCAACGAGGCGGGCCGCTGCGCCACCCTGCTGCCGCTGCTGGCGACGCTGCCGCAGCCGCTCGCACTGATCGAGGTCGGCGCCTCGGCCGGGCTCTGCCTCTACCCCGACCGCTACCGCTACCGGTACCTGCCCGCGGACGGCGCGGGTGACCCGGTGGCCGAGTTCGGCGCAGCGGCGAGCCCGGTGGCGCTGGACTGCGCCGTCAGCGGGCCGGTGCCGCTGCCCGCCTCCCTGCGGGAGCGGCTGCCGGAGGTGGTGTGGCGGGCCGGCATCGACCTCAACCCGTTGGACGTCCGGGCCGAGGAGGACGTGCGCTGGCTGGAGTCGCTGGTCTGGCCGGAGCAGACCCACCGGCTGGACCGGCTGCGCGGCGCCGTCCGGGTCGCCCGGGCCGAACCTCCGCTGCTGGTGCGCGGCGATCTCAACGCGACGGTACGGGAGTTGGTGGCCCGGGTACCGGCGGGGGCCACACCGGTGGTGTTCCACAGCGCCGTCCTCGCGTACCTGCCCCCGGAGGCGCGGGAGGAGTTCGCGGCGACCGTCCGCGAGCTGCCCGGGCACTGGATCTCCAACGAGGCGGTCTCCGTCCTGCCCGCCGTCGCCCGGCGCCTCCCCCGCCCGGCCCCGGCCGGATCCGGGCTGTTCGCGCTGGCCCGGGACGGGCGCCCGGTGGCCTTCACCGGGCCGCACGGGCAGTCCCTGGACTGGTTCGACGACGCCCCGGCGGCCGGGCCGGGACGGACCTCGGACACAAGGGCTTGAAGTTGCCGCAACGGCAGCTCCTACCGTCGTGACCAGGGCCGGAGGAACCGGCCCCGGTACGACGACCGTGGGGAATCGGAAGCGAGGGGAGGCGGCCATGGCCTGGCCGATCGCAGAGGTGGCCCGGCTGTCCGGGGTGACCGCCAGGACTCTGCGGCACTACGACGAGATCGGACTGCTGCCGCCGGCCCGGATCGGCTCCAACGGCCACCGCTACTACGAGGAACGGCAGTTGCTGCAGCTGCAGCAGATCCTCGTCCTGCGGGCGCTGGGCGTGGGGCTGACCGAGATCGCCCGGATCCTGGGCGATCAGGTGGACGAGCTGGACGCCCTGCGGGGCCATCACCGGAGGCTGGTCACCGAACGCGACCGGCTGGACGCCCTGGCCTCCACCGTTTCCCGCACGATCGTCGACCTGGAACACTCCCGGAAGGACGGCACACCCATGACCATCAACCGCCCCGAGAACCTGTTCGAGGGCATCCGGCCCGACGACGTCGACGCGAGCCTGCGCGACTTCCCCGAGCACGCCGAGGCGGCCCGGCGCGCGACCGCCGCGATGAGCCCGGAGGAGATCGAGGCCGGGCAGCGCGAGCGGACCGCGCGCATGATCCGCCTGGCCGAGCTGATGGCGGCCGGCCACCCGGCCGACGCCGAGCCCGTGCAGAGCATGACCGCCGAGGAGTACGGGCTGCTCGGCACGATCCGGTCCGTTCCGGCGGAGGAGTACCTCGCCATCGCGCGGTCCTGCACCGAGAACGAGCAGTGGAGCACCGCCTACGAGGCCATCGCCCCGGGCCTGGCCGCGTACCAGCGGAGCGCCATGGAGGCGTACGCGGCGGCGCGGCTGCTCTGAGCCGGGCTGTCCCGAGCCGGACTGTCCTGGCCTCGGCTGTCCCGAACTCGGCTGCTCCGAGTTCGGCTGCTCCGAGTTCGGCTGCTCCGGGACGGGCTGCTCCTGGGTGCGGCTGCCCCTGCGGTAGCTGCGCCCGGGCGGGCCGCTCCCGCAGGGGACGTGCCTGCGGGAGCGGCCCGCCGCCGAGCGCTCTCCTGCCGTCACTCCGTCCGCAGCGCCGTGACCGTCCGGGTCCGGGCCGCCCAGGTGGCGGGGAGCGCGGCGCCGAGCAGGGCCAGCACCAGCCCACCGAGTATCAGCGGCCCCACCACCGACGGGTCGAAGACCCCGAGGTCCGCGCCGGGCACGCCGATCCCGGCGGCGCGGGCCATCGCCGGCATCACCTGGTGATGCACCAGGATCCCGATCGGCACCCCGATCAGGCCGGCCACCAGCCCGCTCCCGCAGACCGAGGTGAGCACCATGCCGACGGTCTGCCGGGGCGACATCCCGAGCGCCTTGAGCACGCCGAGGTCGTGTACCCGCTCCCGGGTGTCCAGCAGCACTGTGTTGAGCACTCCGAGCCCCGCGACCACGGAGAGCAGCAGCGTGAGCGTGCCCGCCAGGGTGTTCATCGCCAGCACCACGATGCTGATGTGCTGCTCGCCCGGCTCGGCGCCCAATCCCATCGGCCGGACCACGTCGTCGAGCGCGTCGGCGTACGCCTTCGCGTCGGTGCCGGGGGTGAGGTCGATGTGGAAGGAGATCGCCTCGGTGGCGACGGCGCCGCCGATCGGGGCCAGCGCGGCCCGGTCCAGGAATACGGAGTCCCCGGTGGCCAGGACCTCGCCGGTGATCTTCGCCGGGGTGGTGCGCCCGTGGTCGGTGAGGGTCACGGTGTCGCCGACCTTCGCCTGGTTGGCGCGGAGGTAGGCCGATCCGACCACGACCTCGCCGGGTCCGTGGAACCAGCGGCCGGTGACCAGCTGGTAGCCGTTCCACGAGGCGTCGCCGCTGAACGCGACCACGTCCGAGCGCCCGGTGTTCCCGGCCAGGGCCACCGGCGACGGGACGGTGCTGTACCAGGCCCTGGTCCCCGGGCGGGCGCCGATCGCCCGCGCCACAGCCGCCTCGTCCACGTGGTCGACGGGCTCCGTGGTGCCCTCGATCGGGGTCCGGACCACGACCTTGTCGGCGCGCCCGGCCTCCAGACCGTCCTGGACCAGGCCGAGCGAGAGCGTCAGGCCGACGCAGAGCGTGACTCCGGCCGTGCCGAGCACCACCGCGGCCCCCGTCGTCACCGAACGGCCCGGCCGGTGGAACGGGCCCGCCAGCCCGAGGCTCAGCGAGCGCGGCACCGGCAGTCGGCCGATCCCGTTCCGGATCCCCGTCAGGAGGCCCGCCGTCCCCGCCCGGCCCGCACCGCCCCGGGCGGCGGCCCGTTCGACGCCCGGCGCCGTCCGGCCGACCGCGAGTGCCTCCACCGTGCGCAGCCGTCCGGCCCGCAGGGCCGGCACCAGCGCGGTGACCGTCACGGCGGCCAGGGCCGCCGCCGCGACCGTGAGGTCCACCCAGAGCGGGATGCCGAGCAGACCGCCACGCAGGGCCTTGTGGGCCATGCCGAGGACGGGCACGGAGAGCAGGTTGCCGCCGAGCACGCCGAGTGCCGTGCCCGCTCCGGCAGGGATCAGCGCCTGGCCGACGTAGGCGCGCGTCACCTGGGCCGGCGTGAAGCCCAGGGCCTTCAGAACACCGATCCGCCGGGTGGCGGCGGTGACCGCGCCACTGACCACGACGCCGATGATCAGCACCGACAGGGCGAGGCCGAGCACCCCGAAGGCCGTGACGAACGGGACGAAGGTCGAGGCCGTCCGGTCCGCCTCCGCCTGGGCGGGCCGGTAGGAGGTCGCCCTGGTGAGCGCGCCGGGCGGCACCGCGGCAGCGATCGCGGCGTGGTCGGCCTCCACCTCGGCGTCGGTACCGGCGCGGGCGAAGCGGTAGAGGTACTGGGCGGCGGGCGTCGTGCCGGGCGCCGTCAGCCCGGCGACCTGCTCGGGGGCGACCCAGCCGTCCGCGCTCCAGGAGACGGAGGCGGCGAGGCCGACGACCTTGAGCGTCGGCTGCCCCGGCAGGTCCGGGAACCGCATGCTGTCGCCGACGGCCAGCGGGGAGTGGCCGTCGAGGAACACCACCTCGCCGGGGCCAGCGACCCAGCGGCCCATGGTGATCCGCAGGCCGTCCATCGGGCCGTCCTGGGCCCGGCCGACCAGTGTCATCGGCGGGAGCGGGCTGCCCGGCGGCGGGATCCTGGTGTCCTCTCCTGTCCGCGCCCGGACGGTGACCGCCGGGTAGGGACCGGCCGAGGCCGTCACGCCGGGCGCGTGGGCGGCCGCGGCGAGCTGGGCGGGGCTCGCCCCGGCCGGGTCGTACAGCACGTTGAGGTGTGCGCCGTGCTGGTCGGCGAAGGACCGCTGGTACGGGCCCCGGGCGGCGACCAGCAGCCCGATCGCGAGGATGCACGCCGTCACGGACATCATCGTGGTGAGCACCATGACCAGGGTCTGCACCCGCTTGCGACCCACCCCGGCCCGGACCACCTTGCCGAGGGCGCTCATCCGCCCACCCCGTTCCGCTCCTGCGCGGCGTTCGCCCGCCCGCACCCGTTCCCCGTCCGCCCACTCCGATGCGCTCCCCGCCCCCGGATCACCGCGCGCCCCCGGGAGCGGGCACGGCCGCGGTGTCCCGGACCAGTCGGCCGTCGAGCAGCTCGATCGTCCGGTCCGCGCAGGCCTCGGCGAGCGCGGTGTCATGGGTGACCAGCAGGATCGTCTGGCCCTCGGCGTTGAGCCCGCGCAGCAGGTCGCGGACGTCGGCGGCCGAGGCGGTGTCCAGCGCTCCGGTGGGCTCGTCGGCCAGCAGCAACGGCGGGCGGTTCATCAACGCCCGCGCCACCGCGACCCGTTGGCGCTCACCGCCGGAGAGCCGGCCGGGGAAGGCCCTGGCGTGCCGGGCCACCCCCAGCCGCTCCAGCAGCTCGCCGGCCCGGGCGCGGGCCTGCTCCTTCCGCATCCCGGCGAGCTGGGCCGGGAGCAGGACGTTGTCCTCGACGTTCAGGTCGTCCAGCAGGTTGAAGAACTGGAACACCATGCCGATCCGGCGCCGCCGGTACTCGGCCAGCGCGGCCTCGCCGAGCCGGTGGACGGCCACGCCGTCCACCTCCACCGCTCCCTCGCTCGGGCGGTCGAGGCCCGCGATCAGGTTCAGCAGGGTGGACTTGCCGCTGCCCGAGCGGCCGACCACGGCCAGCGCCTCGCCGGCCCGTACCTCCAAGTCGAGGCCGGCCAGGGCGGGGCGGGCGGCGGCGGATCGGTCGTACGTCCTGCTGACGCCGCGGATCCGGATGATCGGCGCGTTCACGGGCCCTCCACGGTTCGGGGTCCGGCACCGGAGGACCCGGGCCGGCTGACGGGACATGACGCTACGAATCGGCACGGGGGTGCGGACAGCCGTCTGGACGGCCTCTGCGGGGTGTATCCAGATACACCCCGAAGTGGGTGTCCAGGCCTAGAGCGCCGACCGCGGCGGCCGGGCAGACTGACTCACCGAAAGATCGGAACCGGGCCCTCGGGGGCTTCGGGGCCAAGGGCTTCGGAGCCCCCGGACGGGGACTCCGGGACGGCGAGGGGGCGCATCATGAGGCCGGACGCGAGCACCGGAACAGGGACGGTCGGCGCGGGGGCAGGGGCGGGTGCGACGGGGGCGACCGGCCGGGCCGCCCGGCAGATGGGCCAGGCCCTCGTGGACGGCGTGCGCGCCTGGTACGCGGTGACGCTGGCCGTGACGGGCCTGGTCTCGCTGCTGGCCGGGCCGGTCCTGCTGGCCGCCGCGCTGTTCGGCCCGGACGAGTCCCGGCCGTTCGGGCCGGGCGGCCCGCTGATCCTGACGGTGCCGTTGGGGCCGGTCGCCCTCTGGGCGCTCTGCTGGGCCACCGGGGGCGGTGGCCGGGCCGTCGGGGCCGCCCTGTTCGCGCCGGGCGCGATCGCGGTGATGGCGACGCACCTCTACGGCGGAGCCGCGCCGGGAGGCCGCTCCGTCTCGCTCTGGCTGGCGCCCTCCCTGCTGGTCCTCGCCCTGTTCGGCGCGCGCTGGACCGCGACGGAGAGCAGGCGGGTGGTCGGGAAGTGGAGCGGCCGGCCGGTCCCGGTGCCGTACCGCCGACCGCCCGGCGCCACCGGCCCCTGGCAGCGGCTCCGGGCCGGTGGCTGGCTGACCGACCCGGCGACCTGGCGGGACCTCGCCTGGGTGCTGCTCACCGGCTGCACGGTGCTCCTCACCGCCGCGGTCATCGTGCTGACCCCGGTCGCCCTGCAGGTCTTCGGCCGGAACGGGCCGTTCGTCGCGCTCGGCGTGATCTACGGGATGGGCCTGACCGTCGCCCCGGTGGCCGCGCTGTGGGCCGCCCCGCCGGTCCTGCGGATCCACGAGTGGACCGTCCGGGCCCTGCTCGGCCCCTCCCGCCGGACCGAACTCGCCCACCAGGTCAGCCACCTGGCCCGGACACGGGCGGACACCATCGACGCCGGGGCCGCCGAACTGCGCCGGATCGAGCGGGACCTGCACGACGGGGCGCAGGCCCGGCTGGTGGCCCTGGGCATGCTGCTGACCGTGGCCGAGCAGCTGAAGGACGACCCGGACGCCCTGGGCCCGCTGCTGGCGGAGGCCCGGACGTCCTCGGTGAAGGCACTGGGAGAGCTGCGGGACCTAGTCCGCGGCATCCACCCCCCGGTGCTCGCCGACCGCGGACTGGCCGACGCGGTGCAGGCGACGGCACTGGACCTACCACTGCCGGTCACCTTCACCGGCGCCCTGCCGGGCCGGGCACCCGCGCCGGTGGAGTCGGCCGCCTACTTCGCGGTCACCGAGTTGCTGGCCAACGTGGTGAAGCATGCGGGCGCCTCGCACGTGTGGATCGAGATAGGGCACAGTGGCGGGCTGTTGCGGATATCGGTGACCGACGACGGGCGCGGCGGCGCCGACCCGTCCCGGGGCACCGGCCTCAGCGGAACCGAACGCCGACTGGCCGCCTTCGACGGGGTGCTCGCGATCAGCAGCCCGTCCGGTGGTCCGACCATCGTGAACCTGGAGATCCCGTGCGCGTTGTCATCGCCGAAGACCTCTTCCTCCTCCGGGACGGCCTGACCCGGCTGCTGGAGGCCAACGGCATGGAGGTCACCGCGGCGGTCGAGAACGGCGACCAACTGCTCGCCGCGGTGGACGCCGACCGGCCCGACATCGCCGTGGTCGACGTCCGGCTGCCGCCGGGCTTCACCGACGAGGGGCTGCGGGCCGCGCTGGCCGCCCGTCAGGCGCACCCGGGCCTGCCCGTCCTGGTGCTGTCGCAGTTCGTGGAGCAGCTGTACGCGCGCGAGCTGCTGGCAGGCAGCACCGGCGGGATCGGCTACCTGCTCAAGGACCGGGTGATGGACGGCGCCCAGTTCATCGACTCCGTCCGACGGGTCGCCCAGGGCGGTACCGCGATGGATCCGGAGGTGATCACCCGGCTGCTCACCCACAACTCCTCGGCCGGCCCGGTCTCCACCCTCTCCCCCCGCGAGCGGCAGGTGCTGGGCCTGATGGCGGAGGGCCGTTCCAACGCCGCCATCGCCCAGCAGCTGGTGATCACCGAACGGGCAGTCGCCAAGCACACCGCGTCGATCTTCGTCCGGCTCGACCTCCAGCCCTCCGACGACGACAACCGCCGGGTCCTGGCGGTCCTGGCCTACCTCAACAACGCCTGAAAGGGGCCGCCGACCGCCGTACGCGAATGATCGAACGCTCCGTGACTGAACGACCACCGACAAGTGATGAGTGGCCCTCCGCTGCAGGGGGCTCGCCCGCCGCCGAACCGGTCATTTAGGCTGGTGAGGTGCTCATCCTTGTTCGCCGCCGTCACGTGGACCTGCTCCGCGTGACCACCATGTCCTGTCGACGCTCCGGCTGAACCTCTCACCACCCACCCTCAACGGCGGCCCCACCCGGCCGCCCCCGCCTCCCGGCACCCGGAGCACCCGCCGCACCAGGCCCTGCTCAGGCGCCCCCGGTCGACCACCGGGCCCGGCCGGGACGAGACCCAGCGGATGTCACACATGACGCAGCAGCACACCCCCATATCCGAAACCGGCTCCGGTTCCACCCCCGCGGACGCCCTCCCGGTGATCGACCTCTCGCTCGCCGACGGCAGTGCGGAAGACCGCCGCCGCCTGCACGACGAACTCCGCGCCGCGGCCACCGGCGTCGGCTTCTTCCAGCTCGTCGGCCACGGTGTCACCCCGGAGGAGACGGCCGCGCTCACCCGGGCCATGCGCGCCTTCTTCACCCTCCCCGAAGCCGACCGGCTCGCCGTGAGCAACCTCAACTCCCCCCACTACCGGGGCTACACCCGCACCGGCGACGAACGAACCGGCGGCAGCCAGGACTGGCGCGACCAGCTGGACATCGGCGCCGAACTGCCCGCGCACGTCCCCGGCGCCGGCGAGCCCCCGTACTGGTGGCTGGAGGGCCCCAACCAGTGGCCCGCGGCGCTCCCCGAACTGCGCACCGCCGCACTCGGCTGGATCGACCACCTCGGCGGGGTCGCCCGCCGGCTGCTGCACGAACTCCTCACCGCGATCGGCGCCCGCCCCGACTTCTACGACGAGGCCTTCGCGGGCCACCCCCACCTGCGCCTCAAGCTGGTCCGCTACCCCGGCACCGCCCCGGACGGCGCCGGCCAGGGCGTCGGCGCCCACAAGGACTACGGCTTCATCACCCTGCTTCTCCAGGACACCGTGGGCGGACTCCAGGTCGAGCGCCAGGACGGCAGCTTCCTGGACGTGCCGCCGATGGAGGGCGCGTTCGTCGTCAACCTCGGCGAACTGCTGGAGGTCGCCACGGACGGCTACCTCAAGGCCACCAGCCACCGGGTCGTCAGCCCGGCCGGCGCCCGCGAGCGCTTCTCCGTCCCGTTCTTCTACAACCCGCGCCTCGACGCCCACATCGCGCCGCTGGACTTCCCGCTCGCCCACCACGCCCCCGGCGCCACCGAGGACCCCGACAACCCCCTCTTCGCCGACTTCGGCCTCAACGAGTGGAAGGGCTACACCCGGGCCCACCCCGAAGTCACCCGCCGCCACCACGCCGCCCTCGCCTGACCCTCTCCGACAGCGCGCCGCCGCGGGGGTGACCCGGCTCACCCCCGGGGGGATCCGGCTTCGGCCTCAACGAGTGGAGGGGCTACACCCGGGCCCACCGCGCACCGCAATCGGCAGCCCCGAACGACCGGAGGCCCCGAACGACCGGGGAGCCTCGGGGACCTGTGGAAACACGGGAGACCCCGGAGATTCCGGGCGGCCCCACATGACGCCCCCGACCCGAGCCGGACCTCCGGCGGAAGGGCGGGGGCGTCGGCGTGACCCCGTCCTGCGGAACCGGCACCCCGCCCGCGTCGGCGTCACGGTGTCCCGCCCGACCGCATGCCGGCCCCCGTCCACCGCCACGCCCGACCCACCACCCACCGCCGGTGGACCGGCACGGGCCGCACTGTCACACTGCTGCTGTCACAGCAGGAGTGTGCCAGCGCGGGAGGCAGCAGATGGGGGAGCACGGCGCCGTAGCGGGCGAGGTGCGGCTGACGGTGGACGAGTTGGCGGCGCGGGCCGGGGTGACGGTGCGGACGGTGCGGTTCTACGGGACGAAGGGGCTGCTGCCACCGCCGGAACTGGGGCCGCGGCGGGTGGGGTTGTACGGCGCGGCGCACCTGGACCGGCTGGGGCTGATCGAGGAGTTGCAGCGGCAGGGGCTGACGCTGGCGGCGATCGAGCGTTACCTGGCGCGGCTGCCGGAGGACAGTACTCCGCTGGACCTGGCGATCCACCGGGCGCTGGTGGCGTCCTGGACGCCGGAGGCCGTCGAGGAGCTGGGCCGGGCCCAGTTGGAACGGCGCACCGGGCGGGGGCTGTCGGAGGAGCAGGTCGGACGGCTCGCGGCGATGGGGGCGCTGGAGCGGACCGACGACCCGGAAGTGTTCCGGGTGGATCCGGGCCTGCTGCCGCTGGGCGTGCGGATCCTGGACGTGCCGATCCCGTTGGAGACGCTGCTGACCGCCCGGGCGGTGGTGCTGGAGCACAGCCGGGCGACGGCACGGGAATTGCAGCGGCTGTTCCGGGAGACGGTGTGGAAGCCGTTCCGGGAGAGCGAGCCGGCGCCGGACGAGCTGGCCCGGATGAAGGCGTTGACGGACCACATCCAGCCGATGGTGGCGCAGGCCCTGGTCACGGCGTTCCAGCGCTCGCTCCGGGAGGAACTCGGCGAGGAACTGACCGTGGTGCTGCCCGCCGAACCGACCGGGCCACCGGCCGGACACGAGCCCGGACAACCAGCCGGACAGGAGCCCGGACACGAGCCCGGACAGCCGACCGGACACGAGCCCGGGCAGGAACCCGACGGGCCGACCGGGGAACCCCGCCGGGCGTGAGGCCCGGGGTCGGGCGGCATCGTGCGGAACACGGCACCGCCCGACCCCGGGCGGCACCCGGGTCAGTCCGTGAACGTCCGCCCCTCGGCCGCGATCCGCTCCAGCAGCGCCGGCGGCGCGAACCGCTCGCCGTACGCGGCGGCGAGTTCGCGGGCGCGGGCCGCGAAGCCGGCCGGGCCGCCCTCGTACCCGTTGATGTACTGGAAGACGCCGCCGGTCCAGGCGGGGAAGCCGATGCCGAGGATCGAGCCGACGTTGGCGTCGGCGACCGAGGTCAGCACGCCCTCCTCCAGGCAGCGCACCGAGTCCAGCGCCTCGCTGAACAGCATCCGCTCCTTGAGGTCCTCGAAGGGCACCTCGGCGGCGTCCGCACCGGAAGCGGTGAAGTGCTCCAGCAGTCCCGGCCAGAGCCGCCCGCGCCGGCCGTCCTCGCCGTACTCGTAGAAGCCGGCGCCGCCGCTGCGGCCAGGGCGGCCGAACTCGTCGACCATCCGGTCGACCACGGCGTCGGCCGGGTGCGGCGTCCAGGTGCCGCCGCCGTCCTCGACCGAGCGCCGGTACTCGTCGCGGATCTTGCGCGGGAGGGTGAGGGTGAGCTCGTCCATCAGGGAGAGCACCTTGGCGGGGTAGCCGGCCTGGGCGGCGGCCTGCTCGACGGAGGCGGGGTGGATGCCCTCGCCGACCATGGCGACGCCCTCGTTGAGGAACTGGCCGATGACCCGCGAGGTGAAGAAGCCTCGGGAGTCGTTGACGACGATCGGGGTCCTGTCGATCTGCCGGACCAGGTCGAAGGCGCGGGCGAGGGCCTCGTCGCCGGTCTGCGGGCCGCGGATGATCTCCACCAGCCGCATCTTGTCGACCGGCGAGAAGAAGTGCAGGCCGATGAAGTCGCCGGTGCGCCGGACGCCTTCGGCGAGCACGCCGATTGGCAGGGTGGAGGTGTTGGAGCAGAGCAGCGCGTCGGGGGCGACGACGCCCTCGACCTCCTGGAACACCTTGTGCTTGAGCTCGGTGTTCTCGAAGACCGCCTCGATCACCGTGTCGCAGCCGGCCAGGTCGGCGGCGTCGCCGGTGGGGGTGATCCGGGCGAGCAGTTCGTCACGCTTGGCCTCGGTGGAGCGGCCGCGCGCGACGGCCTTGTTCAGCAGCCCCTCGGAGTAGGCCTTCCCACGCTCGGCGGCCTCGGTGCTCACGTCCTTGAGGACGACCTCGATGCCGGCCTTGGCGCAGGCGTAGGCGATGCCCGCGCCCATCATCCCGGCGCCGAGCACGGCGACCTTGCGGACCGTCCGGCGCTCGACGTCCTTGGGGCGCCCGGCACCGGAGTTGACCGCCTGCATGTCGAAGAACAGCGCCTGGATCATGTTCTTGCTGGTCTGGCCGCAGGCGAGCTCGGTGAAGTAGCGGGCCTCGATCACCATCGCGGTGTCGACGTCCACCTGGGCGCTCTCGACCGCGGCGGCCAGGATGTTGCGCGGGGCCGGGTAGGGCGCGCCGTTCAGCTGCTTGCGCAGGTTGGCGGGGAAGGCGGGCAGGTTGGCGGCGAAGGCCGGGGTGGTCGGGGTGCCGCCGGGGATCTTGTGGCCCTTGACGTCCCAGGGCTGGACGGCGGTCGGGTTGGCCTCGATCCAGGCGCGCGCCCGGGTGGTCAACTCCTCGGTGCTGTCGACCAGTTCGTGCACCAGGCCGTGCTCCAGCGCCTGCGCCGGGCGGTACTGGCGGCCCTGCAGCAGGTACTTCAGCAGGGCGTCGGTGATGCCGAACAGCCGCACGGTGCGGACCACTCCGCCGCCGCCCGGCAGCAGGCCGAGGGTGACCTCGGGCAGGCCGATCCGGCTCGCCGGGGTGTTCAGCGCGATGCGGTGGTGGCAGGCGAGGGCGAGCTCCAGGCCGCCGCCGAGCGCGCTGCCGTTGACGGCGGCGACGACCGGCTTGCCGAGGGTCTCCAGCGTGCGCAGCGAGCGCTTGATCCGCATCGACTTCTCGAAGACGGCTTCGGCGTCCTCGGGGCGGGCCGCGGAGAGCATCCGCAGGTCCCCGCCGGCGAAGAAGGTCCTCTTGGCGGAGGTGATCACCACTCCGCGCAGCGCGTCCCCGAGTCCGGCCAGCCGGCCGACGGCGGTCTCGAAGTCGGCGGTGAAGGCCTCGTTCATGGTGTTGACGGACTGGGTGGGGTCGTCGAGGACGAGGGTGACCACGCCGTCCTGGTCCTGCTCCCAGCGGATGGTGGTGGTGTCGCTCATGGGTTCACGGTCTCCAGGTCTGCAAAGCGAGGTGCCACGCGAGGGGGTCTCCCGGACGGGGTCCGGAGGAACGTGCCCCGGGAAGGGTGGCGGCGGGCGACGGGTGGGCTCAGACGCGCTCGACGATGGTGGCGATGCCCATGCCGCCGCCCACGCAGAGGGTGATCAGGCCGTAGCGCAGGTCGCGCCGTTCCAGTTCGTCGGCGACGGTGCCGAGCAGCATCGCGCCGGTGGCGCCGAGCGGGTGGCCGAGGGCGATCGCGCCGCCGTTGACGTTCACCTGGTCGGGACGGAAGCCGAGTTCGCGGATGAACCGGAGCGCGACGGCGGCGAAGGCCTCGTTGATCTCGACCAGGTCGATGTCGGCGGCGGTCAGACCGGCCTTGGCGAGCGCCTTGCGGGTCGCCGGGGCGGGGCCGGTGAGCATGATGGTCGGCTCGGAGCCGGAGACGGCGGCGGAGACGATCCGGGCACGCGGACGCAGCCCGTACCGCTCGCCGACCTCGCGGTTGCCGATGGCGACGAGGGCGGCGCCGTCCACGATGCCGGAGGAGTTGCCCGCGTGGTGGACGTGGTCGATGGCCTCCACCCAGTGGTACTTCTGCAGGGCGACGGCGTCGAAGCCGCCGGCCTCGCCGATCTGGGCGAAGGAGGGCTTGAGGCCGGCCAGGGTCTCGACGGTGGTGCCGGGGCGGATGAACTCGTCGCGCTCCAGCACGACCAGGCCGTTGCGGTCGCGCACCGGGACCACCGAGCGGTCGAACAGGCCGTCGGCCTGGGCCTTGGCGGCGCGGGCCTGGGACTCGGCGGCGAAGGCGTCCACGTCGGTGCGGGAGAGGCCCTCGATGGTGGCGATCAGGTCGGCGCCGATGCCCTGCGGGACGAAGTTGGTCTCGTAGGCGGTCATCGGGTCGGCGAACCAGGCGCCGCCGTCGGAGGCCATCTTGACCCGGGACATCGACTCCACGCCGCCGGCCAGGACCAGGTCCTCCCAGCCCGAACGGACCTTGGCCGCGGCCAGGTTGACGGCCTCCAGGCCGGAGGCGCAGAAGCGGTTCTCCTGGACCCCGGCGACGGTGTCGGGCAGGCCGGCCGCGACGGCCGCGATCCGGGCGATGTCGGAGCCCTGGTCCCCGACCGGGCTGACCACGCCCAGCACGATGTCGTCGATCGCGGCCGGGTCCAGCTCGGGGAACCGGCGGCGCAGTTCGTGGATCAGGCCGACGACCAGGTCGATCGGCTTGGTGGCGTGCAGCGAGCCGGTGGCCTTGCCCCGGCCGCGCGGGGTGCGGATCGCGTCGTAGACGTACGCTTCGGTGGTCACGATGGGAATGCCTTTCGGGCTTCGGACTTCAGGGCTTCAGAGCTTCAGGGCTTCGGGGCCGGGGCTTCGGGGCTTCGGGGTTCCGGTGCCAAACCGGGCCGGGCCGGTCGGGCCGGTCGGAGAGGAATCGCCGGAGGGGTCAGCCGAGGATGGAACGGCCCACGATCTCCTTCATGATCTCGGTGGTGCCGCCGTAGATGGTCTGGATGCGGCCGTCGGTGAACGCCCGGGCGACCGGGAACTCGGTCATGTACCCGTAGCCGCCGTGCAGTTGGAGGCAGCGGTCGGCGGTGCGCTTCTGCAGCTCGGTGGCCCACCACTTGGCCATCGAGGCGTCGGCCGGAGTGAGCGCGTAGCGGTTGTGCTCGGTGATGCAGCGGTCGACGAAGGTCCGGGTGACGGCGCATTCGGTGGCCAGTTCGGCGATCTCGAAGCGGACGTGCTGCAACGTGGCCAGCGGCCGGCCGAACGCCTCGCGCTGCTTGACGTAGTCGGTGGTGATCTCGACCAGGTACTCGGCACCGGCGATCGCCGCGGCCGCGATGGTGAGCCGCTCCTGGGCGAGGTTCTGCATCAGGTGGACGAAGCCGCCGTCGAGTTCGCCGAGCAGGTTCTCCTTCGGCACCCGGACGTCCTCGAAGAACAGTTCGGCGGTGTCCTGGGCCTTCTGGCCGATCTTGTCGAGGTTGCGGCCGCGCTCGAGGCCGGGCGTGCCGCGCTCGACGGCCAGCAGGCTCAGACCGTGCGCGCCGCCCTCGGGGGTGGTCCGGGCGACCACGACGACCAGGTCGGCGAGGATGCCGTTGGAGATGAAGGTCTTGGCGCCGTTGAGCAGGAAGTGGTCACCCCGGTCGACCGCCTGGGTGCGGATGCCCTGCAGGTCGGAGCCGGTGCCGGGCTCGGTCATCGCGATCGCGGTGATCAGCTCGCCGGAGCAGAAGCCGGGCAGCCAGCGGCGCTTCTGCTCCTCGGTGGCGAGCGAGGTGAGGTAGGGGCCGATGATGTCGTTGTGCAGGCCGATCGCCAACCCGGAGGCGCCGGCCCGGGCGAACTCCTCGGCCAGCACGGCGGCGTAGCGGAAGTCCGGGGTGCCGCCACCGCCGTACTCCTCGGGGACGGCGATACCGAGGAGGCCCTGGCGTCCGGCCGCGAGCCAGACGGAGCGGTCGACGATCCCGGCCTTCTCCCAGCGGTCGTAGTGCGGCAGCACCTCCTTGGCGAGGAAGGCCCGCACGGTGGCCCGGAAGTCGTCGTGCTGCTCGGTGAAGATCTCGCGCTGCAACGCTACTCTCCTTGCTCTGCTGCGGTGTCGACCGCAGCGGCCTCGTCCGGCCCGGAGCGGCCCACGCCGGAGCGGTCAGTCCCGGAGCGGCCCACGCCGGAGCGGTCAGTCCCGGAGCGGTCGGTCCCGGAACCGTCCGCCGTCGAATCGCCCGCCGCGGCGCCGAGGCCCGGGACGCCCCAGTCCCTGGCCACCTCGGCGGTGTCCGCCCCCGGCCGGGCCGGCGGGCGGCGCAGCGCGCCGGGGGTGGCGGAGAAGCGCGGGGCGGGGGCGGGCTGGGTGACGCCGTCCGCCTCGACGTACGTCCCGCGCGCCGCCAGGTGGCCGTCGCCCGCGGCCTGACGCATCGTCAACACCGGTTCGACGCAGGCGTCGGAGCCTTCGAAGACCGCCTCCCACTCACTCCTGGTCCGGGTGGCGAAGCGGGCCGCGATCCGGGCCCGCAGCTCCGGCCAACGGGCGGGGTCGTACTGGCCGGGTGCGTCGGGGCCGAGCTCCAGCAGTCGGGCGAACTCGGCGTAGAAGCGCGGTTCCAGCGCGCCGACGGCCAGGTATCCGCCGTCGGCGGCCCGGTAGACCGCGTAGAACGGTGCGCCGCCGTCCAGCAGGTTGACGCCCCGGCGGTCCTGCCAGTGGCCGGCCGCGAGCAGCCCCCAGAGCATGCTGCCGAGGTGTGCCGCACCGTCCACGATCGCGGCGTCCACCACCTGGCCCGCGCCGGTGGCCCGGGCATGGTGCAGTCCGGCGAGCAGGCCGACGACCAGGTAGAGCGAGCCGCCCGCGTAGTCGCCCAGCAGGTTGGCCGGGATCCCGGGCGCCTGGTCGGCGCCGCCCGGCGCCGCCGCGACCATCCCCAGCACCCCGGCGACCGCCGCGTACCCGAGGTCGTGCCCGGCGGTCGCGGCCCGGGGCCCGTCCTGTCCCCATCCGGTCATCCGGCCGTACACCAGTGCCGGGTTGCGCGCCAGGCACGCCTGCGGGCCGACGCCGAGCCGCTCCGCGACACCGGGCCGGTAGCCCTCGATCAGCAGGTCGGCCCGCTCGACCAGGTCCAGCACCAGCCCCGGCCCGCCAGGCGACTTCAGGTCGACCAGCACGGAGCGCTTGTTGCGGTTGCTGAGGTCGTACGCCGGGTCCGTCCCGAGCGGCGAGGGCTCCGGCCGGTCCACCCGCACCACGTCCGCGCCGAGGTCCCCGAGCAGCATCGCGGCGAACGGGCCCGGCCCGATGCCCGCGAGTTCCACCACCCGCACGCCCGCCAGCGGTCCGCCCGCCGGCGGCCCGCCCGCGGACGGGGCCGGGCCGCCCGGGCCCGCTGGACTGCTTGTGTCACGCACTGGCCGCAGAACCCCTTCAGGGTTTGACAGTAAAGCTGTAACACTCGGGATGATAGGCAAGCGACCCGCCGGTAACAAGACCTCCGCGCCGCTCCGCCGCGAGCCGGTCCGGCCGCCGGTCCGCACGGCCGGGAATATCGACGGGCACCTGCACATGTAATGGCCTATCCTGCTAGGCATCCATTACGAATCACGACGGGGGAATCGTCATGAGCACCGCCCAGCACACCGCCCGCACGGTCGTCGCCGTCTCCGAGCGGCTGGTGCTCACACAGCCGCAGCAGGGGGACGCCGAGGCCATGTTCGCCGTGCACGGGGATCCGGAGACCAACCGGTACAACCCGCACGGGCCGCAGCGGGACCTCGCGGCCGCCCAGGAGGCGTTGGACGGCTTCGTGGCCGACTGGGTGCGGGACGGGATCGGGTACTGCGCCGTGGCCACGCGAGAGGAGCCGGAGGTGATCATCGGCTTCGCCGGGCTGTACCTGCACACCCTGGACGGGGAGCGGGTGTTCAACCTCTACTACCGGTTCCGGCCGTCCGCCTGGGGCCAGGGGTACGCGGCGGAGGCGGCCCGCGCGGCGATGGCGCAGGGGCGCCCGCGGTTCCCCGGGATCCCGGTGGTCGCCCTGATCCGGGCCGACAACCTGCCCTCCCGCCGGCTCGCCGAACGGCTCGGGCTGGTGGCCGACCCGGACGGGCGGGTCGACGAGGAGGACCGGCTGATCCACCGGATGGCCTGAGCCGCGAATCCCCCGCCGGGGGGAGGGGGATCCCGCCCGGGGCTGAGGACCGGGGCCCGGGCGGGACGCGACCGTGGGGGCATGAGACACAAGGACGACGCGGTACGGGTGGTGGCGGCCGGGGTCGCGATGGCCGCCACCGTCCCCTACCTGATGCTGAAGCTGCTCTGGCTGACCGGCTCCGAGGTCGGCGTGCGCGATCCGGGGGCGCTGGGCGGACTGTGGACGCTCAACCTCCTCACCTTCGGCATGGACGCGATCGCGCTCGCCCTCGCGCTCGCCTTCGTCCGGCCGTGGGGGCGCCGGGCGGCCGCCGGACTGGTGGCGTTCCCGATGTGGGTCGCGACCGGACTGCTCGGGACGATCCTGGTCGCCGTACCGGCGGACCTCCTCTCCTCACTCGTGCTCGGCCCGGAGCACCGCCCGCCCGGACAGCACGCCGACGACGGGCTGGCGGGCTGGGTGTTCGCCCTGGTCTACGGCGGCTTCGGAGTACAGGGCATCGCCCTGATCACCGCCTTCGTGCTCTACGCCCGCCGCCGCTGGGCCGGCCTCTTGCAGGCCCGGATCGGCGACCTGCCCGACTCCCCCACCCGCAACGTGCAGCGCGCCCTCGCCGCCGTCGCCGCCCCGGTCGCGCTCGGCGTCGCGGCGGCCCGGGCCTACTGGGCCGCCGGCGGGACGGTGGGGCTCCCGCTGCGCTGGGCGGACGACCGCGGCCGGTCCATCGCGACGATGGAGGCCGTCACCGCCGCCATGGCGGTGGTCGCGGCGGTGGCACTGCTGGTGCTCGCGTTCCGGATCGGGCCGGGACGACGGCTGCGGGTACCGCTGACGGCGGCCTGGATCGGCGCCGGCTCGCTGTTCGGCTGGGGCGGCTACCAGTTGGTGGCGTTCGGGACGTCGACGACGGTGCCCGACCTGCCGGGCGCGGTACCCGGACTGATGGTGCTGGTGCAGGCCGGGCAGTTCTCGGCCGGCCTGCTGATGCTGGCCGCCGGCGCGATCGCGCTCACCGAATGGGGGGCCCGCCACCACCCGGCTGACATAGAGTCACCCGGGTGATCACGGGGGCGGGCACACGGCTGCGGCGTGCGGCGGGGGCGCTGGTCGGACGGCGGGCGCGGCTGCGCTGGGTGCACCTGGTGCTGGGCGGCGCGCTGCTGATGCCGTACTGGCTGCTGTCGGTGGTGGTGCTCGGCGCGCTCGACGCCGCCCAGGCGCCCGCCCGGCAGGCGCTGCTGCAGTTCCTCTCGCTGTTCACCTCGCTGCCGATGGCCGCCGTCACCGCACTGGTGCCGACCGTCCGGGGGCTGGAGGGCGCGGCCGCGCGGGCGCTGTGCGCGGCGCCCCGGGCAGAGGAGTTGGCCACCGGGCCGGCCCGCTCCTGGCCTGCCCGCCGGCGCACCGCGCTCTGGTTCGTGCTGCACCTGTTCTTCGGCGGGGTGGTCGCCGGGATGACGCTGACCGGGGCGCCGTTCGCGGTGGTGCTGATGTGCTCCTTCGGCGGTGCCCGGGACCTCGCCGCGTTCTGGGAGAACCGCTTCCCCGGCTGGATGATCACCGGACCGCTGCTGGGCCTGGCCGTCCTGCTGCTGATCGTGCTCGCCAACGCGGGCTTCGGCGCGCTGCTCGCCCGCTGGGCCCCCGCCCTGCTCGGCCCGACCCCGGAGGAGCGGCTGGCCACCGCCGAGCGCCGGGCCACCGTACTCGCCCAGCGCAACCGGCTGGCCCGCGAACTGCACGACTCGGTCGGGCACGCGCTCAGCGCGGTCGGCATCCAGGCCTCGGCGGCCGCCCGGGTGCTGCGCACCAACCCCGACTTCGCCGCCGAGGCGCTGCAGGCGATCGAGGAGACGGCGCGGGCGGCCGTCGCCGAACTCGACACCGTGCTCGGCCTGCTGCGCGAGGAGGACCCGGAGGCCACCGGACCGGCCGGGCCCACCCTCGCCGGACTGGACGACCTGCTCCGCCAGCTCGCCCGCACCGGCGTGACGGTGGACGCCGAGCTGGCCCCCGGCCTGCCCGGCCTGCCCGCGCCGGTCTCCCGCGAGGCGTACCGGATCGTGCAGGAGGGCCTGACCAATGTGCTGCGGCACGCCGGACCGGCGCCTGCCGGACTGCGGGTCGGGCTGGCCGGGGACCGGCTGGAGATCGAACTGACCAACCCGCTGGGCCCTGCCCGGCCGAGCCGCCCCGGCGGCGGACGCGGGCTGCGCGGCATCGGGGAGCGCGCGACGGCGCTGCGCGGCGGCAGCACGGCGGGGCCGAGCGCGGACGGAACGACGTGGCGGCTGGCCGTCTGGCTGCCGCTGGGAGGGACTGCACGGTGAACGGCGGGGACGCGGTGAGCGAGGGACACGGCATGAACGGCAGCGCACGCGGCGTGGCGGACGACGGCAGGGCCGACGACGGCGGGAGGACCGGCGCGGACGGCCGTCCGGACGGCATCCGCGTGGTGATCGCGGACGACGAACGGCTGGTCCGGATGGGCCTGCGGGTGGTGATCGACGCCGAGCCGGACCTCACCGTGGTCGGCGAGGCCGCCGACGGCGCCGAGGTCGTCCCCCTGGTGCGCGAACTGCGACCGGACGTCGTGCTGATGGACGTCCGGATGCCGGGCATCAACGGGATCCGGGCCACCGAGCAGTTGGTCGGCGGGATGGCCGAGCCGCCGCGGATCCTGGTGGTCACCACCTTCGAGCACGACGACCACGTGTACGACGCGCTGCGCGCGGGCGCGGCCGGGTTCCTGCTGAAGCGGGCGCGGGCGGAGGAGATGGTGCAGGCGGTGCGACTGGTCGCGCGCGGGGACTCGCTGCTCTTCCCGGCGGCCGTCCGCGAACTCGCGGTGCGCCACGGCACGGACCGCCGCCGGGAGTCCTCGGCCGGCCGGGGACCGGTCGGCCGGCTGACCGAGCGGGAGGGGCAGGTGCTGCGGCTGATGGCCACCGGACTCAACAACGGCGAGATCGCGGCGCGACTGGTGGTCAGTCAGGAGACGGTGAAGACGCACGTCGGCAGCGTGCTCGCCAAACTCGGCGCACGGGACCGCACCCAGGCGGTCATCGCGGCGTACGAGTCGGGCTTCGTGCTGCCGGGCTGAGGGCCCGCTGCGTGATGCCTGCGGGCAGCGGGCAGCGGGCCGCGAGGGCCCGGAGGCGGCGCGGGCAGCCGCGGGGAATCGCACGCGGGTTCCACCTCCCCGGTACCGGCGAGTAGAGTGCGGTCTTCCCCTCAGCCGTCCGATACCTCCCGTATCACCTGAAACGAACTGGTGGCCGCATGACAGTCCGGACCCGACCCGCGCTGTGGTGGCGCATGGGAATCGTGCTCTCGTCGGGCCTCGGCCTAACCCTCGGGACGGCACCGCTGGTGTACTTCACCGTGCAGAGCAACGTGATCGTGCTCGGCTACTTCATCGGAGCGGTGTACTGGATGCTCAAGCGCGACAGCGTGGACGCGCCCGCGCCCCGGCTGCGCGGCGCCGCCACGCTGTACATCCTGATCACCGGGCTGGTCTCGCACGTCCTGCTGCAGCACGGCGCCAGCCCGCTGCCGGGGCTGGTCGGCGGCCCGGACAGACTGGCGCACTGGTCGTCGTTCTTCCTGCACTACGTCACACCGGTGATGGTGATCGCCGACTGGCTGGTGCTGAAGCCGCGCAACGCGGCGGCCTGGAAGGACATCCCGCTCTGGCTGGCCTTCCCGCTCGGCTACGCGGCGATCGTGCTCGCCCGCAACGCACTGTTCGACGACTACCCGCTGCCCTACCCGTACTTCTTCTTCGACCCGACCACCAGGGGCTACGGCTACGTCTGGGGCCAGATCGCCCAGCTGACCGTCGAGTTCGTCGTCCTGGCCGTCCTCGTCGTCGGGCTGGACCGGCTCGGGACGCTGGTCGCGGGCAAGGTGCGGCCCGCACCGCAGACGTGACCCGCGGACACCGGCGGCGGGCACCCACGGCGGAGACGGGCAGCGGGCACCGACGGCGGACCCGGGCCGCGGGCACCGGCGCAGCGCATCGGGCCCGGCGTCCCGTTCCCACCCGCCGTCAGAACGGTTTGCCGTCGATCCTCCCCGGGGCAGCCCCCGACGAGCCGGCCGCGCTCAGGGACTCGGCCCTGAGCGCGGCCCAACGGGTGCTCACCGAGGTCACCGGGGGCCACCGGCAGTAACCGCGGCACCGGCCTCGGCCGGCGCCGCGCTGCCCGTGCGCGTCTCCGCGCCCTTTCCCTGGCCCTCCCCCGTGCCCGTATCCGCTACATCGGCTCCACCGCCCGCAGGTCCCCGTCCAGCTCCAGCCACCTGGTCACGCCCAGGCCGCGCAGGAACGGCAGGTCGTGGCTGGCCACGACCAGCGCGCCCCGGTACGCGGCCAGCGCCTGGGTGAGCTGGCGGACACTGGCGAGGTCCAGGTTGTTGGTCGGCTCGTCGAGCAGCAGCAGCTGCGGCGGCGGGTCGGCCAGCAGCAGCGCGGCCAGGGTCGCGCGGAACCGCTCGCCGCCGGAGAGCGTCGCGGCCGGCTGGTCGGCGCGGGCGCCACGGAACAGGAAGCGGGCCAGCCGGGCGCGGATCGCGTTGTCCCCGGCGGCGGGGGCGAACCGCTTGACGTTCTCCGCGACGCTGAGCGCGTCGTCCAGCAGGTCGAGCCGCTGCGGGAGGTGCCGCAGCGGCACCGGGGTGGTGATCTCCCCCTCCAGCGGGACGAGTTCGCCCGCGATGGTGCGCAGCAGGGTGGACTTCCCCGCCCCGTTGCGGCCGACCAGGGCGATCCGCTCGGGACCGCGCAGGTCGAGGTCGGCGGTGCCGCCGTGCGGCAGCCGAACCTTCTGCAGGGTCAGCACGGTGCGCCCGGCCGGGACGGCGGTGCGCGGCAGGTCGATCCGGATCTCGGCGTCGTCGCGCACCGCCTCCTCGGCCGCGCTGAGCCGCGCCCTGGCCTCCTCCAGCCGCTCGGTGTGCATGCCCTGGATCCGCCCGGCGGTCTCCTGGCCCTTGCGCTTGAGCATCCCGGCGAAGATGTGCGGGTCGTTGCGGGTGACCGAGCGCTTCTTGCCGTACGCGGCGCTGCGGTCGAGCCGGCTCCGGGCCTCGACCAAGTCCCGCTTCTGGCGCTGGACGTCGGCCTCGGCGTTGCGCAGCAGCCGCTCGGCCGTCTCCTGCTGGGCCGCGAGGGTGCGTTCGTACTCCTCGAAGTTGCCGCCGTACCAGGTGACTTCGCCGTCCCGCAGGTCGGCGATCCGGTCGACGTGACGCAGCAGCTCGCGGTCGTGGCTGACGATCAGCATCACGCCGTGCCAGTCGGCCACCGTCTCGTAGAGCCGCTCGCGCGCGGCCCGGTCGAGGTTGTTGGTGGGCTCGTCCAGCAGCAGGACGTCCGGGCGGGCCAGCAGCAGGGCGGCCAGCCGCAGCAGCACCGCCTCGCCGCCGGAGAGTTCGCCCGTGGTGCGGTCGAGGCCGAGGCGGTGCAGGCCGAGCCGGTCGAGCGTGGCGCGGGCGCGCTCCTCGACGTCCCAGTCGTCGCCGACGGCGTCGAAGTGGCGCTGGTCGGTGTCGCCGGACTCGATGGCGTGCAGGGCCTCGCGGGCGGCCCGGACGCCGAGCGCCTCGTCCACCCGCAGGGTGGTGTCGAGCGTCAGGCCCTGCGGCAGGTAGCCGAGTTCGCCGTCGACCCGGACGGTGCCGCCGGCCGGGGTGAGGTCGCCGGCGATCAGCCGCAGCAGGGTGGACTTGCCCGCGCCGTTGAGCCCGATCAGGCCGGTGCGGCCGGGGCCGACGGCGAGGTGGAAGCCGTCCAGGACGGGTTTGCCGTCGGGCCACTCGAAGGTGAGGTCGGTGCAGAGGACGGCGGTGGTGGGTTGTGCCATGTGGGCCTCCCGGGGTGGTTGCCGAAGGGGTGGTGAGCAACACGGGGAGACACCGCTGGTGCGGAACCGGTACGGCCGAGGAGGACGAAGGGGTGGCGTCACACGGAGGATCGCCACGGGGCCGTGACTGAGGTCGCACACTCGCGCACCACGCGGCAACTGGGCCTGCGCGGCGGGGCGGTGTCCCGGGACCTCAGTAGAGCAACGGCCTTCTCCTTGTCTGGCTGATGACCCTGACCACGCTAGGCACGCCGGGGAACGCGTGCAACCGGTTTTCCGGGCCCGGCCGCAACCCCCGCAAAGGGCCCGGGGCGGGGCCCCCGGCGGGACCCGGAGGGCACAGCGGCACCCCGGACAGCATCCCGAACAGGGCCTCGACGAAGGCCCCGTGCCGATCCCGTGCCGATCCGGTGACAGCCTCGTCCCAGCCGGGGGTGGGTGTAAGGAGATCCTTATCCACATGGCAGACTCCTCACCTGCCATACCTGCGGCCCGGTGGGGCCGTACCCGAGGAACGGGCCGTATGGCGGTAGTCAACAGGGGGATTTGAACTCATGTCACCGATATCCCGGCCGAGCCGTGCCGTCCTGGGCGCCTCCGTCGCCGCGCTGACCATGGTGGTCGCCACCGCGTGCGGACCGGACAACTCCGACCCGGCCGGCGCCGAGACCGCGGCTCCCTCGGTCGCGGCCAGTGCCACCGGCAAGCCGGGCGCGGCCCCGATCAAGCTCCCGACGGTCGAGGAACTGAAGACCTGGAAGCTCGAGGACTGGGACAAGTGGGCCCAGGCGAACGTCATCACCCCGGCGGTCAAGGGCTACTGGACCCTGCAGAAGCTGCTGGACGCCAAGCCGAAGCCGCTGCCGCAGGCCCCCGCCCAGGACCCGACGCAGGCGCCCGCCCAGCCGACCGCGCAGCCCACCAGCGCCGCCCCGGCCCAGCCCACCGCCGCCCAGCCGCCGGCCGGCCCGGACCAGATGCCCGCCATGGTCCCGGCGAAGCCCGTGGCGCACCCGTTCCCGAAGAACATGCACGTCAACGGCAAGATCTTCTTCAAGGACGGCAACGAGGACTACGTGTGCTCCGGCACCGTCGTCTCCGACCCGGCCAACCCCGGCAAGAGCAACCTGGTGTGGACCGCGAGCCACTGCCTGCACGGCGGCAAGGGCAACAAGTACTACACCGACATCACCTTCGCCCCGGCGTTCAACAGCAACGGCGTGCTGAGCAACGGCAACAAGCAGAAGTCCAAGCTGGACGACGCCGAGCCGTACGGCGAGTGGGGCGCGACCGCCGGCATGGTCTCGCCGCAGTGGACCGGCGAGGCCGACCCTGAGCACGGCGGCCCCTGGAGCCAGTACGACTTCGGCATCATCAAGGTCGCCAACCCCGACCCGAACGGCAAGTCGCTGGAGGAGACCGTCGGCGGCTCCGTGCCGCTGTGGTTCAACGCCCCGCGCGACCAGCTCGCCTCGGTCTCCAACTACGGCTTCCCGGAGGGCAAGCCCTTCGACGGCGTCGAGCTGGAGCACTGCGACGGCGGCAAGCCGTCCAAGAAGACCGGCGACCCGAGCCGCCCGGCGATGCTGCTGATCGGCTGCAACATGACCGGCGGCAGCAGCGGCGGCGGCTGGTACGCCACCAAGGACGGCAAGCCGGCCCTGGTCAGCGACACCTCCATCGGCAACGGCGCGAACACCTACGAGGCCGGTCCGTACCTGGAGGACGTGGCCCAGCACATGTTCGAGTACTTCTCGAAGAAGGCCAAGTGATCCACCGGGGATGATCCCCACCGGTCCCGGGGGCCGCGGCCGTGACGGCCGCGGCCCCCGGGCTTTTCCGGTGGCGGCCCTGCTCCTTCTACAATCGGCCCCATCATGAGCGCGACACTCGTAGTCAAGGACCTCAGCGCCGGTCACGGCGAACGCACCCTCTTCTCCGGCCTGGACCTGGTCATCGCCCCCGGCGACGTGATCGGCCTGGTCGGCGTGAACGGCGCCGGCAAGTCGACCCTGCTGCGGCTGCTGGCGGGCCTGGACACCCCCGAGGGCGGCTCGCTGCGGCTCAGCCCGGCCGGTGCCAACGTCGGCCACCTCCCGCAGGAGCCGGAGCGCCGCGACGGCGAGTCGGTGCGCGCGTTCCTGGCCCGCCGCACCGGCGTGGCGGCCGCCCAGGCCGCCCTGGACGAGGCCACCGAGGGCCTGGTCGAGGGCCGGCCCGGCGCCGACGACGCGTACGCGACGAGCCTGGACCGCTGGCTGGACCTCGGCGGCGCCGACCTGGAGGAGCGCGCCGAGGAGGTCGCCGACTCGCTCGGGCTGAAGGTCTCGCTCGACCTGCCGATGACCGCGCTCTCCGGCGGCCAGGCCGCCCGGGCCGGCCTCGCCTCGCTGCTGCTCTCCCGCTACGACGTCTTCCTGCTCGACGAGCCCACCAACGACCTCGACCTGGACGGCCTTGAGCGGCTGGAGGCCTTCGTCAAGGGCCTGCGCGCCGGCACCGTGCTGATCAGCCACGACCGCGAGTTCCTGGCCCGCACCGTGACCAAGGTGCTGGAGCTGGACCTGCACCAGCAGCAGGTCAACCTGTACGGCGGCGGCTACGAGGCGTACCTGGAGGAGCGGGCGGTGTCCCGCCGGCACGCCCGCGAGGAGTACGAGGAGTACGCCGACACCAAGGCCGGGCTGGAGGCCCGCGCCCGGATGCAGCGCGGCTGGATGGAGCACGGCGTGCGCAACGCCCGCCGCAAGTCCTCCGACAACGACAAGATGGGCCGCGCGGTGCGCGCCGAGTCCACCGAGAAGCAGGCCTCCAAGGCCCGCCAGACCCAGCGGATGATCGAGCGGCTGGACGTGGTCGAGGAGCCGCGCAAGGAGTGGGAGCTGCGGATGGAGATCGCCACCGCGCCGCGCTCCGGCTCGGTGGTCGCAACCCTGCGCGGGGCCGTGGCCCGGCGCGGCGACTTCGCCTTCGGCCCGGTGGACCTGCAGATCGACTGGGCCGACCGGGTCGCGATCACCGGCGCCAACGGCGCGGGCAAGTCCACGCTGCTGGCCGCGCTGCTCGGCCGACTCGAACTCGACGGCGGCAGCGCCTCGTTGGGCTCGGGCGTGGTGGTCGGCGAGGTGGACCAGGCGCGCGGGCTGTTCCTGGGCGGGGAGCCGCTGGCGGAGGCCTTCGCGGCCGCCGTCCCGGAGCTCTCGCCGGAGGACGTGCGCACCCTGCTGGCCAAGTTCGGCCTCAAGGCGGTGCACGTGATGCGCCCGGCCGGCACCCTCTCGCCCGGCGAGCGCACCCGGGCCGCGCTGGCGCTGCTGCAGGCCCGCGGGGTCAACCTGCTGGTGCTGGACGAGCCCACCAACCACCTGGACCTCCCGGCGATCGAGCAGCTGGAGTCCGCGCTCGGCTCGTACACCGGCACCCTGCTGCTGGTCACCCACGACCGGCGGATGCTGGACACCGTCGCAGTGAACCGGCGGATCGAGGTCCGCGGCGGCCGGGTGCACGAGCTGTAGCCGTCGGCGTGGCCGCACCCCTCCAGGATTGGTCTCTACCTCTTCCAGGAGGGGCCGTCATGTGCTGTGCTGTCCGCCATGGTTGACAGTGCAGAGAGCACCACGGCGGGGACGTCCCACCCGACCGTCCCCCTCGCCCCCATGACCGTCCCGGCCCACGAGGCCGAGGAGCGCAGCAGGTCCTTCCACGAGGTGATGGCCCGGCGCCGCACCGTCCGCGACTACGCCACCCGCCCGATCCCGGACGGCGTCGTCGAATGGGCGGTGCGGACCGCAGGCACCGCGCCCAGCGGCGCGCACGTCCAGCCCTGGCGGTTCGTGGTGATCACCGACCCGGAGCGCAAGCGGCGGCTGCGCGAGGCCGCCGAGGCCGAGGAGCGCGAGTTCTACGGCCACCGGGCGTCGGAGGAGTGGCTGGCCGCGCTCGCGCCGATCGGCACCGACTGGCGCAAGCCGTTCCTGGAGGACGCGCCGGCCGTGATCGTGGTGTTCGAGGTGCACAAGGGCCCCGACTCGCCGCGGCCCTACTACACCAAGGAGTCGGTGGGGATCGCGGTCGGGCTGCTGCTGGCCTCGCTGCACCAGGCCGGACTGGCCACGCTGACCCACACGCCGAGCCCGATGCGGTTCCTCAACGAGGTGTGCGACCGCCCGGCCGAGGAGCGGGCGGCCTACGTGATCCCGGTCGGCTACCCGGCCGAGGGGGCGCGCGTGCCGGACCTGCGGCGCAAGGAGCTCGACGAGGTGCTGGTCCGGCTCTGACGCGCCGGGGCCACACCCCGGGCGCCGGGCGCCCCGGTGGTGCACCGGAGGCCCCCGCGGCACGCCGGCCGTCCCGACCGCACGCCGGGGCCGGGCCCGTGCGCGCCCGCCGTCAGGGTGTCCGGAGGGGGCCCGGATGGTGACAGGTCCGGGCCAAGGACATAATCGCCGCCATGAGCCAAGCACAGTCACGGTCCTGTGACCCGGCCCCGGCCGGACGGGCGCGGGCCGCCGTGGAGGCGACCACCGGGCGGCCGCCCGAACTGCTGCGGCTGCCCGGCGGCCTCTGGCTGCGCCGCCGCCGCAGCACCCACGCGGTGGCGCTGAACCGGGCCGTCTGCGCCAACCTGGAGCACCTGCGCCCCTGGCTGGAGTGGGCGGCCGAGGCCCCCACCCGGGCACAGACCGCCGAGCTCGCCCGGGCCGGCTCCGCCGCCTGGGAAGCGGGCACCGACTTCATGTACCTGGCCGGGCTGAACAGCGAACCCGGCGGGGTGATCGGCGCGTTCGGCCTGCACGGGCGGATCGGCCCGGGCGCGCTGGAGATCGGCTACTGGGTCGCCGCCGGGCACGTCGGCCGCGGCATCGCCACCACCGCGGCCGGGGCGCTGACCGAGGCCGCGCTGGCCCTGCCCGGCATCACCCGGGTCGAGATCCACTGCGACCGGGCGAACGCGGCCAGCGCGGCCGTCCCGCGCAAGCTCGGCTACCGGCTGGACCGGATCGCCGAGGCCGCCGTCCGGGCTCCGGGCGAGACCGGACGGCAGCTCGTGTGGGTCAAGGAGCGGTCCGGGCCATCCGGCGCGGGCCGGAACACCCAGGACCCCCGGAACACCCAGGATCCCGAGGCCCCCCGGAGCCGGCCGGGACCGGCCGGCCGGGGAACCGCTCAGTAGCGCCCGCCGGTCGGCGCCGGCAGCCCGTCCAGCTCGGCGAGGTCGGCGGCCGAGAGCACGAGCCCGGCAGCCCCCACGTTGTCCACCAGGTAGCGCGGCGTCCTGGTGCCCGGGATCGGGAAGACGTACCGGCCCTGCGCCAGCACCCAGGCCAGCGCGACCTGCGCGGGCGTGGCACCCATCCGCTCGGCGACCGCCCGGACCTTCGCGACCAGCGCCAGGTTCGCCTTGAGCGCGTCCTGCTGGAAGCGCGGCAGCCGGCGGCGGAAGTCGTCGGCGGGCAGCTCGTCGAAGGAGGAGATGCTGCCGGTCAGGAAGCCCCGGCCGAGCGGCGAGAACGGCAGCAGGGCGATCCCGTGCCGTTCGGTGTACGGCAGCACCTCGGCCAGCGCGTCCCGGGTCCACAGCGACAGCTCGTTCTGCACGGAGGCCACCGGGTGCACCGACCGCGCCCGCTCGATCTCCTCGACGGTCACCTCGGAGAGGCCGATGCTCCGGGCCTTGCCCGCCGCGACGACCTCGGCGAACGCGCCCCAGGTCTCCTCGATCGGGACCTCCGGGTCGACCCGGTGCAGCTGGTAGAGGTCGACGTGGTCGGTGCCCAGCCGGCGCAGGCTCTCGTCGATGGAGCGCCGCACGTGCTCGGGCCGGCCGTTGCGCGCCTGCTGGCCGCCGCCGCCCGGGACGATGCCCACCTTGGTGGCCAGGAAGGCGCGCTCCCGGTACGGGCCGGCCAGCGCGGCGCCGACGACCTCCTCGTTGGTGTAGGGGCCGTACATGTCGGCGGTGTCGATCAGGCCGACGCCGAGGTCCAGCGCCTGCCGGATCACCCGGACGGAGTTCTCGTCGTCCCGGTTCCGCACGTCGTAGGCCCAGGTCATGCCCATGCAGCCGAGACCCACGACGCCGATCTCCGGGCCGGTGGTACCGAACGGGACGTTGCGCATGACGGTGCTCCCATCGTGGTGTCCGCGCGGTCCGCGCGGTGGTTTCCGTGGTGGTGCGTGATCGACGCCGTCAGCTTTCACGTTGGAGTGCACTCGAGGTCAAGTCCGTTCCGGCCCGAACCCGTCCGGCCCGGGCCCCGGTCCCGCCCAGGCGCGGAAGCCGCCCGCCAGGACCAGCTCCGCCAGCCGCCCGTACCCGCCGGCTCCCGGGTGCGCGCCGTCCCCCGCCCGGGCCTCGGCCGTCCAGACCGGATCGCCGGCCAGCGCCCCGGTGACGTCGACGAACGGCACCCCGGCGTCGGCGCACAGTCCGGCCATCGCGGGGACGAGCGCCCGCAACCGGTCCAGGTGCGCCGCTCCTCCGCAGACCACCGGCGGCGGGCCGACCACCAGGGCGCCGAGGCCGCGCTTGCGGGCGCCGTCGAGCAGGGCGGCGAGGTTCGCCAGGGTGTCGTGGTGCGCCACCCGGGGAACGCCGGCCTCCTCCATCGCGTCGTTGGCACCGACCGAGACCACCAGCCGGTTGTCCGCCCCGGGCAGGACGCGCGCCCCGACCTCGGGCCAACAGCGCCGCAGCACCTGCGCCGAGGAGTCGCGCCGGACGCCGAGGTTGAAGGCGGTGGCGCCCGGGGCCGCGGCCTGCAGCACCCGGCCGACCCACCCGCGGAACTCCGGGTCGCCCAGGCCCTGGACGAAGGAGTCGCCGAGGAAGCAGATCCGCGGTCCGTCGAAGCCGGTTCGTATGGTCATCGGCCCACCGTAGGGGCGCGAGCGGGGCGCGTGCTTCCGCTTTCACCACCGGGCGGGCGAGTCGACCGTCGGTCCTCCGCCGTTCGCCCCCGGACCTTTCGCCGGGCCGACGGAGGTGACGCCCCGTCAAACCAGCGCACCGGAGCCCGCGCACGGACCTCCCGCACGACCGGGCGCCGACCGTCCGGTCTTGGCAGCACCGACCGGGACGGTCGACGCTCTGTGCACAGCCGACCGTCGACGCCTCGGTTCACCACCGGGCCCGTCCGTTTCACATCCGATCGGGGAGGAACCCATGCAGCTCTCGCGCACCCGCACCACCGCCGTCGCCCTGCTCGCGGCCGCCGCCGTCACGCTCGCCGTCCCGGCCCAGGCCGCCGGTGGCAACCGCGCGCTCAGCCGCTTCGACGACGGCAGCTTCGAGTCGCCCAAGGCCCCGGCGAACGCCTTCACCGAACTGACCGCCGGTCAGACCATCGGCCCGTGGCGGATCACCGCCGGCAGCGTCGACCTGATCAGCGCCGGCCTCTGGCAGGCCGCCGAGGGCGACCAGTCGGTGGACCTCAACGGCGCCGACAGCGGCACCATCGCCCAGACCTTCACCACCACCCCCGGCGCCACCTACTCGGTCACGTACGCCCTGGCCGGCAACCCGGCGGGCGGGCCCGCCGTACGGACCGGCTGGGCGCGCATCGACGGCCAGGACTTCCAGGCCTTCACCTTCGACGTCACCGGCAGGAGCGCGGCCGCGATGGGGTACGTGGGACGGCAGTTCACCTTCGTCGCCCAGAACTCCTCCACCACCCTGGCCTTCGCCAGCACCGTGGCCGGGGCGTACGGCCCGGTGATCGACGACGTGCGGGTCACGGAGTGCAAGCCGTGCTGCGGCTGACCGTCCGCAGCCCCTGGGCGCCGCCGCCTTAACCCCTCCTGAAACCTGCCCTCGGCGGGGCGTCCGGTGCCGGGAAGTGCTTGACGTGCACAGCTGGTCTAGTCCAGTTTGATGCTCAGCACCGCGCTCCCCCGCACCGGACCACCCCAGGCCGCCGCCCGCCCCGCGTCTCCCCCCTCGCGGCGCGGGCGGCCCACCACGTCCCGAGCGGCACCCCCATGCCCAGCGCGATCCAGCCTGCCCCCACGCACCGCCGCCCCGCCCGCCGGACCACCCTGCTGAGCCTCACCGCCGCCACCGCGCTGGCCGCCGGCGGCCTGGCCGTCCTCGCCGGGAACGCCGGCGCCGCCGACGGCAACCTGCTCGCCAACGGCGGCCTGGAGAGCGGCGCGCTCAGCCCCTGGAGCTGTTCCGCCGACACCGGCGGCGTCGTCGGCTCCGGCGCGCACAGCGGGACGTACGCGCTGAAGGGGGCGGTGACCGCGAGCGACACCGCGCAGTGCGGACAGACCGTCAGCGTCCGGCCCAACACCACCTACGGCCTCAGCGCCTGGGTGCAGGGCCAGTACGTCTATCTCGGAGCCACCGGCAGCGGCGTCACCGACCCGGCCGCCTGGACCCCGGGCGGCGCCGGCTGGCAGCAGCTGTCCACCGGCTTCACCACCGGCCCCGCCACCACCAGCGTCACCGTGTACCTGCACGGCTGGTACGGGCAGGGCGGCTACCTCGCCGACGACATCACCCTGACCGGCCCCGGCGGCACCCCCACCACCCCGCCGCCCACCTCGACGACCCCGACCGGCACGCCCACCGGCACCCCGACCTCGACGCCCACCGGCGGGCCGACCACCCCGCCACCGGCCACCCCGCCGCCGAACACCCCGCTCCCGGTCGCCCCCTACATCGACATGGGCGCCTGGCCCACCCCGTCCATGCCCGACATGGCCAAGGCGGGCAACCTCAAGGGCTACACCATGGGCTTCGTCACCGGCGTCGGCTGCAAGGCCAGCTGGTTCAACGCCTACGACCCGCGCACCGGCTGGGCCAAGGACCAGATCGACGCGCTGCGCGCGGCCGGCGGCGACGTCAAGGTCTCCTTCGGCGGCGCCGGCGGCACCGAACTCGCCGCCGCCTGCACCTCGGTGGACTCGCTGTTCGCCGAGTACGACGCCGTGGTGAAGGCCTATGGCCTGCGCTACGTCGACTTCGACATCGAGGGCGCGGCAATCGCCGACACCGCCGCCAACGACCGCCGCTCCGCCGCGCTCGCCAAGCTGCAGCAGGCCCACCCCGGCCTCAAGGTCTCCTTCACCCTGCCGGTCCTGCCCGAGGGCCTGACCGCCGAGGGCGTCGCCATCGCGAAGTCGGCCCGCGACGCCGGAGTGACCACCGACCTGGTCAACGTCATGGCGATGGACTACTACCGCAGCGGGACGGACTACGGCAACGCCGCCGTCCAGGCCGCCCAGTCGCTGTTCGGCCAGCTCAAGGCCCTCTACCCGGCGAAGACCGACGCCCGGCTGTGGGCCATGGTCGGCGTCACCCCGATGATCGGCGAGAACGACGACCACCAGGTCTACGACCAGGCCGCCGCCCAGCAGCTGGTGACGTTCGCCCAGCAGAACCACCTCGGCCTGCTCGCCTTCTGGGACGCCACCCGGGACGCCAACGCCTGCACCGGCGGCTCGCTCTCCAAGTGCACCGACATCCCGCAGCAGCCGTACGAGTTCGCCAGGATCTTCAGCCGGTACGCGGGCTGATCCCCGCAGCACGACCGGGGTGCCGGCAGCCCGGGAAGGGCCGCCGGCACCCCGGCGTTCCCGGAAGAGCCCGTCGGCCGCCGACCGGAGAAAATTGGCATCCCATCATCCCGGACCGTCGGCTACTGTCCCACCCACCTGTACGGCACGAGGGGGCGGACATGACGGTCCGGGACGACCACAACCAGCTCAGCACGATCCATCCGACCGGCGAGGCCGCCGGCGCGACGGGCCCCAGCGCCGAGGAACTCGCCGCGTTCAGCCGCACCCTCGGCCGGCTACGGGCACTGCCCCCGCACGACCGCGACCGGCTGCACGTCGAGCGGCAGCTCAGCTCGTTCGTCATGGAGAGCCGCAAGCGCCGCCGCCAGGAGGCCAAGGAGGCCGTCCGGCAGGCCGACGCCGCACTGCTCGCCGCCACCGCGACCGGCGCCCGGCACCGCCGCGAGGACGCACCGCTCACCGCCAACCCCACCGGACCGGTCGGCGAACTGCAGCTCCGGCGCAAGTGCTACGTCTGCAAACAGGCCTACCGCCGGGTCGACGGCTTCTACCACATGCTCTGCCCGGACTGCTCGGCCGACAACACCGCCCGCCGGGCCCTGCGCACCGACCTGCGCGGGCGCCGCGCGCTGCTCACCGGCGGCCGGGTGAAGATCGGCTTCCAGCTCGCCCTGATGATGCTGCGCGACGGCGCCGAGCTGACCGTCACCAGCCGCTTCCCGCAGGACACCGTCCGCCGCTTCCGCGCCGCCGAGGGCAGCGAGCAGTGGTGGGAGCGCCTCAGCGTGGTCGGCATCGACCTCCGCGACCCGCGCCAGGTCCTGGGCCTGACCGAGCAGTTCCGCGCCGACGGACGTCCGCTCGACATCCTCGTCAACAACGCCGCCCAGACGCTGCGCCGCCCGCCCGAGTCGTACGCGCTGCTGGCCGCCGGCGAGCGGGACGCCCTGCCCGCCGCCGACCGCCGGGCGATCAGCCACGCCCCGGGCTTCCGGCCGTCCGCTCCGGGCGCCCGGCTGACGTCCGGAGCCGGGTCGTTGATCGGGACGGGCGGCCCGGGCGAACCGAGCGGCGGCACCGACGAGGCCGGGCTGCTGCCCGACCTCGCCCCCGCCAACTCCTGGTCCGCCACGCTCGGTTCGCTCGACCCGGCCGAGGTCCTGGAAACCCAGCTGGTCAACGCCCTGGCCCCGGCCCTGCTCTGCGACCGGCTGCTGCCCCTGCTGCTGGCCTCCCTTCACCCCTCCCGCTACATCGTCAACGTCACGGCGGTGGAGGGCCGGTTCGCCGTCCGCAACAAGACCGCGCGGCACCCGCACACCAACATGGCGAAGGCCGCGCTCAACATGCTCACCCGCACCAGCGCCGCCGAACTCGCCACCCGGGGCGTGTACATGTGCGCCGTCGACACCGGCTGGATCACCGACGAGAACCCGGCGCCCAAGAAGGCCCGCCTCGCCGGGCTGGGCTTCCGCACGCCGCTCGACATCGTGGACGGCGCGGCCCGGGTCTACGACCCGATCGTCCGGGGCGAGGCCGGGGAGCCGCTGTCGGGGGTGTTCCTCAAGGACTACCGGGTCGCGGAGTGGTGACGGGCCGGGCCGCCCGGCCGTCCCGGGCGGCCGCCGCTCAGGTGTCGTAGCAGCCGCACCACGGCTCGTGGAAGCCCAGGCCGTCGGGGAGGAGCTCCGCGGTGAAGCGGTAGTCCTCCTCGTCCTCCTCCACCTCGTCGTCCTCCTCGACGACGAGCCCGAACAGCTCGCCGTCGACCCGGACCTCGAACGGCGCGATCGCGATGTCCCGGTACTCGCGGCCGGGCAGGGCGGCCAGCCACGCGTCCAGCAGCTGCCGGGCCTCCGGGCCGGTGGCCGTGGCCCGGACCCGCGAGTCGAGGTGCCGGCCCGCGGGGTCGAAGCGGTGCAGCACCGCGTACCACCCCGGCCGGCCGGCCGGGCCGGTGACGGAGGCGAAGAACTCGCCGCCCCGCCAGCGGCCGATGGTGCGGGTGCGACCCTGCGGCTCGTGCCGGATCGGGATCACCTCGGGAACGTCCATGCCCGAACCGTACGGGCGCGGTGCGACAACGGCCCGGCCCGGGGAGTGCTCCCGGGCCGGGCCGTCCGGCGTGCTCAGCGCCCGGTGGGCAGGTTGGCCCCGCCGGTGCAGTCGAACACCACACCCGTCACGAAGGTGTTGGCCGCCAGCATGTGGATCGCCCGGGCGACGTCCTCGGCGCGGCCGACCCGGCCGACCGGGGTGGTGGCGGCGAGGCCCTCGAAGAGCGCGGTGCGCTGCTCGGCCGGGACGCGGTCCCACCACGGGGTGTCGATCACGCCGGGCGAGACCGCGTTGACCCGCAGCGGGGCCAGCTCGACGGCCAGCGGCGGCACCATCGCCTCCAGCGCGCCGTTGATGGCAGCCAGTCCGGCGGTGCCGGGGATGGCGGCGCGGGCGGAGGCGGCGGTGATCAGGGTGACCGAGCCGTCCTGGCGCAGGTGCGGCAGCGCCGCCTGCAGGACGCGGACCTGGGGCCAGAACTTGGCGTCGAAGCCGGTGGCGAGCTCGGCCAGGTCGAGCCGGGCGAACGGGCCGCTGCCGGCCGCGCCGCTGACCGCGACGACCAGGTGGTCCACGGTGCCCTCCTCGGCGAAGAAGGCGGCGACTGCGGCGGGGTCGGCCGCGTCCAGCCGGCGGCCGGTGGTCCTGCCGCCGATCCGGGCTACGGCGGCGTCGAGCCGCTCGCGGTCGCGGCCGGTGACCACGACCTCGGCTCCGTCGGCCGCGAAGGCGGTGGCGGCGGCCTCGCCGATGCCGGAGCTGCCGCCCATGACGACGACGCGCTGTCCGGCGAAGAGGTTCGATGCAGTGCTCATGGTGGTGCCCTTCAACTTGTCGAGACCGGCCGTTCCGGCAATGATGTTTGTCGAGACTGCTAGTCTTGTCAAGCGCGGACAAGGGAACGGACCGGAGGAGCGGGAGACCATGAGCGAGACCGAACCCCGAACGGAACGGTCGGGGCGAACCGACCCGGCACCCGGGCAGGCCCCGTCCGCCCGGCCGCACACCGGACGCCGCCGCAACGAGGCCGCCCACCGGGCGATCCTCGACGCCGCCCTCGACCTGCTCGCGGCCCCGGACGGCGCGCCCGTCACCATCGACGCCATCGCCCGTACGGCCGGCGTCGGCAAGCAGACCGTCTACCGGTGGTGGCCCTCCAAGGGCGCCGTGCTGCTCGACGCCCTCACCGACCGCGCCGACCAGGACGTCGACGGCCCCGACACCGGCGCCCTGCGCACCGACCTGCGCGCCTTCGTCGCCACCACCTTCGACGCCGCCCAGCACGGCACCACCGCCTCCGCGCTGCGCGCCCTCGCCCGCGAGGCCGCCAGGGACCCGCACCTCGCCGACCTCATGCGGAGCTTCACCGCCACCCGCCGCAACGCCCTGCACGACCTCCTCTCCCGGGGTCGCGACCGCGGAGAGCTCGCCGGGAACGCCGACCTGGACCTGATCGTGGACCAGGTCTACGGCGTGTTCTGGTACCGCTTCCTGCTCGGGCACGGACCGCTGGACCAGGACACGGCGGAACGCCTCGCCGACTCGCTCGTCACGGCGAACCGCGGCGACTGACCCCTCGACCGCCCCCGCCGGCCACCCTCCCCCGTAGCTGTCGGTGCTGCGCAGGACGTCGGCGGACCCGACGTAGTCGCGCAGCCGGGCGATCCTCCCGTCCCGCACCCGGAAGATCTGCACGAGGGAGACGGTCACACCGTCGCCGTCGCCGTCATCGCCGTCGAAGACGGTGTCGATCTCGGCGATGAACACGTCGGGATCGGCGGCGGCGTGCAGCACGTAACCGGACTTCTCGACGTTCGGCGAGCGGCCGCTCTCCACCGGCCGGGCGTAGTACGCCGCCATCGCGTCACGGATCTGCCGAGGTCTGACCGAACCCCCTCCCCCAGCGCCCCATCACCTTCCGGGTGACGGGCCGTTGGTGTACCCCGTCGAGGGATCGCCGCGCTCACCCGATCCTGGTCACGCCTTCCGCGAGCGGCGCGAACAGCAGCTTCCAGTTGCCCGGCAGTCGGTGGACCGCGGTGGTGAGGTGGTGGCGGATGACCACCCATTCGTCGGGTCGCGCCTTCGCGCCGTGATCGTGGACGGCCTCCAGACAGTGGTCGAGGAACTCGTCGTCGTCCTCGTCGAATCCGAGCCGCCGGTACGCCTGCCGCACCTCCGGCGGCGCCTCCTCGGACCAGTCCTCCCATCCGGTGGCGGCGCCCAGGAGGTAGAGCAGGTGGCTCCCCGGTTCGGGCAGGCCGGCCCGCAGGGCTTCCGAGTCGAACTCCCGCGTGGTGTCGTCGTCGGTCAGCGCGGAGCCGTCGACCGCGGCGGCGACCAGTTCCGCCCAGTGGGCGGCTTCGTGGCTGCCCGTGCTCTGGCGCATGTGCCGGCTCGCGAAGTCCGCCATCACGTGCGGGTCTTCGATCATCGGGGACAGCACCAGGTCGCTCGCGTAGTCGAACCCGTAGTAGTGGCGGCGCCCGTCGAGGGTCAGTGACTCGATGCCGCCGACGTGCCCGACCCGGTCCGGCAGCGGGTCGGTGTCCTTCAGGAGGTCCTTGTCCATGGCGAGCGACGGTAGCGGGCCCGACCGACATCCACCCTGCCGGTCCGCGCCACCCGGCGGGTTCGGCCGTGCGCCCCGTACGACCGCGTTGCGTCGGCGGCCGGTGCGGCGCCGCACTTCGCCCCGCCCTGCTCGTTCATTCCGCCGGGGGCGCAGGGTGATGCGACGGCGTTGTGTCGGATTCGGCCAGCAGGCAGACGTAGGAACGGGATCCGTCGCGCGGGTTCGGCTGTTCGAGCCGTGCTGTGACGGTGAAGCCGGCGGCGGTCAGCAGCTCGGCCAGGCGCGTCGCCGGGATCAGGTGCGAGGTGTAGGACACCGGGTGGCCGTATCCCCGGGTGGGGTTCAGCCGGGCGGTCTCACCGGCGTGGCCGCCGAGCAGCAGGTGACCGCCGGGGGCGAGCACGCGGGCGAACTCGTCGAAGAGTTCCGGGAGTTGCTCGGGCGGGGTGTGGTGGACGGAGTACCAGGCGAGGATGCCGCCGAGGGTGCCGTCGGGGAGGTCGAGGTCGGCCATCGAGCCCCGGCGGAAGTGGAGTCCGGGGTGGGCGCGGCGGGCGAGGTCGATCATCTTCCCGGACACGTCGACGCCGAAGGCGGTCAATCCCAGACCGGCCAGGTACGCGGTCACCCGCCCCGGCCCGCAGCCGAGGTCGGCGACCTCGCCGCCGCCCGACTCCCGGACCAGCTCGGCGAAGGCGGCGAGCACGGCCCGTGACACGGGGTCCATGCCCTCCGGCGGGACCACGAGGCGGAGGTAGTCGGCGGCGACGGTGTCGTACGACTCCCGGACGGCGGCGAGGTGCGCGGGTTCGGTCACCGCGTCACCATAGAGCCCGGCCGGTGAGGGCCCGGTCGGCGAGGGCCCGGCCGACGAGGGCTTGTCCGGCGGGATCCTCAGCGGTCGGCCGCGACCCGCTCGGCGGCCCTGGCGGCCCGCTCGGCGAACACCTTCTCCCGGCGGTCGGCGGTCTGCTTCATCATCCGCTTGCGGTCCCGTGCGGAGAGCCGGTCGATGTACAGCCCGCCGTTCAGGTGGTCGGTCTCGTGCTGGAGGCAGCGGGCGAAGTAGCCGGTGCCCTCGACCGTCACGGGGGCGCCGTGCTGGTCGACGCCGTGCACGACGGTGTTGACCGGACGGGCGAGCCGGGTGTTGGCGCCGGGGACGGAGAGGCAGCCCTCGACCTCCTCGATCAGCGCGCGGCCGGGCTCCTGCTCCTCCACCACCGGGTTGAGCACGTGGCCGACGTGCCGGACGCCGTCGTCGTCGGTGCAGTCGTAGACGAACAGCCGAAGGTCCACGTCCACCTGGTTGGCGGCGAGGCCGCAGCCTTCGGCGACGTGCATGGTGACGAACATGTCGTCGATCAGCCGGGCCAGGCGCTCGCTGCCGAAGTCCTCGTCGGTCGCCGTCCGGCAGGTGCGGCGCAGGATGTCCTCCCCCACCTCGGTGATCCGCAGGACGGTCGGACGTTCGCGCAGCTCGGACACGGGGTTCCTCCGGGGGTCGGGCTTGTCATCGGCTTTGCAAAGTAGCAGACTTTGCAAAGTGACCGAAGACCTCGTCAGAACCGGCGCCCTCCCCGAACACGCCGTACGGACCGCGCTGCTGGAGCTGCTCGCGGAGCGCGGCACCGTCACCTCCACCGAGGCCGCCGCCCGGCTCGGCCACAGCTCCGGCCTGTGCTCGTTCCACCTGCGGCAGCTCGCCCGCCACGGACTGATCGAGGAGGCCCCGGCCGCCGACGGACGGGCCCGGCCGTGGCGCCTGCCGCAGGAACCACGCCCCGTCGCGGACGACGAGGGGTTCGACGCCCTGGCCCGGGGCCTGGAGGACGAGAGCCACCGGCGCTGGCTCGCCCGGCGCGCCGAAGCCCCGGCGCAGTGGCAGCACGACGAGGCCTTCAGCACCGTCGTCCACCTGACCCCCGCCGAACTGGCGGCCGTCGGCGAGGCCGTCCGGCAGGTCCTCGCCCGCTACCGGGGCCGCGACACCGACCCGGCCACCCGCCCCGCCGGCTCCCGGCCGGTCGCCGCCGTCACCCGCCTCTTCCCGCTCCTCGACGAGCCTGCCCAGGAGCGGTGACCGGCGCTCAGGCCCGGTGAACAGGAGCCAGACGCCCCGGTCCCGGGCCGGCGCTCAGGCCCGGCGCCAGGACTGCCGGGCCACCGCCCGTACCAGCGGCCCGACCAGCAGCCCGGCCGCCGCACCCAACACGACCCCCTGCACGCCGTCCCAGACGTCCTGCACGTCGCAGGTCCGCCCGATCACCGGCAGCGCGTAGTGCAACACCGACACCGCGAACGGCAGCGCCGCCGTCGCCAGCAGCGCCACCGCCGCCCGCCGCCGGGTGCCCGCCAGGGCGGCCGCGAAGCCGACCGGGGCGTAGGTCGCCAGCTTGAGCTCGATGTGCCGGACGTGCAGCAGCTCGTACGGCGACCGCGGCCGCCCGCCGGCCACGGTGCAGTGCCGGACGGCGTCCTCGGAGAGCCGGAACGCCTCCGGCAGCAGGGTCGCCACGATCACCCCGCCGAGCCCGAGCAGCAGCACGAAGCCGACCGCCCAGTGGGCCCGCAGCAGCCGCCCCACCTGCCGGTTCAGCAGGGCCGCCGGCGCCAGCGAGAGCAGGAGCCCGGGCCAGAACATCGGCATCGCGCCGAGCACCGCACTGATCACTTCTCAACGGACGCCGCGGACCCCCGCCCGGTTCTCCTCGGGGCTGGGAGAATCCCGCCCGGTCCGTGCGGCCCCCGCGGTCCGTGCGGTCAGTGCGGTCAGTGCGGGATCGAGGAGATCAGTTCCTGCGCCCCCTGCCGCTTGAGCGCCAGGGCGACCGAGGTCCCCAGGTCCTCCGGGCTGAGCGCGCCCGCCCACTCGTGGGCGTCCAGCACCTGCTTGCCGTCCGAGGTGAAGACCCGGCCGCGCAGCGAGAGGCGGCCGTCCCGCTCGGCCTTGGCGTAGCCGGCGATCGGGCTGTTGCAGTGGCCCTGCAGCACGTGCAGGAACATCCGCTCGGCCGCCGCCTCGCGCCAGGTGTCGTGGTGGCCGAGCGTGGTGACGGCGTCGATGGTCGCGGTGTCGTCCTCGCGGCACTGCAGGACGAGGATCCCGGCGCCGATCGGCGGGCACATCGCCTCGACGCCGAGGACCTCGGTGATCCGCGCCTGCTCGCCGATCCGTTCCAGGCCGGACACGGCGAGCAGCAGGGCGTCCACCGTCCCGGCTTCGAGCTTGGCGAGCCGGCTGTTGGCGTTGCCCCGGATCGGCACGCACTCCAGGTGCGGGTGGGAGGAGGCGAGCTGGGCGGTGCGGCGGACGGAGGAGGTGCCGATCCGGGTGCCGGGCGGGAGTTCGGCGAGGGTCAGGCCGCCGGGGTGGACGAGGGCGTCGCGGATGTCGTCCCGGCGCAGGTAGGCGGAGAAGACGGTCCCGGCGGGCAGCGGACGGTCGGCGGGCACGTCCTTGAGGCAGTGCACGGCCACGTCGGCCTCTCCGGCGAGCAGCGCGGCGTCGACCTCCTTGGTGAACGCGCCCTTGCCGCCCAGGTGGGCGAGGTCGCCGGTCCAGCGGTCGCCCGAGGTGGTGACCGGAACCACCTCGGTGCGCAGGCCCGGGTGCAGGACGGCGAGTTCGGCGCGGACCCGCTCGACCTGGGCGAGCGCCATGGGCGAGGAGCGGGAGACGATGCGGATCAGCTCTGCGGTGGACATGGCGCGATGATAGGCCGTCGAACGGCTTTCCTTGACGGCACGTCAGGCATGTGGCGCACAGTGCCGCCTCATCCGCCCCTGCCGCCCGTTCCGCATCACCGGCCCCACGGCGTCGATCGCGGCCCCGGCCCTCCCCGGCGGGGGCGACGGGACGGCGGGGGCGACGGGACGGTTTCCCGTCCGACCGCCCCCGCCGTCCCCCGGCGGGCTCACTCGTTGTGCAGCACCTCCGCGATCGGCAGCCGCGCCGCCGACCGCGCCGGGACGAGCGCGCCCAGGACGGCGATCGCGACGCCCGCGAAGGCGAGCCCGGTGAGCGGCAGGGCATCCCAGACGTCGATCGTGGACTCCGGGAAGACGATGCTCGCGACGTTCTCCACGAGCAGCCGGTGCGCCAGGATCCCGGCCGGGACGCCGATGACCGCGCTGACCGCGCCCTGCCAGGCCACCGAGGTGATCGTCATCGTCACCACCTGCCGGGGCGTCATCCCGATCGACTTCAGCATGCCGAGGTCCCGGCGGCGCTCACGGATGGTGAGCAGCAGGGTGTTGAAGACGCCGAGCGCGGCGACCACCGACAGCAGCACCGTGAAGATCGTGGCGAAGCTGATGACCGCGACGACGGGACCGGCCAGGTCGGGCGCGAACACCGAGGGCGACAGGCTCGGGTCGGCGGCCGAGACCGCCCGCTGGTAGGCCTCGGCGTCGGCGCCCGGGGCGAGCTTCACGTCGTACTCGACGGCGTGCGGGTCGTCGGTGAGCGCGGCCCTGGTGGCGCCGTTGGAGGTGAACGCCCGGGCGTTGCCCTGGCTCTCCTCGCCGACCACCGTGACGGTCAGGTGCCGCCCGTCCAGGTCCAGGGTGAGCCGGTCGCCGAGCTTCAGCCCGTGCTGCTTGAGGAAGGACGGCCCGGCCTCGATCTCGTTCGGCCCGGTCGCCGGGCGGCCCTTCACCACCTGGAGGCGCTTGGAGTCGACGGCGTCGTCGCCGCTGTAGAAGTCGGCGAAGACCGGCTGGGTGAAGCCGACCAGCCCGACCTGGACCAGCCCGCGCACGGCGACCCCTTCGGCGCCGGGGGTGGTCCGCAGCATCGTCTCGGTCTGGGCGGGGGTGAGCGTGGGCTCGGTCCTGTTGCCGGCGAAGTGGGCGGTCTGCACGGTGACGTGGGTGTGGCCGTCGTTGTGGTCCATCAGCCTGGTCAGGGTGCTGCTCAGGCCGGTCGTCACGGTCACGGTGAGCACGCCGAGCACGATCGCCGACATGGTGAGCGCGGTGCGGGCGGGGCGGGCGAAGGGCTGGCCGAGGCCGAGGCTGACGGCGCGCGGCAGCCGGGTGCCGCTCAGCCGGCGCTGGATCCTCAGCCCGCGCCCGTTGCGCGGCGCGCTGCCGGCCGAGATGGCCTGGGCGGCGGAGAGCCGGTGGGCGCGCGAGGCCGGGACGAGCGCGGCGAGGACGACCAGCAGCGGGACGCTGATCAGGGTGGCGGCGGGCAGCCAGCGGGCCGGTTCGATCCGGGCGGTGCCGGTGGTGATCCCCGAGAAGGCGGACTGCAGGATCGGGTACGACGCCGCCCAGCCGACCGCCGTGCCGAGGACGGTGCCGACGACCGCGGGCACCGAGACCATCGTCAGGTAGACGGTGACCACCTGGCGCGGGGTGAAGCCGATCGACTTCAGCACGCCGATGTGCCGGTAGCCGGAGACCACCGCGCCGCTCACCACGTTGCCGACGATCAGTGCGGCGACGACCAGGCCGAGCACGCCGAAGACCGTCATCAGCGGCAGGTAGGCGTCGGCGCCCGCCGAGAAGGCCTCCTTCAGTACCAGGTACGACTGCGTGTTGGTGAGCGCGTCCTTCGGCAGGCCCTCCGTGACGGTGTCCACGGCGGAGGCGAGCCGCTGCTCGTCGGAGGCGTCGGAGAACCGGTAGAGCATCTGCCGGGCGACCGGGTGCAGGGCGGCCGCCTGCGCGGGGGTGACCCACCCGCCGGCGCTCTGGCTCATGCTGGTGGCGAAGCCGACGACGGTGAGCCCTTCGCCGCTGCTGAGCGGGATCCGAAGGTTCAGGAGCTTCTCCGAGAAGCCCCCGAACGGCTCGTTGACGACCACCTCGCCCGGCGCGGTGGCCCACCGGCCTCCCAGCATCTGCACCCGGTCCACCGGCCCGGCCGGGTCGGACCGGCCGACCAGGGTCAGTGCTCCGGGCGGGCGGCCGGCCCAGTCGGCGGAGACCTCCACCACGGCCTGGTCGAACGGCCCGGCAGCCGCCTCGACACCCGGCCGGTGGGCGGTGGCGGCCAGTTGCTCCGCCGGGGCCGCGGCCGGGTCGAAGGAGGCGACGACGTGGGCGCCGCGCTGCCCGGAGAACGCGTCGTCGAAGGGCGCCCGGGCCGCGCTGATCACCGCGAGGGCGAGCAGCACGGTCGTGGTGGAGCAGAAGACGACCAGGCCGATCACCACGGTCTGCACCCGGCGGCGCTTCACGGCCGCCCGGGAGGCCCGCCACACGGCGCCGGTCACGACTGCGCCTCCAGCATCCGCTCGCGCGCCACCTTGCCGTCCGCGACCTCGACCAGCCGACTGGCGCAGCGGGTGGCCAGGTTGGGGTCGTGGGTGACGATCAGCAGGGTCTGCCCGATCTGGTTGAGGTCGATCAGCAGGTCCATCACCTGCTCGCCGGAGCGGCTGTCCAGCGCGCCGGTCGGCTCGTCCGCGAGCAGCAGGGCCGGCCGGTTCACCAGGGCCCGGGCCACCGCGACCCGTTGGCGTTCGCCGCCGCTGAGCGCGGCCGGGTAGACGTCCTTGCGGTGCGCGACGCCGAGTTCGTCGAGCAGTTCCAGTGCGCGGCGGCGGGCCTGGCGGGCGGTGGTGCCGGTCAGTTGGGCGGCCAGGGCGACGTTGTCGAGGGCCGGGAGGTCGTCGATCAGGTTGAAGAACTGGAAGATCATGCCGATGTGGCGGCGGCGGAACAGTGCCAGCCCGGTCTCGTTCAGCTGCCCGAGGTCCTGCCCCTGCACCCGGACCGTGCCGGCGGTGGGCCGGTCCAGTCCGGCCACCATGTTCAGCAGGGTGGACTTGCCGCACCCGGAGGGGCCCATCACGGCGACCGCCTCGCCCGCCCGGATCCGCAGGTCGACGCCGTCGAGCGCCTTGGCGTCGCCGAACTCCTTGTGGACCCCGGACAGCTCGACGACGACCTGCGCGTCGTCCGGCCGGGAGGTCCCGTCGTGGTCGTTGCTCATGGTGGACGACGGTAGGCGGGGGCGCGGGGCCGGTACGTCCCACCCGGGGTGTAACCGCGCACCGCCGTAGTACCGGGGATGTACGGGCCCGGCACCCCCGGGTGACGCGGATCATGACGTGACCTGCGAAGCTGACGCCGTGTGGGGAACGGGGACGGAATGGGCCGCCGTCGCGGTGGCCGGGGTGGCGTGCGCGGGCGCCGGCTGGCTGGCCGTGGCGCTGGCCCGGGCGCGGCGGCTGCACCGGGAGGCGATCGGCGAGCGCGGCTGGCTGCTGGAACGGGAGCGGGAGAGCGCCGCCCGGACCGCCGTGGACGCCGAACGGAACCGGATCGCCGCCGAGTTGCACGACATCGTCAGCCACAACGTGAGCCTGATGGTGGTGCAGGCGGGCGCGGCACGCGAGGTACTGGCCACCATGCCGGAGGAGGCGGCGGCGGCGATGGCCGCCGTCGAGGCCGCCGGCCGGGACGCGATGACCGAACTGCGCCACCTGCTGGGGCTGCTCGCCCCCGCCGCGGACGGCAGCGAGGAGCCGGTGCGGGAGGACTTCGCGCCGCAGCCGAGCCTGGGCCGGCTGAGCCCGCTGGTCGACCGGTTCGCCTTCGCCGGGCTGCCGGTCGAGGTCCGGATCTCCGGCGAGCCGAGGCCGCTGCCGGCCGGGATCGACGTGACGGCGTACCGGATCGTCCAGGAGGCACTGACCAACGCGCTCAAGCACGGGACCGGGGTGACGGCCCAGGTGACGGTGCGCTACGCGGACCACTACCTGCGGGTCGAGGTGCTCAACAGCGGGCCGAGCGTGCTCGTCGGCGGACCGGCCGCCGCGCCCGACGGGCCCGTCCCGTCGCCCCGCCGGGGCGACGGCGCCGGACGCGGGCTGATCGGCCTGCGCGAGCGCGTCGCCGTGTACGGCGGGGACCTGGACGCCCGGCGCCGGCTCGGCGGGGGCTACCGGGTCCGCGCCCGCATCCCGCTGGACCGGCCGTGACGAAGCGCCCGACGGAGGGCACCGTGGTGGAGGAGGAGAACGTGGCGGACGTGGGCACCGTGGAGGACGACGTGGCGGACGGGGGCACCGCGGCGGACGGGGGCCGGGAGCGCCGCCCCCGGGTGGTCATCGCCGACGACCAGGAGCTGGTGCGCACCGGCTTCCGGATGATCCTCACCGCGCGCGGCATCGACGTGGTCGCCGAGGCCGGCGACGGCGCCGAGGCGGTGGCCGCCGCCGCCCGGCACCGGCCGGACGTCGCCCTGCTGGACATCCGGATGCCCGGCATGGACGGCCTGGAGGCCGCCCGGCGCATCCTCGCCGGGGTGCCCGGCTGCCGGGTGATCATGCTGACCACCTTCGACCTGGACCACTACGTCTACGCCGCCCTGTCCGCGGGTGCCAGCGGCTTCCTGCTGAAGGACGTCACCTCCGCCCACCTCGCCGCCGCCGTACGGCTGGTGGACACCGGGGACGCCCTGCTCGCGCCCTCGATCACCCGGCGGCTGGTCGAGCGGTTCGCGGCCGGCGCCCCGCGCCCGGCCCCCGGCGCCGACGGCCCGGCGCTGCACCGCGACCTCACCCCGCTCACCCCGCGCGAGGCGGAGGTGCTGGCCCTGCTCGGACGCGGGCTGTCCAACACCGAGCTGGCGCGCGAACTCACCCTCAGCGAGTCGACGGTGAAGACGCACGTGGCCCGGATCTTCGCCAAGTTGCACCTGCGCGACCGGGCGCAGGCGGTGGTCCTCGCCTACGAGACCGGGCTGGTCGCGCCGGGCGGCGCGGGCTGATCCCCAACTCGCCACAGTGACCCGACAGTTCGCATGACAATCAGCCAGCTCACTCATTAGAGCTAACTCCCCGTCGAATCCGCCTTTTTGCCAGTCCATGGGGGAACATCTGCATGTCCGCGCCCGAACGGAAGAACCCTCGGGCCGCATCACCCGGCATGACGAAGACCATTGGACAGGCCCGTGACCACCACTCCCCCCGTGTGGGACTGCCCCTTCCACCACACCGACGGCCTGGAGTTCGACCCCCTCCTCAAGCGACTGCTCGCCGAGGCCCCGGTCGCCCGGATCCGACTGCCGCACGGCGAGGGCGAGGCCTGGCTGGCCACCCGCTACGAGGACGTCCGGACGGTCACCACCGACCGCCGGTTCAGCCGCGCCGCGGGCATCGGCCGCGACCTGCCGCGAATGACGCCGGCCCCGATCGCCCAGGCCGAGGCCATCAACCTGATGGACCCGCCCGCCCACAACCGGCTGCGCCGCCTGGTCGCCCAGGGCTTCACCAACCGCCAGGTCGAGCGGATGCGCCCGGCCACCCAGCGGACCGTCGACGACTACTTCGACGAGATGGCGGAACACGGCTCCCCCGCCGACCTGATGCACTTCCTGGCCGGCCGGCTGCCGCTCACCACCATCTGCGAGCTGCTGGACATCCCCGCCGACGACCGCGCCGAACTGCGCGGCCACGCCGTCGCGATGATGCGGATGGGCCCGGGCAGCCGGGACGGCCAGGAGGCCGCCAAGACCGCCCTGCGCGCCTACTTCGGCGAGCTCACCGCCGCCCGCCGCGCCGACCCGGGCGAGGACCTGATCAGCGCGCTCGCCACCGCCCGCGACGGCGACGAACTGCTGGACGCCGACGAGCTGACAGTCATGGCGATGGTCCTGCTGGTCACCGGCCACGACACCAGCACCTACCAGCTCGGCAACATCACCTACACCCTGCTCACCCACCCCGAGCAGCTCGCCAAGCTCCGCGCCCAGCCCGACCTGCTGCCGCGCGCCCTGGAGGAGCTGCTGCGCTTCATCCCGTTCCGCCAGGGCGTCGGCATCGCCCGGGTCGCCACCGAGGACGTCGAGCTGGGCGGGGTGGCGATCCGGGCCGGCGAGGCGGTGCACGTCTCCTACCTGACCGCCAACCGCGACCCGGCCGTGTACGAGCGCCCCGACGAGCTGGACCTCGACCGCGGCGCGCCCACCCACATGGCCTTCGGCCACGGCCAGCACCACTGCCTCGGCTCGCACCTGGCCCGGATGGAGCTGCAGGTCGCCATCGGCACCCTGCTGCGGCGCTTCCCCGGCCTGCGCCTGGCCGTCGCACCGGCCGACCTCGACTGGGACTCCGGCTCGATCTGGCGCTTCCCGCGCACCCTGCCGGTGGCCTGGTAGCCGCCTCCCCGGCCGCCGCGCACCACCGCGCACCACCGCCCGCCGCCGCGCGGCCGGCGTCACCGTTCCACGCATCCACCGGCCTGCCCCCAGGCCCCCCAGGGGAGACCCGCACCCATGGCAACACTCTGCCGCCCCGCCATCGCCGTGCCCGAGCACGTCATCACCCTCGACGAGACCCTGGACCTGGCCCGCGCCCTGCACGCCGGCCACCCCCAGCTCGGCCTGGCACTGCGGCTGATCGAGAACACCGGCGTACGCACCAGGCACCTGGTCCAGCCGATCGAGCGCACCCTCACCCACCCGGGCTTCACCGTCCGCAACGAGGTGTACGAGCGCGAGGCCAAGCGCCGCGTCCCCGAGGTGGTCGAACGCGCGCTCGCGTACGCCGAGCTGACCGCCCGGGACATCGACCTGATGGTCTACGTGTCCTGCACCGGCTTCATGATGCCGTCGATGACCGCCTGGCTGATCAACACCATGGGCTTCCGCTCCGACACCCGCCAGGTGCCGATCGCCCAGCTCGGCTGCGCGGCCGGCGGCGCCGCCGTCAACCGCGCGCACGACTTCTGCCGCGCCTACCCCGGCGCCAACGTGCTCATCGTCGCCTGCGAGTTCTGCTCGCTCTGCTACCAGCCGACCGACCTCGGCGTCGGCTCGCTGCTCTCCAACGGCCTGTTCGGGGACGCGGTGGCCGCCGTGGTGATGCGCGGGCACGGCGGGCACGGTGTGCAGGTCGAACGCAACGGCTCGCACCTCGTCCCGGACACCGAGGACTGGATCTCCTACGGGGTGAAGGAGACCGGCTTCCACTTCCAGCTCGACAAGCGGGTGCCCGGCACGATGGAGATGCTCGCGCCCGCACTGCGCGGCCTGGCCGGCGAGCACGGCTGGGACGTCTCCAGGCTCGGCTTCTACATCGTGCACGCCGGCGGCCCGCGCATCCTGGACGACCTGTGCCGCTTCCTCGACCTGGAGCCGGCCGCCTTCCGCTACAGCCGTGCAACGCTCACCGAGCGCGGCAACATCGCCAGTGCCGTCGTCTTCGACGCGCTGTCCCGGCTGTTCGACGACGGCGGCGTCCCCGAGGGCACCACCGGGCTGATCGCCGGCTTCGGACCGGGCATCACCGCCGAGATCTCCCTGGGGAGTTGGGTCGGGGCGCCGGTCGATCCGGCGCTTCCCCCGCGGCCGCGCGCCCTCTCCACCTCCGGCATCGCCCTCGTCCATCCGACCGTCCCCCGCCGTTTCCCGGCCGGCACTACGATCACCGAATGACCGATACCACGGACCGCACCGACGCCTCCGTCAGAGCCGCCGAACTCGCCTCCCGCTTCCCGGCGTTGCACGCGCCGCAGTACTGGAGCTGGGGACGGTACGACGCGCAGTTCTCCACCGAGCTGCCGCCGGACGGCCTGGTCACCAACATCCACCTGGTCGGCTTCGCGGACGGCGAGGTGGTGCTCTGCCGGGACGACCAGGACCACTGGTTCCTGCCCGGCGGCACCCGGGAGCAGGACGAGAGCGTCGCCGCCTGCCTGGAGCGCGAGCTGCGCGAGGAGGCGGGCGCCCGGCTGGTCGGCGAGCCGGGCTGGCTGGGCGCGCACCGCTGCCGCACCGACGACCCGGTGCCGTACCGGCCGTGGCAGCCGCACCCGGAGAAGGCCTGGCTGTGGGGCTGGGGCGAGGTCGTGCTGGACTCCTCGCCGACCAACCCGGCGGACGGCGAGCAGGTGGTCGAGGTCCGCGCCGTCCCGGCGGCCGAGGCGCAGCGGCTGCTGCTGACCGGGCACGAGGCCTGGTGGGGCGAGCTGGTCGGGCTGGCGGTGGAGCTGCGGCGCCGGGCCGGCCTGGGATAGGACCCGTCACGGGCAGGACCGGTCACGGGCAGGACCGGTCACCCGCGCGGCCGGGCTAGTCCCGCTCCGGGGAAGGATCACCGGAATGGCCGAACAGCAGGGGCATGTGTCCGATTTGTGGTGATATGAATCACCCATGGACACCTCTTCGCTGACCGCGTCACCGTTGGCCGCGACCGACTACCCGCTGCTCAACATCTTCTGGACGATGCTGGAGCTGTTCGTCTGGATCCTCTGGTTCTTCCTGCTGTTCAAGATCATCACGGACATCTTCCGCAGCCACGACCTCAGCGGCTGGGGCAAGGCCGGCTGGCTGGTCCTGGTGATCCTCCTGCCCCTGATCGGCGTCCTGGTCTACCTGATCGCCCGCGGGCAGTCGATGGGCCGGCGCGACATCGAGCAGGCCAGGCAGAACGACGCCGCGTTCAAGGCCTACATCCGGGACGCGGCGGCGTCCGACGCGGCCGGCGGCGGCGCCGGCCACGTCGACGACCTGGCGAAACTGGCGGACCTGAAGGAGAAGGGCGCCATCTCCGAGGAGGAGTACCAGAAGGCCAAGGACAAGATCCTGACCTGACCGGAGCGGTGCCCCGGCACGGTGACCGGTACGACGGCGGGGCCGGTGGACGTGGTGTCCACCGGCCCCGCCGTCGTGCACCCGGATCCGGTCAGCGCCGGCCGGAGCGCCGGTCGCCCGAGCCGCCGTCGCCGCCACCGGTCAGGCCGGCCCGCCGCAGCGCGTCCGCCATGGCGCTGTTGGCCGGCGCCGCGCCGCCGGAGCCGCCACGGTCGCCACGGTCACGACCGCCCTGGCCACCGCGCCGGTCCTGGCCGCCCTGGCCGCCCTGACCGCCCTGACCGCCCGGACCGCCGCCGCGCCGCTCCTGACGCGGCGGACGGGCCTGCCGGTCGCCCCGGTCCCCGCGGTCGCCGCCCCGGTCGCCCTGGTCCCCGCGCTCGCGCCCGACCTCGTCGTCCAGCCGCAGGGTGAGCCCGATCCGCTTGCGCGGCACGTCCACCGAGACCACCCGGACCTTCACGATGTCGCCGGGCTTGACGACCTCGCGCGGGTCCTTCACGAAGGTCCTGGACAGCGCAGAGACGTGCACCAGCCCGTCCTGGTGGACGCCCACGTCCACGAAGGCCCCGAAGGCGGCGACGTTGGTGACCACGCCCTCCAGCACCATGCCGACCTCCAGGTCGCCGATCTTGTCGACGCCCTCCTTGAAGGTCGCGGTGCGGAAGGCCGGGCGAGGGTCGCGGCCGGGCTTGTCGAGCTCGCCGAGGATGTCGGTGACGGTCGGGACGCCGAAGGTGTCGTCGGCGAAGTCCGCCGGGCGCAGCGCGCGCAGCCGCTCGCCGTTGCCGATCAGCTCCCGCAGCTCCCCGCCGGTCGCGGCGAGGATCCGGCGCACCACCGGGTACGCCTCGGGGTGCACGCTGGAGGCGTCCAGCGGGTCCTCGCCGCCGGGGATGCGCAGGAAGCCCGCGCACTGCTCGAAGGCCTTGGGGCCGAGCCGGGAGACGTCCTTCAGCTGCCTGCGGGTGCGGAACGGGCCGTTGGCGTCGCGGTGGGCGACGATGTTGTCGGCCAGCGTGCCGGTGATGCCGGAGACCCGGGTGAGCAGCGGCGCCGAGGCCGTGTTGACGTCCACCCCGACGGCGTTGACGCAGTCCTCGACCACGGCGTCCAGTGAGCGGGAGAGCTTCACCTCGCTCAGGTCGTGCTGGTACTGGCCGACGCCGATCGACTTGGGGTCGATCTTGACCAGCTCGGCCAGCGGGTCCTGCAGGCGGCGGGCGATCGAGACCGCGCCGCGGATCGACACGTCCAGCTCCGGCAGTTCCTGCGAGGCGAACGCGGAGGCCGAGTAGACCGAGGCGCCGGCCTCGCTGACCATCGCCTTGGTGAGCTTCAGCTCCGGGTGGCGCTTGATCAGGTCCTCGGCGAGCTTGTCGGTCTCCCGGGAGGCCGTGCCGTTGCCGATCGCCACCAGGTCGACGTCGTGCTTCTTCGCCAGCGCGGCGAGGGTGTTCAGGGCCGCGTCCCACTTGTTGGCGGGCTGGTGCGGGTAGATCGTGTCGTGGGCGACGACCTTGCCGGTGGCGTCCACCACGGCGACCTTCACGCCGGTGCGGAAGCCCGGGTCCAGGCCCATGGTGGCGCGGGTGCCGGCCGGGGCGGCGAGCAGCAGGTCGCGCAGGTTGGCGGCGAAGACGCGCACCGCCTCCTCCTCCGCCTCGACGCGCAGCCGGGCCCGCTGGTCGATGCCGAGGCGCACCAGGATCCGGGTGCGCCAGGCCCAGCGGACGGTGTCGCCGAGCCACTTGTCGGCGGGGCGGCCGCGGTCGGCGATGCCGAAGCGGGCGGAGATCCGCTGCTCGTAGTCGTTGGCGCCGGGCAGGTCGCCCTCGGATTCGCCGTCGTGGGGCGAGAGTTCGAGGTCGAGCACCTCCTCCTTCTCGCCGCGCAGCATCGCCAGGATGCGGTGCGAGGGGAGCTTGGTGAAGGGCTCGGCGAAGTCGAAGTAGTCGGCGAACTTGGCGCCGTCCTGCTCCTTGCCGTCGCGGACCGTGGCGACCACGCGGCCGCGGGTCCACATCCGCTCGCGCAGCGAGCCGACCAGGTCGGCGTCCTCGCCGAAACGCTCGACCAGGATCGCGCGGGCGCCCTCCAGGGCCGCCGGGGCGTCCGCCACCGACTCGTTGAGGTAGCCGGCGGCGAGGACCGCCGGGTCCTGGGCGGGGTCGGCGAGCAGGGTGTCGGCCAGCGGCTCCAGCCCTGCCTCGCGGGCGATCTGCGCCTTGGTGCGCCGCTTCGGCTTGAACGGGAGGTAGATGTCCTCCAGCCGGGCCTTGGAGTCCGCGGCGAGCACCCGGGCGCGCAGCGCGTCGTCCAGCTTGCCCTGGGACTCGATCGATTCCAGGACGGCCGCCCGGCGCTCCTCCAGCTCGCGCAGGTAGCGCAGCCGCTCCTCCAGGCCGCGCAGCTGGGTGTCGTCGAGGGATCCGGTGGCCTCCTTGCGGTAGCGGGCCACGAAGGGCACGGTCGCGCCGCCGTCGAGCAGGTCGACGGCCGCCTTCACCTGCCCCTCGCGGACGCCCAGTTCCTCGGCGATCTTGCGCTCGATCGCGTGCTGGGCCTGCCGGGCCACCTGTTCGACTGGCGTGGTCACGAAGCCGGTCACCTTCTCCTTCAGTGCTTTCGCCGTACGCCCTGCATTCTGGCAGGTACCGGCGACGACGCCCGGCCGCACCCGTGCCGGCCGGGCGTGGCGCGCCCGGCCGGCGGCCCCAAGGAGACTCAAGCGATGCCCAGTTGCGGCTCCCTAGGCTGGCGGGCATGGACACTCTGGACGCTGCCGCCGAGTTGGAGCGGCTCGCCGCCGCCAAGTACCTGCTGTTCACCACCTACCGGAGGAACGGCGCTCCGGTGGCCACCCCGGTCTGGGTCGCGCGGGACGGCGACGCGCTGGTCTTCACCACCGTGACGAAGACCGGCAAGGTCAAGCGCCTGCGCAACCGCCGGGACGTGCTGGTCGGCCCCAGTGACATCCGCGGCAACCTGCTCGGCCCGCAGGTCCCGGCCACGGCCGTGCTCGACCCGGTCCGGGCGCCCGCCTACCGCAAGCTGCTGCGGCGCAAGTACGGGCTGCTGTGCGCGATCGCGCTGACCGCGAACGTGCTGCGGTTCGGCAAGGACGGCACGATCGGGGTGCGGGTGCAGGTCACGCCAGCGTGAGCGATCCGCTGGGTCGGCCGTCGGCGGCCAGGTCGATCACCGTGGTCCGGCCGCCGGAGGTCAGCCTGATCCGGTCCGGGCCGTCCCAGACGGCGTCGATCGAGTCGCCGTACCGGAAGCCCGCGTAGGCGACCTGCCAGCGGCGGGTGGTCAGTCCGGTGCCCTGGTCGACGAAGACCCACTGGGCGGTGCTGAGCATCCCGGGCTCCTCCTGCCGGACGATCCGCCGGTCCGGCCGGTCGGGCGCGCCCTGCGTCCCGGTGACCTGCGGGTCGTCCAGGAAGACCCACAGCGGCACCGTCGCCGCGGCCGTCAGCAGCACGCCGATGCCCAGGACCACCCGGATCCAGGCCCGCCAGGTGACGCAGTACAGGACCGCCAGCAGCAGCGGCAGCGCGACGGTGAACAGCAGCAGCGGCCGGTCGAACCAGTCGCGCAGCGCCAGCAGGCCGCCCGAGCGCTCGCTGTACCACCCGACCGCGCCCAGTAGGACGAGCAGCGCCAGCCCGGCCAGGGCCGCGCGCAGGGCCCGTCGTTCCCCCGCCGTCTGCCGCCCGATCACCATGTCGTCAGCCTACAAGTCCACGCAGTTGGGAAATACGGCTGAACGGAAACGATCGGAGCTGTACGCTGCCGGGCATGTGCGCTGCCACCCGGATGCACCCCGACGAGCCGGTGGTCGACGCGGCCCTGGTACGGCGGTTGATCGCCGCCCAGTTCCCGCAGTGGGAGCGCCTTCCCATCACGCCGGTCGGCTCCGCCGGGGCGGACAACGCGATGTTCCGCCTCGGGCCCGAACTCGCCGTCCGGCTGCCCCGGGTGGAGTGGGCGGCCGGGAACGTCCGTCGGGAGCACCGCTGGCTGCCCGCGCTGGCACCGCGGCTGCCGCTGCCGGTGCCAGCCCCGCTCGCGGTCGGCCGGCCCGCCGCCGGCTACCCGTGGGAGTGGTCGGTGCTGCACTGGATCGACGGCGTCAACCCGGCGGTCGGCGTGCTCGCCGCACCCGACGCCCTGGCCCGCGACCTGGCCGGCTTCGTGAACGCCCTGCGCGCCGTCGACCCGGCCGACGCCCCGGCCGGTCACCGCAGCGTCCCGCTCGCCTCCCGGGACGGCTCGACCCGGGCGGCCATCGCCCAGCTCGCCGGCTCGATCGACACCGCGGCCGCAACCGCCCTGTGGGACAAGGCGCTACGGGTGCCCGACTACGCCGGACCGCCGGTCTGGATGCACGGCGACCTCACCCCCGGCAATCTGCTGCTGTCCCGGACCGGCCGGCTCGCCGCCGTCATCGACTTCGCCCTGATGGGCGTCGGCGACCCGACCGCCGACCTGATCGCCGCCTGGAACCTGCTGCCCGCCACCGCCCGCCCCACCTTCCGTGCCGCCCTGCGCGCCGACGACGCCATGTGGGCCCGCGGCCGGGCCTGGGCCTTCTCCATCGCCCTGGTGACGATCCCCTACTACCGCCACACCGACGCGGCGCTGACCGCCAACGCCCGCCACGTCGTGCGCGAGGTGCTCGCCGACCGCAGCGTCTAGACGCCCGCCGGGCCCGTCCCGGAACACCTCGGCCGGTCCTCAGTCGGCCGGCCTTCCGTCGGCCGGTCCTCCGTCGGCCGGTCCTCCGGCGGCCGCTGCGTCACCGGGCAGCCCCTCGCCGGCGGCCGCCAGCAGGTGGCGCACCAGCGGGTCGGGATCGCCTGCGCGCCAGGCGACGGCGACCCGGGTCCGGGCCGTGCCGGGCTCGATCCGGCGGAAGGCCACGCCCCGCAGCCGGATCCGCCGGATGCCCGCCGGGGCCAGCGAGACGCCCAGCCCGGCCCCGACCAGGGCGCACACCGTCTGCCACTCCACCGCGTGCTGCCCGATCCTCGGGGTGAAGCCCGCCCCGGTGCACAGGCCGGTGATCCGGTCGTACAGCTGCGGCCCGTCCTCCCGGGGCAGCAGCACGAACGGCTCGTCCGCCAACTGCGCCGGCCGGACGGTCCGTCGGCCGGCCAGCGGGTGGTCCGCCGGCAGCACGGCCACGAACGGCTCGGTGAGGAGCGTGCGGAAGCGCAGCTCCGGCTCGTCCGCCGGCGGTTCGCGCAGCAGGCCGGCGTCGATGCTCCGGTCGTGCAGCGCGGCGATCTGCGGCGCACTGGTCATCTCGCGCAGGTCCAGCCGCACGGCGGGGTGCTGCCGCCGGAAGGCGTTCAGCAGACCGGGCAGGACGGTCAGGGCGAGGGAGGCGGAGAAGCCGATCCGCAGTCGGCCGGCCTCGCCGCTGCCGACGGCACGGGCGGCGGCCAGCGCGTCGGCGAGGCCGGTCAGCGCCCGCCGTGCGGCGGGCAGGAGTTCGCGTCCGGCCGGTGTCAGGGCGACGCCGCCGGGGTCACGGCGGAACAGCGGGTGGCCGACCTTCTCCTCCAGCCGCCGGATCTGCTGGCTCAGCGGCGGCTGGGCGATGCCGAGCCGGGCGGCGGCGTGGCCGAAGTGCAGTTCCTCGGCGAGCACGACGAAGGCGTGCAGTTGCGGCAGGGGGAGTTCGGGGCGCTCCATACCTCCAGGGATATCAGATCATCCCGCTGCGGGTCTTGGACGTATCTCCGCAGCTCACCTAGCGTTCCCGGCATGACAGAGCGACGCGCGATCCTCAGCGGTTCGACCTTCGAGGAGCAGATCGGCTACGCCCGCGCCGTGGTGGACGGCGACCGGGTCCACGTGTCCGGGACGACCGGCTTCGACTACACCACCATGACCATCTCCGACGACGTGGTCGAGCAGGCCGAGCAGTGCCTGCGCAACGTCGCAGCCGCGCTGGCCGAGGCCGGCTGCGGCTTCACCGACGTGGTCCGGGTGCGCTACCTGCTGCCCGAGCGTGCGGACTTCGAGCCCTGCTGGCCGGTCCTGCGCCGCTGCTTCGGCGACGTCCGACCGGCCGCCACGATGCAGGTGTGCGGGCTCGCCGACCCCCGGATGAGGATCGAGGTCGAGGTCACCGCCCGCCTGGCCGCGGCCTGACCCGTACGGCTGATCCACCGTCACGACGTCGGTGCCGGTTGCTATGGTTCTCCCGCCACTACGCTCAGGGGGAACGGACTTGGCTCGGAACGTGATCGACGTCAGCGTGAGCCGGCGGGTGCTGTGGATCGGTGGCGACGCGTACCCGTTGCAGCACATCGCCCGGGCGCGGCAGTTGGTCTGGTGGCCGCCCAAACGCTCGTGGACGATCATCCGGTTCGTCCGGCAGCTGTTCGGGCTGGTGTTCGCCACCGCCATCCTCGGCACGCTCGTCCGGAACTCGGTCGAGAAGTCGCAGGCGGCGGCCCTCCCGGGGCTGTTGCTGCTCGCCGGCCTGGCCTTCATCACCTACCGTCTGGTCACCAGGCTGCGCCAGCGGGCGCTGTACAAGCTGGTCATCGAGACCTCCAACTCCTCGACCACCGCGGTGGTGAGCCATGACCCGCGGCAGATCGGCGACCTGATCCAGATGATCATGGAGGCGATCGACAACCCCCAGGCCGAGTTCGCCCTCCAGGTGGAGAACGTCCACATCGGCGACAAGATCAACCAGTACGGCGACCACAACATCGGGAAGCAGGTGGGCTGATGACCGGCAACATCCACTTCGGCGACTCCGTCACCCAGCACGGCGACCACAACATCGGCATCGTCAAGAACCAGGCCCCGGCCGACCCCCAGGCCGCGATGCGCGAACTCGTCGCCGCCGTGCACGCCCTGCGCGGACAGGTGCCGGCCGAGGACCGGGAGGTGCTGGACGAGTCGCTGGAGGCCCTCGGTGACGGCACCGCCACGCCGCCGCCCGTCCTGCGGCGCGCACTGCGGAACATCTCCGGCGTCGCCTCCCTGGTGACGGCGGGCGCCCCGGTGGTCGAGTCGATCCGCCGGATCCTGGAGTCGCTCGGTTCCTGAGGACCGGATGCCCGCGGGAACGGCGGACGCCGGACAGCGGGCACCGGGCACCGGGCACCGGGCACCGGGCACCGGGCACCGGGCACCGGCGGCGAGACCAGGCAAAAAACCTTCCCGGGTCAAGCGTCCTGTTAGCCTGACCCCATGAGCGGACTGCGCGAGCGCAAGAAGGAGCAGACCCGGCGGGCCATCTCGGAGGCCGCCATCGCCCTCTTCCTGGAGCACGGTTTCGACCGGGTGTCGGTGGCGGAGGTCGCGGCGGCCGCCGAGGTCTCCAAGCCGACGCTGTTCTCCTACTTCCCCAGCAAGGAGGATCTGGTCGTCCACCGCTTCGCCGACCACCAGGAACAGGCGGCGGAGGTCGTCCGCACCCGGCTCCCCGGCGAGCCCGTGATCGAAGCCCTGCTCCGCGACTTCCTGACCGGCCTCACCTGGCGCGACCCCGTCACCGGCCTCAACGACCACCCCGCCGTGCTCGCCTTCACCGCCCTGGTCCACGGCACCCCCAGCCTGGCCGCCCGGGTCGGCGAGTACGTGGCCCGCGCCGAACGGTCCCTGGCCGACGCCCTGCGCGAGACCCCCGACCTCCCCGAGCCCCGCGAGCTCTCCGCCGCACTGCTCGCCGCCCAGGTCACCGCCACCCAGCGGGTCCTCGCCCTGCACAACTGGCGCCGCATCCAGGACGGCGGCCGCACCGCCGACGACCTGCACGCCGAGGCGGCCGGCGACGCCACCCGCGCCTTCGACCACCTCGCCCACGGCTACGGTCCGCCCGCCGCTGGCTAGAGTGCCGCACATGACAACGCGTCACCACGCCTTCGATGCCCTGCACAACTTCCGCGACCTGGGCGGCTATCCGGCCGCCGGGGGACGGTCCGTCCGGTGGGGCCTGCTCTACCGCTCCGACTCGCTCGGCAAGCTCGCCTCGCCCGCCGACCTCGACCGGCTCCGGGCACTCGGCGTCCGCACCGTGATCGACCTCCGCTACCCCTGGGAGATCGCCGCCAAGGGCCGGATGCCCGACGTGGCCGGGGTGGAGTACCACAACCTCTCCATCGAGCACCGCCCGTACGACCAGGCCGAGATCGACCCCGAGCTCGACCCCTGGCGCTACCTCGCCGACCGCTTCGCCGAGGTCGCCGAGGACGGGGTGAAGGAGATCCGCCAGGTCCTCGACGTGATCACCGACGCCGACGCCCCGGTGGTCGTCCACTGCGCCTCCGGCAAGGACCGCACCGGGCTCGTCGCCGCCCTGCTGCTCACCCTGCTCGGCGTCGCCGAGGACGACATCGCCGCCGACTTCGCCCTCACCGAACTCGCCACCGCGCACTTCGTCGCCGAGTGGCACGCCGCCCACCCCGGCCGCACCCTGCGCTGGCCCGGCTACGGCCGCGCACCGGAGGCCGTCATCCGCCTCACCCTCGCCGATCTGGCCGCCCGCCACGGCTCCGTCGAGGGCTACCTCACCGGCACCCTCGGCATCGACCGCGACCGGATCGACGCCCTGCGCACCCGGCTGCTGACCGGCTGAGCCGCACCCCGCGCGGGAGACCGGCCACCCCGGCCCAGCGGCCCCCCGGCCCCTGATCCCTGCCCTCGTGGCCTCGTGGCCTAGCGGCGGCGCCCCCGGGCCGGACGGCCGTCGCCCTTGCCGGCCGCGGCGCCCGGCCGTGCACCGGACCGGGGCTTCGCCGCCCGGCCCGCCGCCGGCGCCGCCGTGGCGGGCCAGTGGGCGGGCCGGGTGAGGCCGGCCGGGAGGCGGGTGGCGGCGTCGCCGCGGGCGGCGTGCAGCTGGGCCTGGGTGAGGTAGAGGGCCGTGCTGAGGTCGGCGCCGGCCAGGTCGGTGTCGCGCAGGTCGGCGCCGATCAGGTCGGCCAGGCGCAGGTCGGCGCCGGAGAGGTCGGCGGCCACCAGGAGCGCCCCGCGCAGGTTGGCCCCCTGCAGGTCGGCGCCGCGCAGCCGGGCGCCGAAGAGGTCCCCGCCGCGGTGCTCGCGGCGGCGCGGGACGGCGGCGCGGACGAGTTCGCTCGCACGCAGCAGGAGGTCGCTGACGCGCTGCCGGTGGGCCGGGACGTCGACGGCGAGGATCTCCTCGGGGGTGCCGCCGGCCAGCCGGTCGGTCTCCTCCAGGGCCTGCCGGAGGTCGGCGTGGACGGAGCGGGCGGGTTCGAAGGTGAGCGCCTCGGTGAGGTACCGGAGGAGTTCGTGCAGCTGCCGCACGACCGGGAAGACCTCGAACATCGGCCCGGCGCTGTCCGGCTCCTCGCGCCAGCTGCGGCCGCCGAAGGTCACCTGGGAGACCCGCTGCCCGGCGCCGAAGCAGTCGTAGACGGTGCAGCCCTGGAAGCCGCTGTCGCGCAGTCGCGCGTGGATGCCGCAGGTGAAGTCGGTCCGCAGGTTGCGGCAGGGGCTGCCGGCGGCCTTGTTCACGGCGAAGTCGGTGCCGGCCGAGAACGGCAGGGCGACGCAGCAGAGCCCGAAGCAGCTGCCGCAGTCGGACCGGAGCGGGGTCGGTTCGGCCGCCGGGGGGTCCTGCGGCGGCTCGGTCTCGCGCACGTTCCGGGTCCTTCCAGCCGGGCGCCGGTGCGACGCCGTGAACCCGGAAATCCTACTGGGCAGACCCCCCCGAGCGCCGGTAAGGTATCAATGACAGGAGAGACCATTACACGGGGGTGCGTGCCATGCAGGAACCGGGCATCAGGGAGCTGGTCCGGATGTGGATCTCGGGCTGGGCCGTCTCGCGCGGCTCCGCCGAGCCGGTGGACCAGCCCTGGGGCTGGACCATCGACGTCGGCGCGCCGGTCGGCGAGGTGGGCCGGCACGTGCTGCCCGAGCCGACCGAGACCGAGGTCCGCAAGATCGCCGCGGACACCACGGCGCCGACCACCTGGCTGAAGCTCTTCGCCGAGGACGCCACCGTCCGCCCCTGGCTGGGGCCGCAGTGGCGGCTGGACGCGCCGGGCTTCCTGATGAGCGTCCCGCTCGCCCCCGAGCGGCCCGAGCCCCCGGCCGGTTTCACCGTGACCACCTGGGAGCGCGGCGGCGTCCTCCGGGTCCTGGTACGCACCGGTGCCGGGCACCTCGCGGCACGAGGCCAGGCGGGCCTGGCCGGCCCGGTGGCCGTCCCGGACCAGATCACCACCGCGCCGGAGTTCCGCCGCCGGGGCCTGGGCGTCCTGGTGATGCGGACGCTGCAGTCCGCCGCGTACGAGCGGGGCGCGCGCACCGGCGTGCTGGTCGGCACGCCGGAGGGGCAGGCGCTCTACACCGCGCTCGGCTGGACCACGCACGCCCCGATGGCGAGCCTCGTCCTGGAGCCGACGGACAGTCACTGACCGCCCGGGGACGGGCGCGGCCGAGCCCCCGGTCCGGCCCAGGAGTACGGCAGCAGCTCGGCCCGCTTCGGCGGGCGGCCGTCGCCGGAGGAGCGGCCGGTCAGGCGGCGGCCGATCCAGGGGCCGAGGTGGGTGCGCAGCCAGCGGGCGTCGGCGCGCATCCGTTCGGCGCGACCGGGCGGGGCGGCGGCGGGCAGCGGGGCGCGCCAGTCGAAGGAGGCGGGGCGGCCGAGGGCTTCCAGGACGCCTTCGGCGACCCGCCGGTGGCCCTCCGGGGAGAGGTGCAGCCGGTCCTCGGCCCACAGTCGGCGGTCGTCGAAGCAGGGTGCGGAGAAGAGGTCGACGACGGCGAAGCCGTCCTGGGCGCCCAGCTCCTGCACGAAGGCCTTCATCCTCAGGATGGTGGGCAGCAGCCGGGCGCCGCCCGCCATCCTGCGGGTGGGGTCGGTGCTGGTGAACAGGACGACGGTGGCGCCGGTGGCACGCAGTTCGCGGGCGCAGTCCCCGAGCAGCCGCTCGACCCGGTCGATGTCGCAGCCGGGGCGCAGCACGTCGTTGAGGCCGCCGGCGAGGGTGACCAGGTCGGCGCCCATGGCGGCGGCGGGGGCGAGCTGCTCGTCGTGGATCTGGCCGATGAGCTTGCCGCGGACAGCGAGGTTGGCGTACCGGAAGCCGCCGTCCGCGCGTTCCGCCGCCAGCGCCGAGGCGACCCGGTCGGCCCAGCCGCGGTAGTGGCCGTCGGGCAGCAGGTCGTCGCACATGCCTTCGGTGAAGGAGTCGCCGAGGGCAACGTAGTCGGCGTAGCTGCGGTGGGTGGTGGGCACGGGCTGGCCTCCGCTCTCCTGGGACGGCGTCGCGGTCCGACGATCGTACGTGTGCGCCTGCGCGGCCCTGCGGCGAGGCCCCTGACCTCGGCGCTCATCGCACACCGACCGTTCGTTTATCGGCCCGCGCCATCCTGAGGTCACGGGGCGGCGGCCGGCGACGGGGGCCTTGCCGCCGCCCCGTTCGCCGCTCCGCCCGTGCTGCCCGCGCCCCCGTGCTACCCGAGTCGCCCGGGTCGCCGGCACCGCCGAGTGCGCGCACCGTCCGTGGCGCGTCAGCCCTCGACGGACGCCGACGCGTCCTCCGTCTTCCTGGGCGTGAACCAGTGCTCGCGCACGGCGTCGGTGGGCCGCTGCTCGCCGAGGGCGGCCAGGCCCCACTCACCCAGCGCCTCGATGACCGGGCGCAGTTCGCGGCCGCGCCCGGTCAGCTCGTAGACCGTCGCGTTGGCCGGGCGTTCCAGCCGCCGCCTGGTGACCAGCCCTTCGCCCTCCAGCTGCTTGAGCCGGCCGGCCAGGATGTCGGTGGAGACCCCGGGCAGGTCGGCGTGCAGGTCGGTGTAGCGGCGCGGACCGTCGAGGAGTTCACGGGCGATCAGGAGGCTCCAGCGCTCCCCCACCGCGTCCAGGGCGCGGGCGACGGCGCAGTACTGGTCGTAGCTTCGGCGTGACATGTCGATCAGCATAGCCAAGAGGTTGGACTTTCCAAGTGCCAACTTGGTAGAACAAAGTGGAAGCAGCGGAGCGGTGGTGACGGTCGGGAGGCCACAGATGGAGTTTCGGCAGTCCAGCAAGCTGAATGACGTGTGCTACGAGATCCGCGGGCCGGTGGTCGACCAGGCCAACGCCCTGGAGGAGGCCGGGCACACGGTGCTGCGGCTGAACACCGGCAACCCCGCCCCGTTCGGCTTCGAGGCGCCCGAGGAGATCGTCCAGGACATCATCCGCAACCTGCCCAAGGCGCACGGCTACAGCGACTCGCGCGGCATCCTGCCGGCCCGCCGCGCCGTGGTGCAGTACTACCAGCAGCGCGGGGTCCAGGGCGTCGGCGTCAACGACGTCTACCTCGGCAACGGTGCCTCCGAGCTGATCCAGATGGCCGTCACCGCGCTGGTGGACGACGGCGACGAGGTGCTCGTGCCGATGCCCGACTACCCGCTCTGGACGGCCGTGGTCCGGCTGGCCGGCGGAAAGGCCGTGCACTACCTGTGCGACGAAGGGGCCGAGTGGTACCCGGACCTGGACGACATCGCCGCCAAGATCACCGCCCGCACCAAGGCGATCGTCGTCATCAACCCCAACAACCCCACCGGCGCGGTCTACCCGAAGGAACTGCTGGAGGGCATCCTCGACCTGGCCCGCCGCCACCAGCTGATGGTCCTCGCCGACGAGATCTACGACAAGATCCTCTACGACGGCACCGAGCACCACTGCCTGGCCGCGCTCGCCGACGACGTGCTCACCCTCACCTTCAACGGCCTCTCCAAGTCCTACCGGGTGGCCGGCTTCCGCAGCGGCTGGCTGGTCGTCTCCGGTCCCAAGCAGCACGCCACCGACTACCTGGAGGGCCTCACCATGCTCTCCGGCATGCGGCTGTGCCCCAACGTGCCCGCCCAGTTCGCCGTCCAGGCCGCGCTCGGCGGCCACCAGTCCATCAACGACCTGGTGCTGCCCGGCGGCCGGCTCACCGAACAGCGCGACATCGCGGTCCGGGCGCTCAACGAGATCCCCGGCGTCAGCTGCGTCAAGCCCAAGGGCGCCCTGTACGCCTTCGCCAAGCTGGACCCGGCGGTGCACCGGATCGTCGACGACGAGCAGTTCGTGCTGGACCTGCTGCTGCGCGAGAAGATCCACGTCGTCCAGGGCACCGGTTTCAACTGGCCCCGCCCGGACCACTTCCGCTTCGTCACCCTGCCCCGGGCCGACGACCTGGAGACGGCCATCAACCGGATCGGCCGCTTCCTGGCGACGTACCGCCAGGGCTGAACACCTACGCTCGACCTCATGACCGTCCTGCGCTCCGTCGCCCTGTTCGCCCTCGCCGCGCTCGCCGAGATCGGCGGCTGCTGGCTGGTCTGGCAGAGCGTGCGCGAGCAACGGCCGTGGTGGCTCGCCGGGTTGGGCGTGGTGGCGCTCGGCGCCTACGGCTTCGTCGCGGCGCTGCAGCCGGACAGCCAGTTCGGCCGGGTGCTGGCCGCGTACGGCGGGGTGTTCGTGGCCGGCTCGCTGGTCTGGGGCGTGGTGGCGGACGGCTTCCGGCCGACCCGCTACGACGTCGCGGGCGCGCTGATCTGCCTGGCCGGGGTCGCCGTCATCATGTACGGCCCCCGGCGCTGAACGCGCCGGTGCCCCGGTGTCGGAGGAACCGACACCGGGGCACCGTCACGACCGCCGGGACTACCAGCCCCAGCCGCCGCCCTCGCCGTCGTCGTCGCGGTTCGAGTCCCAGCCCTCGCCGACCTTGCGCAGGATCGAGTAGTTGTCGATCTGCGTGCCGTCCTCGGCCAGCGCGGTGACCTTCATGACCGACTTCTGGCCCAGGTGGGCCGGGGTGACGTCGACCTTGATGAAGGAGTAGCCGGTGTAGCGCACCCGCGACCACTGGATGGTCTCGGGGGTCTTCACCCGGCCCTTGCTCCAGTAGTAGGTGGTGACCTCGTCCTGGTGGTTCTCGTGCCCCTCGTAGGTGTCCGGCACGTCGAACTTGTACAGGCTGCGGCCGGCCGCGCCCGCGGTCACGTAGACCACGCCGTCCTTCTCGGGCTCGATGGTGGCACCGCTCGGCACCTGCTTCGAGACCTTGTTGCCCAGGATGGCGTCGGTGCGCTCGTAGATGTGGTTGTGGCCGTTGATGACCAGGTCCACGCGGTACTTCTCGAACAGCGGCACCCAGGCCTCGCGGACGCCGCCCTCGGAGGCGTGCGCGACGGTGGTGGAGAAGGCGCAGTGGTGGAAGAAGACCACGACGAAGTCGATCGTCTCGTCGTTCCGCAGGTCCTTGAGGGTGCGCTCCAGCCACTTGGTCTGCTTGCCCGCCGAGAGGCCGAGGTTGGCCGGGATCTCGTAGGAGACGTCGTTGGCGTCCAGGGAGATGACGCCGACGTTCTTGTAGCGGAAGGTGTAGACGCCGGGGACGTTGCGCGGGTCCGGACCGTTGTTCGGCAGGAAGAAGCGGGTGTTCTCGCCGCCGTAGCCGTTGGGCGAGTACCAGGCCTCGACGTCGTGGTTGCCGTAGGCGACCATCCACGGGATCTCGGCGGCGACCGTCTCGGTCTGGACCAGGAAGTCGTCCCAAGTCTTCGCGTTGAAGACGGACCTGTCCGGGTCGGTGCCGGAGCCGGCCGGGTCGGCGTAGCAGATGTCGCCGGCGTGCAGGTGGAAGGCCGGCTTCTGCGCCTTGATGACGTGGTCGTTGCCCGCCGCGTGCGCGCTGACGCCCTGGTCACCGAAGGCGGTGAAGGTGAACGGCTCGTACACCTTGCCCCAGCGGTGGTCGCGGGAGGGCGCGGTGCGGAAGGTGTGCAGGGTGGAGATCTGCTGCTGCGAGGCGGGGTCGAAGCCCTCGTGGCCGACACCGTAGTAGTAGGTGGTGTCGGGGTGCAGGTCCTCCAGCGCCACGTGCAGGTAGTACTGGTCCACCGGCTGGCCGGTGGGGGTCAGCGCCGGGGTGTGCAGCGCGCGGACCTCGGCCTGGACCTTGTGGCTGAGCTCCCACGGGGTCTTGCCGAAGCGCAGGAACGGCTTCTTGACCGGCGCCGGGACCTGCCAGGAGACGCGGAACTGGGTGTCCGGCTCGGGGCCGAACTGGAGGTGGCGGCCGACCGGCGCGACCAGCGCGCCGTCGATGCCGTCCGTCGTGCCGCCCGTCAGCAGCTGCGGGCCGGCCGGCGTCGCGAAGGCGGTGCCGCTGCCCAGGGCGCCGCCGACGGCGACGGCGCCGACGGTCACGGCGCCGGCGCGCAGCATCCGGCGGCGGGAGTAGCGGGCCCGCAGGTACTCGTGCTGCTCGGCCGTGCTCATGCGGTCGGCGAGCTTGGCCGGCACGCCCATCTTGGGGATATCCATGCGCGGGACTCTGTCAGCGGCTCGTGGATCGCACACGGACGCGCGGTGAACGGGCCGCAGCGTATCCCCCATTCGAACGCCAATGTTCGACCATGGCTTGGCAAAGGACGCGTCCATGGCCACCCGACCCCGGATCATGACCCCGGTCCGTCACGCCACCTGATGGGGCGTCGACGGAGCCCCTTCCGGCGGGCGCGGGGCTCCGGAGGGTCAGGAGGGTCAGGAGGGTCAGGAGGGTCAGGAGGGATCGTCCCACCGCGTGGGGGCCCGGTTGCCGGTGCCGTCACAGGTGCGGCAGATCTCGTCCCGGTAGGCGTGCTTGGTGCCGCCCGCGTCCACCCGGTAGCGCACGTACACGCCGGTGCCGTCGCACAGGAAGCAGTTGCCGCCCCCGCCGCCCACCTCGGTGGTGCCGGTGCCCTGGCAGGTCCGGCAGTTGAGGCCGGCGGTCCGGCCGGTGCCCGCGCAGATGCGGCAGACCGTCGTCATCGTCTTCCTCCCTCGCGCGGAACGGCTCGACGCCACCGGTCATGGTAGTGGCGCGGGCTCCCCTGCCACCCCGGGACGGGCATCTGACGATGCGTCAGGCGACCCGGGCGGCGCGACCGCTACTCCGGCAGGCCCTCGCGGACCCGGCGGGACACCGAGATCAGCTGGAGGTCGAGCAGGCCGGGCGGATCGGCGAGGCCGGGGCCGCCCGCGCGCACCCAGGCGGCTATGTCGTCGATCATCTCGTCCATCAGCACGAAGCCGAGCCACACCGGCCGTCCGCCCGCGGCCCGCCCCTCGCTGGAGGGGCCGACCACCACCACGTTGGACTGGGAGCACACGTCCAGGCACTTCACGGCACGGACCCGGCCCGCCGGGCCCACCGCCGTCCGCAGCCGCTCGTACTGCCCCGCGTGGTCCACCCCGGGGTGCTTCGCCTCGGTGCCGCAGCAGCAGCCGCGGCAGACGGTGACGGTCACCGGGGAACCGGCGCCCCGCTTCCGGTCGTGGTCCCGGGCGCCGTCGCGGTCGCGGTCTCGGCGGCTCATCGGTCCTGGTACCCCTCGTCGTCGTCGGCGCGCTCTGCACCCGCACTGTACCCGCCGGTCAGGGGGCGCCCGCCAGGCCCTTGGGATGCACACGGTTCGCGAGCACGGCGAAAGGGGCGGGGCGGATGCCGAGACGGAGGGGCCGGGCCCTGTGGGTGTCGGTGGCCACGGGGGGCGTGGGTCTCCTGTGCATCGCCGTCGGGTTCGCCGTGATCGACTCCCGGCTCAACACCGGGGATTGGCAGCAGGGCACCGTCGACCCGGCCCGGCTGACCGGGCACCGCATGGTCCGGCACTCCGGCCCCGGTGCCCCGGACGTGCCCGGCAAGCCGGTCGGCGCCGGCGCGCTGCTCTCGCGCGGCTCGCTGCTCGCCATCGGCGGCCTGATCGCCTCGCTCGTCATCGCCACCCGCCGCCAACCGGTGACGGCCCGGAGGCGTCCTGCCGCCGACCCGACGGTTGACGGTCCGACGGCTCGGTGACGGGCCGGTGCCCCTGCCACCCCGGCAACGGGCCGCTACCCCACGGCCCGTGCCACGGCCCGGCCCGCGGTTCGACCCGAGAACAGGCACCCGCCCAGGAACGTCCCCTCCAGCGAGCGGTAGCCGTGCACGCCCCCGCCGCCGAAGCCCGCGGCCTCGCCCGCCGCGTAGAGCCCGGGCAGCACCTCCCCGTCGGGCCGCAGCACCCGCGAGGACAGGTCCGTCTCCAGGCCGCCCAGCGACTTGCGGGTGAGGATGTTGAGCCGGACGGCGATCAGCGGGGCGGCGTCCGGGTCGACGATCCGGTGCGGGGCGGCGGTGCGGACGAGCTTGTCGCCGAGGTAGCGGCGGGCGCCGTGGATGGCGGTGACCTGGAGGTCCTTGGCGAAGGGGTTGGCCAGCTGCCGGTCGCGGTCCTCGACGGTGCGGCGCAGCGCGTCCGGGTCGATCAGCGGCTCGCGGGTCTTGGCGTTCATGCCCCGGGCGAGGTCGGCGAGGTTGCCCGCGACGACGAAGTCCCGTCCGTGCCGGAGGTGGCCGCGGACCGGGCCGGTGGCGCCGGGCAGGGCACGGCGGAGGACGCCGCGCACGGACTTCCCGGTCAGGTCGGGGTTCTGCTCGGAGCCGGAGAGGGTGAACTCCTTCTCGATGATGCGCTGGTTCAGCACGAACCAGGTGTACCCGTACCCGGTGGACATGATGTGTTCGAGCGTCCCGAGGGTGTCGAAGCCGGGGAACAACGGGACGGGCAGCCGTCGGCCGCACGCGTCCAGCCAGAGCGAGGACGGGCCGGGCAGGATCCGGATGCCGTGCCGGGCCCAGATCGGGTCCCGGTTCTCGATGCCCTCGGTGTAGTGCCACATCCGGTCGCCGTTGATCAGGCTGGCCCCGGCCGCGCCGGCGATCCCCAGCATCAGCCCGTCCACGTGCGCGGGCACGCCGGAGAGCAGTGTGGCGGGCGGGGTGCCGAGCCGGGCGGGCCAGGCCCCGCGGACCAGGTCGTGGTTGCCGCCGATGCCGCCGGAGGTGACCACCACGGCCTGGGCGCGCAGGTCGAAGTGCCCGGCGACCGTGCGGGAGCTGGCCTCGCCCCGGGCGGCCGGGCTCGGCTCCAGCACTTCGCCGCTGACGGTGTCGACGGCGCCCGCGGTGGCGGCCAGCCCGGTGACGCGGTGCCGGAAGCGCAGGTCGACCAGGCCGCGCGCGGCCGCGTCGCGGACCCGGCGGAGGAAGGGTTCGAGCAGCCCGGGGCCGGTGCCCCAGGTGATGTGGAAGCGCGGCACCGAATTGCCGGGCCCGTCGGCGAGGAGACCGCCGCGCTCGGCCCAGCCGACCACCGGGAAGAACCGCACGCCCATCCCGTGCAGCCAGGACCGCTTCTCGCCCGCCGCGAAGTCCACGTAGGCCTCGGCCCAGCGGCGGGGCCAGGCGTCCTCGGGGCGGTCGAAGCCGGCCGTGCCGAGCCAGTCCTGCCAGGCGAGGGCGTGCGAGTCGCGGATCCGCATCCGGCGCTGCTCGGGCGAGTCGACCAGGAAGAGGCCGCCGAAGGACCAGTGCGCCTGTCCGCCGAGCGAGGCCGCCGGTTCCTGGTCGAGCAGGATCACCTTCCGTCCGGCGTCGGCGAGTTCGGCGGTGGCGGCGAGGCCGGCGAGTCCCGCTCCGATGACGATGACGTCGGCGTCCAGGGCCATGCGCAGTCCTCCGTCGCGGCTCGCGGTGGCGACGGGCCGGGGGGCGCGCCGTCGCGGTGCGCCCGATACTGCGGCCTGCGGTGACGTCCGGTCAACCGCCGGTCGGCCCGTGGGTGACAAGTGCGTGCGTGAATTCCGCTCCACGGCGTTTCGGAAATACCTCCGATACACGGTGGAGCGAAATGCGAAATGTGAGCGGAGCCCATCTGACGGAATTTCGGCAATTTCCGCGCAAACCATGGACGGCTGCGAAACCTGGCAGTAACTTACCTGCGAGTAGCTGTGGCCCGGCTCGGCACGACCCCCCACCCGTCGTTTCTCTCCCCCAGGAGGAACCGTGCTCCGCCCTGCCCGGAAATCCCGGCACCTCCGGAATTCCACCGCGCTCGCCGCAGTCGCCCTCGGCGCCGCCCTGGCGCTCACCTCCACCACCGCCCAGGCCGCCACGCCCGCCCCGAAGCACTACGTGGCGCTCGGAGACTCCTACGCCGCGGGCGCCGGCGTGCCCGGCCAGTCCGCCGGACTCTGCCTGCGCTCCGACCGCAACTACGGCCACCTGGTGGCCGGCGCCCTCAAGGCCGGCACCTACACCGACGTGACCTGCTCCGCCGCCAAGATCAAGGCGATGACGCAGCCCCAGTACGACGCGTTCATCCGGGTCAACGACCCGCAGTTCGACGCCCTGACCGCCGACACCGACCTGGTCACCCTCGGGATCGGCGGCAACGACCTCGCGGCCAGCGACCTCGGCCTGGGCGAACTGGTCGCCACCTGCATCGCCGGCGCGGTCGTCAACCCGCTCGGCACGCCCTGCAAGGACGTCTACCACCACGGCTACTGGGACTGGAGCACGTGGTCCTGGCGGTACGGGAACGACGACCTGGCCGAGCGGATCGGCTCCACCATCACCCCGCAGATCGCCACCACCCTCCGGCAGATCCACGCCAAGGCTCCCAACGCCAAGGTGCTGCTGGTCGGCTACCCGTCCGTGCTGCCCGCCGACGGCTCGAAGTGCGTGCTGCGCCAGCCAGTGACGCCGGGCGACGTCGAGTACATGTACGGCGTGCTCACCAAGCTGAACGCCGCCCTGCGGTCCACCGCGGCGGCGAACGGCGCGACGTACGTGGACACCGCGACGCCGACGATCGGGCACGACGTCTGTTCGGACGACCGCTGGATCGAGGGCGCGCTGCCCGGCTCGCCCGCCGTGCCGTTCCACCCGAACGCGACCGGCGAGAAGGCGATGGCGGACGCGGTGCTCGCCGCCCTGCGCTAGCCGGGCCCGGCGGCCCCGCGCCGCACGGCCCCGGAAAGCCCCGGAAAGCCCCGAGGGGCCGGTGACCAGACCCCGGTCACCGGCCCCTCGGTCCGTCCCCGGACGCTACTCGGACTTCGCGGAGGCGGCGGAGGCGGAGGCGGCGGCCAGCCCGGCCGACCACTTCTCCTCGACGTTGCCGAATTTCCAGTAGGCGATCGCCGCCGCCCAGGTGAGCACGAACAGCCCGACGATCGCGTAGCCGACGAAGTTGAGGTCCAGCCCGCCGACCCAGGCGATCGGCCCGCTGGTGATGTCCAGCTTCTCGCCGAGCAGGCCGATCAGCTCGATCGAGCCGATGACCAGCGCGACCAGCACCGACAGGCCGGTGACGGTCAGGTTGTAGTAGATCTTGCGGACCGGCTTGGAGAACGCCCACTCGTAGGCGAAGTTCATGAACGAGCCGTCGATGGTGTCCAGCAGGCTCATCCCGGCCGCGAACAGGATCGGCAGCGTGAGCAGCGCGTACCAGGGCAGCGAGAAGGCCGCCGCGCCGCCCGCGAGCACCAGCAGGGACACCTCGGTGGCGGTGTCGAAGCCCAGGCCGAACAGCAGGCCCACCGGGTACATGTGCCAGGGCTTGGTGACCGCCCTTGTCACCCGGCCGAGAATGCGGTTCATCAGGCCGCGCCGCTCCAGCTGGCGCTCCAGCTCGTCCTCGTCGTACTCGCCCTCGCGCATCCTGCGGAAGACCTTGAGGATGCCGTTGAAGGCGCCCAGGTTGATCAGGCCGAGCAGCAGCAGGAAGGTGCCGGACACGGTGACGCCGATCAGGCCGGTCATCTCGTGCAGCGTCGAGTCGTCGGACTCCACCTGGCCGGCCAGCGAGCGGATGCCGAAGGCCAGCAGCGCGCAGAGGCCGAAGACGATCGAGGAGTGCCCGAGCGAGAACCAGAAGCCGACCGACAGCGGCCGCTTGCCCTGGCCCATCAGCTTGCGGGTGGTGTTGTCGATGGCGGCGATGTGGTCGGCGTCGAAGGCGTGTCGCATGCCGAGGGTGTAGGCGGTGAGGCCCATGCCCGCGCCGAACACCTGCCCGCCGACGGTGTAGTGCTCGGGCGCGACGAGCGCGAGCAGGGTGAACCAGCCGATGACGTGCAGCGCGAGGATGAACCCGCCCATTCCGGCCAGGCGGATCCACTCCTCACGGGTGAGCCGGTCGCGCCAGCGAGGGGCGGTCATCGTGGTGTCCTTTCGGTGGAGCGGGGAGAGCTGGGCCATCTTTCCGCCTGGGCACGCGCAGTTGCAAGTCATGCGCAATTACAGCTTGGTCTCCACCCACCCCGAGATCACCACGCTCCGTACAGGACTTCGTCACCTTCCGGGACTACCTCCGGCCGCTCTACGCGCGGATACTCCAGTTCCACGCGCGAAAACTCGGGCGCCGAACACCTCAACTCCCCACGGAGGAACGGCACATGACGATCCGTATCCGAACTGTCGCGGCCCTCTCCGGCGCGGCCCTGCTCGCGGCCGGCCTCGCCACCCTCGCCCCGGCCGCGACCGCCGCCCCCACATCGGCCGCCCCCACATCGGCCACCACCACGTCGGCCATCACCGCGACCGCGGCCGTCGCCAGCCCGCACCGGGTGCTGTTCGACAACAGCAAGGCCGAGACCGCCGGCAACGCCGACTGGATCATCAGCACCAGCCAGCCCGACCCGCTCGCCCAGAACGCCAACCCCACCACCGAGAAGAGCTGGACCGGCGCACTGTCCGCCTGGGGCGTCGCCCTGCAGAAGACCGGCCAGTACAGCCTCAAGACCCTCCCGTCCGGCTCGACCATCACCTACGGCACCGGCGGCGCGCTCGACCTCGCCAACTTCGACACCTTCGTCGTCCCGGAGCCCAACATCCGGTTCAGCGCGGCCGAGAAGACCGCGATCATGAAGTTCGTCCAGAACGGCGGCGGGCTCTTCCTGGTCTCCGACCACAACAACAGCGACCGCAACAACGACGGCTGGGACTCGCCGAAGATCATCAACGACCTGCTGACCAACAACGGGGTGAACAACAACGACCCCTTCGGCTTCTCGGTCGACCTGCTCAACATCACCACCGACAACCCGCGCGCCGTCAACGACGCCGCCGACCCCGTCCTGCACGGCCCCTTCGGCACCGTCACCGGCTCGATCCTGCGCAACGGCACCACCTTCACCCTCAAGCCCGCCGACAACCCGTCGGTCAAGGGCCTGGTCTACCGGACCGGCTACAGCGGCAACACCGGCGCCTTCTTCGTCACCAGCGCCTTCGGCTCGGGCCGGGTCGCGGTCTGGGGCGACAGCTCACCGATCGACGACGGCACCGGCCAGTCCGGCAACACCCTGTACAACGGCTGGGACGACCCGGCCGGCACCGACGCCGCCCTCGCCCTCAACGCCACCGCCTGGCTGAGCAAGGCGTAACCGCCGCAGCGCACTCATCAGGAAAACGGGCGGCACCTCCCCTAGGGTCGGAATGCCGACGCCCGCGGCGCGCACGTACGGAGCGAGCCCCCGTACCGCGTGCGCCGCGGGCCCGCCGGCCCCCACCCGGCCCGGGACCCGATGGGAGCGGCCATGCCGTCCTACCCCTTCCACACCACCCGCGAGGACGTCCGCATCCCGCTGCCCGACGGCACGCACCTGGCCGCCCGCCTGTGGCGGCCCGTCGTCGACGAGCCCGTCCCCGCGCTGCTGGAGTACTCCGGCGACCGCCTCACCGACCGGACCGCCGCCGAGGACGCCCGGCGCCACCCCTGGTACGCCGGCCACGGCTACGCCGCCCTGCGGGTCGACACCCGCGGGCACGGCAACTCCGGCGGCACCCCCGGCGAACCCGGCGGCGAACAGGAGCTGACCGACGGCGCCGTGGTGGTCGACTGGCTCGCCCGCCGCCCCTGGTCCACCGGCCGGATCGGCCTGCTCGGCGTCGGCGCCGCCGGCACCACCGCGCTGCGCCTCGCCGCCCGGGCACCGGACACCGTCGGCGCCGCCGTCACCGCCTGCCCCGAGGGCGGCCACCGGCTCGGCGGCGCCGTGCTCGCCGCCGACCTGCACATCCGGCTCACCGCCCTGGTCGCCGACGCCGCCCTGCCGCCGGACCCGCGCCACGTCGGCGACGCCTGGCGCGGCCGCTGGCTGACCCGCCTGGAGTCCCTGGAACCGCCCGTCGACACCTGGCTCGCCGCCGGCGAGACGACCGTGCCGGTCCCGGTGCCCACCCTCGCGCTCGCCGGCTGGGGCGACCCGTCCTGCTCCTTCGTGCTGCGCCTGCTCGCCGAGTCCCCCACCGCGCGCGCCCTGATCGGCCCCTGGCCGCACGGCCTGCCCGAGGACGCCCTGCCGGAGACCCTGCGCTGGTGGGACCACTGGCTGCGCGGCGTCGACACCGGTGCCACCAGGGAACCCGCCCTGCGCAGCTGGATCAGCACCCGCTGGACCGGCGACGACACCTGGCCCTCCCCCGACGTCCGCGAGATCCACTACGGCCTCGACGGGCCGCTGCGCACCGCCGGCACCGCCTCCGACGACCGCTACGTCCACGTCCGCTCCCCGCAGCACACCGGCCTCAACGCCGGCGCCTACGTCCCGCACGGACGCCCCGCCGACCAGCCGCCCGACCAGCGCGAGGAGGACGGCCGCTCGGTCTGCTTCGACTCCCAGCCGCTGCCCGAGCCGGTCGAACTGCTCGGCGCACCGACCGTGCGGCTCCGGCTGCGGGACGGCGGGCCGGCCCCGCTGGTGGCGGTCCGGCTCTGCGCGGTCGGCTCGGACGGCACCTCGGAGCTGGTCACCCGGGGCGTGCTGGTCGCCGACGGACCGGACGCCGAGGTGGAACTCGCGGCCTGCGCCCGGACCCTCCCGGCCGGACACCGGCTGCGGCTCGCCTTCTCCTCCGTCTACTGGCCGTGGGTGTGGCCCCCCGCGGAGGCCGCCGGGTACGCCCTCGACCCGTCGCGCTCCGCGCTGAGCCTGCCCGTCCGCCACCTCGCCGCGGACATCGGCTCCGCACCCGTCTCCCTGGAGGCCCCCTCGCTGCCCGAACCGCTCGACGTCCACCTCACCGAGCCGCTCACCGCCCGGCCCGAATACCTCACCGTGCACGACATCGGCCGCCACGAGTGGCGCACCGAGCTCTCCCCCGCGACCGACGGCACCCGCACCCACCCCGACGGCCTGGTCCGCGACGAACACACCGTGACCGCCTACCGCGTCCTCACCGACGCCCCGCTCAGCGCCCAGGCCCGCACCGACCGCACCGTCCGGCTGGAGCGGCCCGACATCGGCTGGGACGTCACCGTCCAGACCCGCGCCCAACTGCGCTGCGACGCGGGGCACTTCCTCAGCATCGTGCAGCTGCGCGCACTGGAGGCCGGGTCGGTGGTGTTCGCCCGCGAGTGGCAGCACCGGGTGCCCCGGGAGAGACAGTGAAAGATATCCTTATACATTTGCCAGTATTCTTGATTTGGCCTTATAAATGACCGCATGAAGACCCTGGGCCTGATCGGCGGCATGAGCTGGGAATCCACCGCCGAGTACTACCGGCTGATCAACGAACTCACCCGCGACCGCCTCGGCGGACTGCACTCCGCCCGGCTCGTCCTCCACTCGGTCGACTTCGCCGAGATCGAGCGGCTGCAGGCCGCCGGACGCTGGGAGGAGGCCGGACAGGTCCTGGCCGGCGCCGCCCGGTCCCTGGAGGCGGCGGGCGCCGACCTCCTGCTGATCTGCACCAACACCATGCACAAGGTCGCCGACCAGGTCGAGGCGGCCGTCTCCGTCCCCCTGCTGCACCTCGCCGACGCCACCGCGGACGCCGTCCGGGCCGCCGGACTGCGCCGGGTCGGACTCCTCGGGACGGCGTTCACCATGGAACAGGACTTCTACCGCGGACGGCTGGCGTCCGGCGGCCTCGACGTCCTCGTCCCGGACGCCGGTGCGCGCGCCCTGGTCCACCGGGTGATCTACGAGGAACTGTGCGTCGGCGTGGTCCGGGAGGAGTCCCGGGCCGCCTACCGGGAGGTGATCGGAGACCTGGTCGCCGCCGGCGCGCAGGGGATCGTCCTCGGCTGCACCGAGATCGAACTGCTGGTCCGTCAGACCGACAGCCCGGTCCCCGTGTTCCCCACCGCCCGGCTGCACGCACAGGCCGCCGTGGCCGCCGCCCTCGACGGCCGGTGACGGGAAAGGAGGTTGCGCGCACGGCACGTCGGCCGGCCGACCGGCTGACCCGCGCCCCGGGCGCCCGGCCACCCCGGCCGGGCGCCCACCGCGCCCCCGCCCGCCACCGTGCGCCTCCATCGGGACCGCGCACCTTCGTCGAGGGCGAGACAGCCCCCGCGGACACGCCCGGCACCCAGGTCACCCCACTTCGACGACCCTGACCTCGGGCGGCGGCGCGGACGAGGTCGCCGTCACCCCTCCTCCGGAACCTCCACGATCAACAGCGTCCCCCGGCTGCCCGCCCGCACCGCGTGCCGCCCGCCCGCCGGCACCACCCGCAGCTCCCCCGCCCGGACGGTCGACTCCTCGGCGTCCAGCAGGAGTTCGAGACGGCCGGCGGCGACGAACAGCACCTCCGCCGTCCCGTGCACCTCCGGTTCCAGCTCCCGCCCGTCCATCCGCAGCACCTTCACCGCCGCCGTCCCGACCCGCCCCAGCACCTGGGAACGCCAGGCCTCGGGCAGCCGCGCCGCCCGCTCGTTCACATCGACCACGCTCATGGCCCTGGACGCTACCCACTCCGGACGGACGATTGGTTGACCGTTCGGCAAAACCTCACCATGATCGCTCCGGTGAAGGCGCGCACGCTGTACCACGAACTACTCGGCCACGACGGACCGCACGAAGCCGCCGTCGACCACTGGCTCGGCCGGGCGGGCGCCCCGGCCTACCGCGAGCGCCTGCGCACCGCCGCCGTCCACGCCACCGCCTGGTGGGCCGACGAGCCACCCGACGGACCGACCCTGGTCGAGGAGCTCTACGCCCTCGGCCGGGTCGCCGACGTCCTGCTGCTCGACCCGCGGTTCCCCTGCTACCTCCCCCTCTTCACCGCCCTCGGCATGACCCCGTTCGACGGCGTCGCGCCCTTCGACCCCTTCCTGCACGAGATCGCCGAGGTCGAGCAGGCCGAGGACCCGCGGGCGCCGATCGAGGTCCTGGAGGTCCGCCACCCCGGGCTGATGCTCGGCGAACTGCTCTTCGCCCGCGCCGCGGTCCGGATCCGGGCCGGCTCGGCGCACGCCGAACGCGGGGTCGCCGACCGCTTCCCGCTCTACTGGACGTTCCGCCGCGCCGACCGGACCACCCACGACCTCTCCCACGGCTGGGGAAGCAACTCCCAGTGGAGAACCGACTTCCGGCTCGACTACCGGACCCCGGAGGGCGACCACCTCAACGTCGCCGAGGACGGCTCGGTCGACGGCCGCCCCGAGCTCGGGCACTACAAGGACCTGGCCCCCGAGGAACGCCTCCTCACCCCCGCCGAGCGCCGCGAACTGCTGCGCAACCGCTGCCTCCTGCGCACCCCGCGGGCGACCGCCGACCTGGCCGCCTCGCCCGGCTGGGAGGACGACCTCTTCCCCTTCGCATGGCGGCTGCCCGCCGGGGAGGCCTGACCGGGGGCCGCCACGCGGTGGCCGCCGGGGCCCCGCCGGACCGGTTCACCACCGGGCGAGCCCCCAGGGCCGGGCCATCGAACCGCCCACCACCCGCCAGTCCGTCCGCGCGGTGGCGGCCCCCAGCAGGGCCACGGGCCCGATCAGGGCCGTCAGCCCGCACAGGACCCACAGCCCCGAGCGCACCAGGGCCGGCCCGGCCACGAGCGGCGGCACGACGACCGCCGGCAGGATCACGGCCCAGCCGGCACCGAGGAACACGCGCCGTCGCCGGACGGCATCGGTCGTCGCACTCACCGCCCCGCCGTAGACCCGCCGGCTGCCCCGACATCACGTCCTTCTCCTGCCGGGTCAGCCGGGAGGGGCCGTGGTGCCGTCCGCCCGGACGGTGGGTCGACCCGGTCGTGGTCAGATCCGGACCTCGGCGATCACGCGGCGGGCGATGGCCGCCATCCGCGGGTTGGTGTCACGGTAGTAGTCCAGTTCCATCAGGGCGACGGACAGCGCCCAGCCCCTCCCGCGGGCCCACGCGGCGCCGTCGGCGCCGGCGGCCGTCCGGAAGGCGTCCCGGGCCGCGGCCGGGAGCACGTACCAGGCGGCGATCAGGTCCACCGCCGGGTCGCCGAGGCCCAGGCAGCCGAAGTCGATGACGGCGCTCAACCGGCCCCGCCCGTCCACCAGGAGGTTGCCGGGCTGGAGGTCCGCATGGATCCAGACCGGCGCCCCGCCGTGGGCGGGCGCCCGAAGTGCGGCCTCCCACACGGCGGTCGCCGCCCCCGCGTCGATGACATCGGCCAGTGCCGCGATCGCCGCCCTGGTCCGGCCGTCCCGTTCCCCCAGCGGCTCGCTGCGGTAGGCGGCCGGGCCGCCCGCCGGGTCCACCCGGTGCAGCGCGGTGACGAACGCCGCCAGGTCGGCGGCCAGCAGGACCGGTTCGGCCACGCCTCCGGCCTCCGGGTTGGCGCCGTCCAGCCACCGCAGGACCGACCACGGCCACGGGCAGCCCTCGCCCGGCTCGCCCGACCCCACCCGCACCGGTACGGCGACCGGCAGTTCGGGCGCCAGACGGGGCAGCCAGGCGCGTTCCTTCGCGATGTCCTCGACCGCCCCCGGGACGCGCGGGATCCGTACCACCAGGTCCGCGCCCAGCCGGTACATCGCGTTGCTGGTGCCGACCGGTTCCACCGGCTCGACCGGCAGTGCGGCCCACTGCGGGAACTGCGCGGACACCAGTCGGCGCACCAGCGCCTCGTCGATGTCGAGTTCGTCCGCGTGCATCTTCGGGGAGGGCGACATGGCGCCCGACCCTTCCAGCACCTGCCGTACCCGGCAAGCGAATTACCAGGGCACGACCTGCCCCAGGTGGTCGACGAAGTGCAGCCCGCCCTTCCCCCGGTGCCGCTCGATCGTCCCCGCCACGCCGGGCACGCTCTCCTCCACGCTGAGCTCGGCCTCGAAGCCGCCGAGCCCGGTGCGCACCCAGCCGGGGTCCATCAGCAGCAGCGTCCGCGGGTCGGCCGCGCGGCGGGCTGCGTAGCAGCGCATCAGCTGGTTCAGGGCGGACTTGCTCGCCCGGTACAGGTCCTGCCCGCCCTCGGTGTTGAGCGCGATGCTGCCCTGGTCGGAGGACATCACGCCAATGGTCCCGGCCGGCGCGACCAGCGGGCCGAGCGCCTCCACGACGCGCATCGGGCTCAGCGCGTTGGTCACCATGACCTCGGTGAACATGTCCGTCGGGACCTCCCCGATCGGCAGGTCGCCGCGCGTGACGGCGGCGTTGACGAAGAGCAGGTCGAGGGTGCGGTGGGCCAGCCGGTCCCGCAGTGTCGCGATCTGCCCGGGGTCGGTCATCTCCAACGACTCGACGGTCAGCCGCCCGCCGGAGGAGTCCGCCAGGTCGTGCAGGCCGGTGCGCCGGGTGCCGCGGACCGTGCCGATGACGTCCCAGTCGCGGTGGAGGAACTCGGCGGCGAGCCCGAGGCCCAGGGTCCGGGAGGCGCCGATGATCAGGGCGGTGCTGCGGGTGTCGGTCATGGTCCGAGTCTCCGAGCGGCCCGGGTCCGGCGTCCAATGCCCTTTCGAGCGCATTGATACCGTGCGGGCATGGATCTGGACCTGCGCAAGCTCCGCTACTTCGTCGCGGTCGCCGACCACGGGTGGTTCGGCCGCGCCGCGGACGCGCTGTTCATCACCCAGCCGGTCCTGAGCCGGCAGATCCGCGCGCTCGAACGGGAGTTGGGCTGCACGCTGTTCACGCGGACCACGCGCAGCGTCGAACTGACCCCCGCCGGGCGGACGCTGTACGAGGAGGCGGGCCGGATCACCACGACGGTGGACGCGGCCCTGCGACGCGTCCAGGAGGCTGCGCGGAGCGAGCGGCGGATCGTCGTCGCCTTCTCGCCCGGCCTGCACGTGTCGGAGGCGATCCGGGCGTTCACGGCCCGGCACCCGGAGGTCGGAGTCGACGTGCTGCCGCTGCGCTGGTGGGAACAGGACGCGCCGCTGCGGGACGGCCGCGCGCACCTCGGGTACCTGCGCCACCCCTTCGACGACACGGGGCTGCACACCGTCCCCGTCGGACGCGAGAACAAGGTCGCGTGCCTGCCCGCGGCCCATCCGCTCACCCGCCGCGACAGCCTCACCCCGGCCGACCTGGACGGTGAGCCGGTCCTCGACGCCCGGGCGCGACGGGCCTACACGCTGGACGAGAAGTTCGAACTCATCGCCTCGGGCCAGGGCGTCGCCCTCGTCCCGGTGAGCGTCGCGGCCTCCTACTCCCGCCCCGACCTCGTCTACCTGCCCGTCGTCGGCCTCCCGCCCGTCGTGACCTGCCTGGCCGTCCCGCAGGACCGCGACGACACCGGCCCCGTACGGGACTTCCTCGACATCGCCCTCGCCACCCTGCGCCCCGCCACCCCGGGCCCGCTCACTCCCTGACCGCGAGGTCCTGGCTGCCCACCACCTTGAGCAGCCGCAGCGCCGAGTGCGAAGGGCTGCCGGGCACGGCGGTGTAGAAGATCGTCCACTGGTCCCGGTGCGGGTCGTGTAGCGCCTCGCAGTCGAGGTCGAGCGGGCCGACCACCGGGTGCACGATGCGCTTGCGGGTGGAGCGGCGCACCTCGACGTCCTGGCGGGCCCACAGTTCGCGGAACTCCTCGCTGCCCGCGAGCAGCCGGTCGACCAGCCGGCGCACACCGCTGTCGGCGGGGTAGCGGGCGGCGGCGGAGCGCAGGTCGGCGACCGCGCGGCAGGCGAACCGGGCCTGGCCGGTGGGGTCGTGGCGGGCGCGGGTGCCCGGGTCGGTGAAGAAGCGCCAGATGATGTTGCGCTCGCCCGGTGGCAGGGCCGAGAAGTCGCCGAGCAGCGCCGCCGCCATGGCGTTCCAGGCGAGCACGTCGCGGGCGGCGCTGCAGACCATGGCCGGGGTGTCGTCCAGCCGGTCGAGCAGGTGCAGGACGCCCGGCCGGACGTCACGCGGCAGCGCGCTCGGGGGCAGCGGCGGCTCGCCGACCAGGTGGTGCAGGTGGGCGGCCTCGTCCTCGGACAGCCGCAGGGCCCGGCTGATCGCGCCGATCATCTGCCGGGACGGGCGCGGGCCCCGGCCCTGTTCGAGCCGGATGTAGTACTCCACCGACATGCCCGCGAGCTGCGCGACCTCCTGGCGGCGCAGGCCCGGGGTGCGGCGCCGCCCGCCGGCCGGCAGGCCGACGTCGGCGGGCTGGATGCGGGCGCGCCAGCGCCGCAGGAAGGCGGCCAGCTCCGCCCGGTCCACGTGTTCCACGCCCCCAGTCTCGCCCGGCCGGCCCGCGCCGACCATGGGACCGCCGGTACCACCCTCGACGGTGCCCTCCCGCCCGGCCGCCGACCCGGCCACGGTGGAGCCATGACCACCACAGCGAAGAACCGCATCATCCTGATCACCGGCGCCAACAAGGGCATCGGCCTGGCCACCGCCGGCGAACTCGCCCGCGCCGGGCACACCGTGCTGATCGGCGCCCGCGACCCCGGACGTGGCGCCGCGGCCGCCGCCGGACTCACCGCCGAGGGCCTGGACGCCCGCTTCGTCCACCTGGACGTGACCGACCCGGCCACCATCGCCGCCGCGGCCGGACTGATCACCGCCGAGTACGGGCGGCTGGACACCCTGGTCAACAACGCGGGCATCGCCCTGGACTGGCAGCGCACACCGGAGGAGCTGCCGGTCGAGGCGGTGCGCGACACGTACGAGACCAACGTGTTCGGCGCCGTCGCCGTCATCAACGCCATGCTGCCGCTGCTGCGCAGGTCCGCGGCCGGGCTGATCGGCAACGTCTCCAGCGGCCTCGGCAGCTTCTCCTTCCTGGCCGACCCGGACAACCCGGTCTGGGAGCACGCGACACTGCTCGCCTACAACTCCTCCAAGGCGGCGCTGAACGCCGTCACCCTGGTCTACGCCCGGGCGCTGCGCGAGTCGGGCATCAAGGTCAGCTCGCTGGAGCCGGGCTACTGCGCGACCGACCTCAACCGGCACAGCGGCCACGCGACGTCGGAGGAGGGCGGGCGCCGGATCGCCCGGCAGCTCGGCGAGGCCGGGGCCGGGGCCACCGGCCGGTTCCTCACCGCGGAGGGCGTCACCTACCCCTGGTGAACCGCGCCGGCCGCGATCAGCCCGGGCAGCTCGCGCATGTCGTGGAAGACGACCGTGTCCGGGCCGGCCAGCCGCTCCGCCGCCGTGACGCCGCCGGCGTAGCCGAGCGCGCGCATCCCGGCGGCGCGGGCGGCCCGGACGCCGGGCCCGCTGTCCTCGACGACGACGCAGGAGGCCGGCTCCACGCCCATGCTCCGGGCCGCGTGCAGGAACAGGTCGGGCGCGGGCTTGCCGCGCCCGACCTCGGTGGCGCTGAAGATCCGCCCGTCGAAACGCTCGTACAGCCCGGTCCGGCCCAGGGTGTGCCGCATCTTCTCGTGGGTGCCACTGGACGCCACGCACGTCGGCAGGGTGATCGCGGCCAGCGCCTCCGGCAGGCCGGCCACCGGCGTCAGCCCGGCGTCCACGGCCTCGGCGTGCAGCTCGTGGAAGCGCTTGCCCCACACCGCCGCCACCTCCTCCCCCAGCCGCTCGGCGACCAGCGCGTTGTTGGCGGCCTCCGACCGCCCGACGAACAGCTCGACCGCCTCCGCCCCGGTCAACGGCCAGCCGTACTCCTCCCCCAGCCGCACCAGGACGCGGACGGCGATCACCTCGCTGTCCACCAGGACGCCGTCGCAGTCGAATATCACCAGCTCAATCGGCTTGATCATCGGGACAGCATAGGGCGGCCCCGATCGGTCAGTGGTCCAGCGGCGGGAAGTTCGTCGCCGACCCGGGGACGCTGTCCGGCAGGTGAACCGGGTTCGAGCACGGATAGTCCGCCACGACGGCCTTGGCGTACTTCAGCGCGATGTCCAGGACCGCCCGGTGACTCCTGTCCGACTGCCGATGGACGGACGTCCAGACCTGGATCCCCACGTCCGGCGTGCCCAGACGCGTGAGCAAATCGCCCCAGAGGGCCTGTCGGTCGCCGCTTTCCACCGCGGTGCGGGCGTCCGGCGCAGAGCCGGCAGGGCCCGGCAGCCGTAGCCGCCGGGCCCTGCCGCTGACCTACCGGGGTTCAGCTGGTCTGGACGGAGGTGTCGTCGATGACGAAGCTCGTCTGCAGCGAGGAGTCCTCGACGCCGTTGAACTTCACGGTGACGCTCTGGCCCGCGTAGGCCGAGAGGTCGAAGGTGCGCTGCTGGTAGCCGGCCGCGGCGTCCGCGTTGGAGTAGGTCTTCAGCGTGGTGCCGTTGACCGACACGGTCAGCTTGTCGTACGCCGTGGTGCCCGACTCCGCGGTGTCGATGTGCAGCCAG